>JAFSSS010000030.1 GCA_017450925.1 Ruminococcus sp. | reverse complement strand
GTCTTGTGGTTTATCCTATGCGTTTTTCTCAGTTCTTTCGTTATCCTGCGATAGCCATAGCGTCCTTTGCTTTCATCATATATCCTGCGTATATCCTCCTTGATCGCTGCATACTTATCCGGTTTCGGATCATTGAATTGCTTGCTGTAATAGTAATAGGTGCTGCGAGGGATTCCGGCAACATCAATGAGCAGACCTATCTTGAATTCATGCCTCAGTTCCCAAATCACTTGTGCTTTTTCTCTTGCCGTACCCTTTCGGAAACCAAGGCATTCAATTTTTTTAAGTATGCATTCTCCGCACGAAGACGCTGTACCTCTGCTATGAGATCTTCTTCGACTTCCTTCTTCAGCTTTGCAGTACCTCCTGTCGACTTGCGTCCTCTGCGCTCAACATAGAACCCTTCTTTACCTTCCTCAAGGTAGATGCGTTCCCATTCGGCAGCACGTCTATGAGGTAATTCAAACTGTTTCTCTACTTCTCTATGACTTAACCTTTCTTTTTGCATCGTCTCCACGACCATAATCTTAAATTCAGGTGTATATCTCTTGTTCGGCTTTCCTTTAGGCATAAAAATGCCCCCTTTCGTTAGATTTCAAATTGGTATATCTCTATTATACCACATTGTCTAACAAAAGGGGAGCATTTCACGATGCAGCAGAAGTGCCTTTAAGGCAACACCGCACGACCCGCGGCTAACGCCTCTGCACATCATCTGCTTGCCAGCTTTCCGTCATCTTACCCAAATTCTCCTTGACGTTGCGCAAAGCGAAGCACACTTCGCTCGCAAGCCCGCGTCGAATTTAGGCAATCTGACGAAAATCTGAGCCTCAACGCCAGTTGAGGCTGCGCATACTGATGCACAGGGGTCGTACGGTGTTGCCTTAATCATTCCCTGCGTTCAGAACATAGTTATCTCCGCCGTGAACTCTCCCTGTGCGATAGTGTCTCCGCCGCCGGTCAGAAGATGACTGATCACCAGCGTTGCCTTGTCGCCGGACTTAAGTCCCAGCTCACTAACATCAAATGTGGGAGCGCAGATCATCGTATCCTTGCCGCTGGCCTTCCAGCCCTCGCCCAGCGGGCTGATCTGTTTGCCGTCAGCCGATTTGAGATATATCTTGTTGGTCACGCTAAGCGCCTTGTCCGGCTCGGTCGAGAGGAACAGGCTGTCACGGGTGGGCTGTCCGTCTGCATCCCGGTCGCAGAAGATCCCGATCACAGGTACATAGTATCTTCCCTCGGCAGATACCTCTGCCACCTTCTCGATGCTCATGCCCTCAAATCCCCTTTGAGTCATATTGCCTCTGCCGTCATAAAGCTTCGCACCGCTCTTGTCGAACTGATGCTCTCCGCTTTCGTCCGTCCACCCCGGGATAACAGCCTCGTCAAGCAGCTGCTGATAGCTGTGAGAGCTGTTACTGTCGGGAAGATTTATCGTGATCTCCTTTTCGTAGTGACCCTCCGCCAGCTTAGTGCCGTTCTTGTCGTAGAGGTCATCCACAGTAAGCTTGATAACATCGCCGTCCCCCACGCCCAGCTTGGTCAGAGGAATCACCCCGGTATATACCGACTGATAGTTGATGTTGTTCTCGGGCTTGTCACCCAGCACACTCACCTCTGTGTTTTCAAGGCCGACCCTATTCCCGTCCGGCAGCACGGCAGCTACGGTGCGGTCAAAATCAATGTCTCCCTGCAGCTCCTCAACGATAAGATTGATCACGGCAATATGGTCGTTCATATCCTTGCCGTGGTGCATTTTTAAGACCGGACCGATGATAAGCTCCTCCACAGCCGCCGGAGCATTGCTCTCGGGGCTGACCTGTGCGCTGCTTGTGATCTCCTCTGCCCGGCTGCTTGACGGCGACTTCGACAGCTTGGAATAAGCAAATGCTCCTCCTGCCGCCACCACTGCACAGGCTGCCGCCGTCCCGATAACACCTATGCGCCTTTTTACCATTGCTCCGCCGCCGGAGGCCTCGATCCTATTATTTCTGCTTTCTTTCATTTCTACATCTCCCGTCAATTCGTCCAGAGGGATCTGCTTCATTATTTCTGTAAGCTTGCTCATAAAATTATCCCTCCCTTGATAAGTGCCTTTTTCAGTGCCGCCTTGCGGCGCGAGAGTATGTTCCACACCTTTTTCTCTTTGACTCCCCGCCTCGCGGCGATCTCCCTGACGCTCATCTCGAAATAATAGCGGTCGATGAATATTTCCCTGTCCGGCGAGGGCATCTCCCTCACGCAGCACTTGATTATATCAAGATTTATGCGGCGGGCGGCCTCGTTATCGAGGTCAAGCTCCAGCTCAAGATCATCCTCGAGGGGATCGACCGGCTCGCCCTTGGTTATCCTCCGCAGCTTATCGACGGTGCAGCCGGCAGCTGTCATCGAGACATAGTTTTTAAGGCTCATCCGGGAAATATCTATCTGCCCCCGGTTAGCCCATACCTTATAGAACGTGTCCATAACAGTCTCCTCTCTGTCGTTCTCCGACGACAGCATCTTAGCCGCAATATACTCCACCAGCCTGCGATACTTTTTCATAAGCATCTCAAGTCCCGCCTCGTCATTCTGACGCATCATATCCAGCAGCTTCTCGTCGGTCATATTCATCACCACTTTTCTTCTGAAAGGTACCTTCACTTATATATTCGCAAAGGAAGAGGGTTTTCACTCACTTTGTTCGGAAAATTTTTTCCGGCCGCAGAATACGGGGCTGATGCAGGGACGGCTCCCGGCGAAGACGGGCGCTCTCCCCGTTTAGGGAGAGCGCCCGTTTTCACACTAAATAATCAGCCCCGAGGATCACATCTTCAAAAGTTCATCCTGCGTCAGCAGCTTGTATCTTCCCTCAAAGGCCTGCTCCGCCGACTCGTTGCTGTCTGCGCGGAGAATAAGATATGCCTCTGAATTCTTCTCGCTCACAAAAGCCGAGTACATATACTCAACGCTCACGTTGTTGTCGTAAAGCACCTGCATCGCTCCCGCAAGTCCGCCCGGCTTGTCCTCGATGCGTATCGCCAGCACCTTTGATACCGTCACCGCACAGCCGCCCTCTCTAAGAGCCGCCACTGCCTTGTCGGCATCGTTCACGATAAGCCGCAGAATGCCGAAATCCTTCGTATCAGCCACGCTCATCGCCCGGATGTTTATCCCGTTCACCGCCAGCAGATGCGTGATGTTGTTGAGCCTTCCCGGCCTGTTTTCTGCAAATATTGATAACTGCTTTATAGACATTAATATCACTCCCGTCTGAATTTCTGTTGTTTCTTGCGATCATTGATCCGCCGTGAACAGCACCCACAGTCCCTGCTTGGCCGCGTGCCGAAAGAACGGCACCGCGTCCTCGAGATACTCCCACGAGTATTCCATGTCTTCCTTAGATAAGGGCTCGGGATATGTCCCGTCGATGCTGTCATAGCCCCGCTTGAACCTCGCCTTGGTGAGCCTGTCCAGCCCCTCGGCCAGCACAGCGACCTCCTCCGGGCTCTTGGCGGTTATGATGTAGTCGTCAAACTCCTCGCCGTCAAAGTATAATACCTCTCCCCCGAGAATAACTCCCCCCAGCGGATATTCCCCGCAGTCAAAGGAGAGAGTGCCGTCCGTCAGTGAACGGTGGATAGCGTCCCACGCCTTGTCAAGCTCGGCCGTCCGCTCGGGATAGTCCTCAAAGTAAAGCTCCTCCAGCTCCTCGGAGATATACACCGGGCGCTCACGCATCGGCAGCGAGCGTATATGCTCCACCACCTCAGCCGGCACCGCAAAAAGTACGCCCAGGCTCATCAGACCAGGTTCCTCGTGTCGATAACGCGCTTTGCCTTGCCCTCGGAGCGGGGTATGGAGTTAGGCTCCACAAGTCTGATCTTCGCCTTGATGCCAAGAACCGTATGCATATCTCCGGCGATCTTCTTCTCCAGCTCCTCGATAGAGCGGATAGTGTCGCTGAACATCTCCTCGGTAAGCTCCACGCGGATCTCGAAGGTGTCGTTGTTGTTCTCGCGTCCCACAACGATCTGATAGTTGGGGCTTGCGTTGCTGTGCTTGAGCAGTACGGTCTCGATCTGTGACGGGAACACGTTCACGCCGCGTATGATAAGCATATCGTCCGAGCGTCCCATAGGCTTGGCCATTTTGACCAGCGTTCTTCCGCAGGCGCACTTGCCTCTTGTCAGCACGCATATATCCCTTGTGCGGTATCTCAAAAGCGGGAAGGCCTCTTTGGTTATGGAGGTGAACACCAGCTCGCCCTTTGTGCCGTCCGGCAGAGGCTCGCCGGTATCCGGGTCGATGATCTCTGCTATGAAGTTATCCTCGTTTATGTGCATACCCGTCTGGCACTCGCACTCGAATGCCACACCCGGTCCGCTGGTCTCGGTAAGGCCGTAGATATCATAGGCCTTGATGCCCAGGCTCTTCTCGATCTCGTGACGCATTTCCTCGGTCCACGGCTCTGCGCCGAAGATGCCCGCTTTAAGCTTCAGATCGTCGGGAGATTTGCCCATTTTCTTCACAGTCTCGCCGATATACGCCGCATACGAGGGCGTGCAGCAGATGATAGTAGCTCCGAGATCCTCCATGAACTGTATCTGTCTTTCGGTATTTCCCGAGGACATAGGCAACGTCAGACAGCCCACCTTATGGGAGCCGCCGTCAAGACCCGCTCCGCCGGTGAAAAGTCCGTAGCCGTAGCAGACCTGCACCACATCCTCCTTTGTGCCGCCCGCAGCCGTAATGGCTCTTGCGGTGCAGTCGTTCCAGAGGTCGATATCATGCTGTGTATAAAAAGCCACGACCCTCTTGCCGGTAGTTCCGCTGGTGGAGTGTATCCTCACACATTCCGAAAGCGGCTTTGCCAGCAGCCCGAACGGATAAGCGTCCCTTAGGTCGGCCTTTGACAGGAACGGCAGCTTGTGCAGATCCTCTATCCCCTTGATATCATCGGGCGTTACGCCCTTCTCTTCCATTTTCTTACGGTAGTAGGGTACATTGTCCCAGACGTGCTTTACCTGTTTGACGAGTCTTTCGCTTTGCAGCTGACGCATCTTGTCCGGCTCCATGCACTCCATTTCTTCATTCCAGTACTTGCCCATAGCGCATCATCTCCTTATGATTGCTTAAGGCAACACCGCACGACCCGCGGCTAACGCCTCTGCACATCATCTGCTTGCCAGCTTTCCGTCATATTACCCAAATTCTCCTTGACTTGCGTCAGCAAGCCTGCGTCGAATTTAGGCAATCTGACGAAAAGCTGGACG
>JAFSSS010000029.1 GCA_017450925.1 Ruminococcus sp. | reverse complement strand
GTCCAGCTTTTCGTCAGATTGCCTAAATTCGACGCAGGCTTGCTGACGCAAGTCAAGGAGAATTTGGGTAATATGACGGAAAGCTGGCAAGCAGATGATGTGCAGAGGCGTTAGCCGCGGGTCGTGCGGTGTTGCCTATATATTTTTACGGAAAAACAGCTAACAGCCTGCCCCGCAGCAAGCATCCCAAACGGCAGACTTACTCCGGCCTTTCCTTGTAGTCCTTCCCCCACGCCTGCATAGCATCCAGTATGGGGCGGAGCGTTTCGCCAAGCTCGCTTAGAGAATACTCCACTCTCGGCGGCACCTCTGCATAGACCGTGCGGACGATGATGCCGTCGCTTTCCATTGACCGCAGGCTCTCGGTCAGCACCTTCTGACTGATGCCCTCAAGGTCTTTCCGCAGCTCGTTGAACCGCCACGGGCGGGAAAGGAGGTTTCTAAGTATCAGCAGCTTCCACTTGTTTCCGATAAGCTGTACCGTTGTCGCAACGGGACAGTCGGGCAGTTCTTCCTTTTTCAGCATAGCGCACCTCTTTTGGTTCAAAAAAGAATGTTACATTCATTATAGCATACATGGGTTCAAAAGGCAAGCCGGATCACCTGTTTACAATTTTTTTACATTTTGAAAAGACTCCCGAAGCTGCAATATTGCACAACAGTCACCTTTTGGTAACTTAGGCACATAAAAGTGCGTACTTGTGCGGTCTATGCTTTTCTGCTATAATGAACACAGCAGGGAAAGAAAATGAAAGGACGGCGATACCGTGAGCAAAGCAGAATACTTGATAAGCTGCCTCCTTGCCGAGCGCGGTGACCTCGGCAGGATAGAGATACCCGAAAGCGAAGCGGAGAGATTCAGACTCTACCGAAGCCTTGTGAATATCCGTCCTGCCGTGAAAGCGGAGGAGGCCTACCTGCAGGCGGAGGACGAATATCTGACGGAGCTGACCAAGAGCAAGGGCATTACTGACATAGCAGAGCTTGCTCCCGCCGAGGAGGGCATATACCTTTGGAAGGGCGATATAACCACGCTGCGGTGCGGTGCGATAGTCAACGCCGCCAATTCGGGGATGACCGGCTGCTGGCAGCCCTGTCACAGCTGTATCGACAACTGCATACACACCTTTGCGGGGGTTCGTCTGCGGTACAGGTGCGGTCAGATCATGGAGCAGCAGGGTCACGAGGAGCCCACAGGCAGAGCCAAGCTCACCCCGGCCTATGACCTGCCCTGTGAGTATGTGATACACACTGTCGGGCCGATCGTGCAGGGACGGCTCACCGACAGGCACTGCAGGCTTCTTGAAAGCTCCTACAGGAGCTGTCTTGACTTAGCTGTACAAAATAATGTACAGTCGATAGCATTCTGCTGTATTTCGACCGGTGTGTTCGGCTTTCCGCAGGACAAGGCGGCAGAGATCGCTGTGCGTACCGTGAGAGAGTTCCGCAAAAACAGCGATATAAAAGTGATCTTCAATGTGTTCAAGGAGGACGATCATGAATACTACAAAAAACTACTCGGCAGAGACTGAACGTCTGAAAAAGGAACTGCAGACAGCAGAGGCTGTTGTTATCGGTGCGGGCGCAGGGCTTTCCACCGCTGCGGGCTTTACCTATTCGGGTGAGCGCTTTGAGAAATGCTTCTCTGATTTTGAAGCCAAGTACGGCTTTCACGATATGTACTCCGGCGGCTTTTACCCCTTTGAGACCCCGGAGGAAATGTGGGCTTACTGGTCGAGGAACATTTGGTGCAACCGCTATACCGACATCGACAACGGCACATACAAAACGCTGCTACAGCTTGTGAAGGACAAGGACTATTTCGTTATCACCACAAATGTCGATCACCAGTTCCAAAAGGCGGGCTTTGACAAGAGCCGGCTGTTCTACACTCAAGGCGATTACGGGCTGTTCCAGTGCAGCGAGCCCTGCCACAGTCAGACCTACGACAACGAGGCGACCGTCAAGGACATGATAGAGTTTCAGGAGGATATGAAGATCCCCTCTGAACTGATACCGAAATGCCCGAGGTGCGGCAAGCCCATGACGATAAATTTAAGATGCGATGACAAATTCGTTGAGGACGAGGGCTGGCACAGGGCGTCAGAGCGCTATGACGACTTCCTGCAGGCACATGAAGGTCAGCACATCCTGTTTTTAGAGCTTGGCGTGGGCTTCAACACGCCGGTCATCATTAAGTACCCCTTCTGGAGAATGACGGCAGGCAACCCGAATGCAGTCTATGCCTGTCTGAACTACAGCGAGGCCTATGCCCCCGACGAGATCGGTGAGCGGAGCATCTGCATTGGCGGGGATATTCGAGAGGTGCTGATGAAAATACGCTGATCGGGCAATATGTCAGTTGACAGTGGATAATGGATAATTAAGGAGGGCTCCCTGCGGGCGCTCCTTTCTTTATCAACTGTCAACTATCCATTATCAACTATTAACGGTGTTCTGCTGTTTGCAGCGATCTGCAGCAGAATTTGGAGCATCTTTTTCCTGCGGGGTTGCATTTTGACACGGATTGTGTTATAATAAATCAGTAAATTCTGATTTATAGCGCTGAACAATCGTCAACCCCGAGCCAGTCACAGTAATAGTTCTGCACAAGGCTGAGGGCGAGGGCGTTGGGTGCAGGGGCACGCCCCTGCAAATGCTGATTTGCAGAGCTGAATATTTGTCAGCCCCGAGCCGATCAAAGTAGCAGCTCTGCACAAAGCTTGGGGCGAGGAAGTTGGGCGCATGGGCACAACCATGCAAATGCAGCATTATGTAAGTTTAAGGGGGCAAGATCCATGAAGGAAAAAGAATCGTCACAGGTGACAAGACTGCTGCCAAAGAGGCAGAAGGGTCTGAAAAGGCTGATATTCAGCCGTATCGGATTCTTTATCCTGCTGATACTGGTGCAGGTGGGGCTGGTATTCCTCGCCTATAATTTCTTTTCAGCGATACCGTATTTTCAAGTGTTCCGCGTGATCTTTCTGGTGATCATGCTTCTCTATCTGATAAATACGGATATGGACTCCAGCGCAAAGCTTACCTGGTGCGGACTGTTCATGTTCATACCGATCCCGACGGCGCTGTTTTTGCTGTTCACACAGCTGGATGTGGGTCACCGGGAGGAAAAAAGACGTCTGGCCGAGCTTGTAAAGGGCTCAAGAAAGCTTATCAAGCAGGATCCGATGACGGTGGTCAACCAAGAGGTCATCGACTCCGGTACTGCCGACCTTAGCTACTATCTCAACCGCACAGGCCGTTTCCCGATATTTGAAAACACACAGGTGAAGTTCTTTCCCTTGGGCGAGGACAAGTTCAATGCGATGATCCCGCAGCTTAAGGCCGCCGAGAAGTTCATCTTCCTTGAATACTTCATCATCGACGAGGGTCTTATGTGGGGCAGCATCCTCAATATACTGATAGATAAGGCCGCCCACGGCGTGGATGTCCGGGTTATGTTCGACGGAATGTGCGAGATATCCACCCTCTCTCACGAGTATCCCCAGCTTTTGGAAAAGCACGGGATAAAGTGCAAGTCCTTCTCACGGCTCAGACCCTTCATATCCACCTCCTACAATAACCGCGACCACCGCAAGATACTTGTCATCGACGGCAAGGTGGCCTTCAACGGCGGCGTAAACCTTGGGGACGAGTACATCAACCGCATCGAGCGCTTCGGCCACTGGAAGGATACGGCTGTAATGCTCAAGGGCTCGGCAGTGCAGAGCTTTACTCTGATGTTCCTGCAGATGTGGAACATGACCGAGGCTGAACCGAAATGGGACGAATGTCAGATCTCCTATCCCTCGGAAAAGACCGACGGCTTTGTTATGCCCTACTGCACCCAGCCCCTTGACGGCGAAAGAGTCGGCGAGTGCGTTTATGTCGATATCCTTTACCGCTCTATCAGCTACGTCCATATCATGACCCCCTATCTGATACTTGACAATGAGCTGGAGGCGGCTCTCAAATACGCCGCCAAGAGGGGAGTTGAGGTCAAGATAATCCTGCCGGGCATCCCGGACAAAAAGGCCGCCTATTCGCTGGCTAAGACCCACTATAAGTCCCTCACCAAGGCAGGCGTGAAGATTTACGAATACACTCCCGGCTTCGTCCATGCAAAGGTCGTTGTCAGCGACAATGCCAAGGCTGTTGTGGGAACTATCAACTTTGACTACCGCAGCCTTTACCACCATTTTGAGTGCGCGACTTATCTCTACCGCACCTCCTGCATCAGCGAGATCGAATGGGATTTCCAGGAGACACTGAAAAAGTGCCGCCTTGTAACTCCGGAGGTCATCGAAAAGGAAAAGCTGCCCATGAAGATCGCCGGACGCATCCTCAAGCTTTTTGCCCCGCTGATGTGAGCGCCAGCTGTCAATAAAGACCGCAATGACAAAGGGTATTCCGCGCATAACGCAGGAATACCCTTTTGGTGTCTGTTATCTGTTTTGACCCATGCGTGGTCACTTCTTGGGGGCAGCCCTCTTTGCAGAGTTCTTCTTGAAGGCTTCGAGGTTCGCATCAAAATGCGCCTTGAACAGCGATCTGTCGGAGACGAATTTCTTTGCATCCTTGCGGGACACCAACTTCACGGTGTCCTTAAGGCAACACCGCACGACCCGCGGCTAACGCCTCTGCACATCATCTGCCGTGTCAAGCCTGCTTGACGACCGGCTTATCCGTCATGATTACCAACGTCATCAAAGATGACGTCAATTCTCCTTGACGTTGCGCAAAGCGAAG
>JAFSSS010000028.1 GCA_017450925.1 Ruminococcus sp. | reverse complement strand
TGAGCCAGGATCAAACTCTTAATTAAAGTTGTATATCAAAGACACCTTTCGATGCCCTTGCTATCCTGTTCAGTTTTTCACTGACTGTATGTTTTTTCTCCGTCGTACCCGACGTTTTCTCTTTCGAGTTTCCTCAAAAGAATTTCTCAAGGGTTTTGTTTTAAAAGCTGTTATTCAATTTTCAAGATGCCGCGCTGCCGTTGACCTTCCGTCATTTCCGACAGCTTTATTATTCTATCACAAACAAGAGCAAATGTCAAGGGCTTTTTCAAGATTTTGCACATTTGCGCATGAAGTGTCCACTGTCGCCGTTCAATATGTACACATTTCACAAATGCACACGCAAAACAAAAGCCTGCGCGGCGGCAGGCTTGTCACTCGTCATTCAGATCCGGCACATACTCCTCGTTTGCGATAACGTAATCCAGCAGTCTGCTGTAGAACTCGGAGGGGTTCATAAGTATCTTGGACTTAACAAACTCGGCCTGCTCGATATCGGGAGCGAAGAGCCTGAGATCGAGCAAGGAAACATCTCCGTCCTCGAGCCAGCAATGCACTGTAAAGCCGGAGCCCTCGGGGGTGATATCGAATTTCATTTCCCGCTCGGCGCGGAGCTTTGCAAAGAGCTTGAGACCGGAGGCATATATCCTGTCCCGGACGGATTTGCTGACCAGCTCCTTGAGGTTCCTTGCGCCCTCTCTGCCGGACTCGGTCAGCACATAATACTCTGTTCCCTCACGCTCCTCGACGGCGAGGGTGCCGTTTTTCTTCATCTGCTCCACGGCCTCGACATACAGAAAATAGCTGACGCAGTCATCGCTGCGGATTATTTCCAGCATTTGGGCGGGAGTTACCGGCCTGTCTATCCTGTTAAGGAAATAGGCCAGCAGTATCTTGACCTCGTAAACGTCCCGCGGATTATAGATATCCGTGGAAACGCCCTTAAAATCACTGCTGTAAGATTTATCCAACCGTCTGCCCCCGTTTCAGAAGTTAGGATAGTCGAGCATATGGTTCAGCAGTGCGATATTGACTGCTGCCTCGACGCAGGGAACGGCTCTCGGAACGACGCAGGGGTCGTGCCTGCCCTTGATAGCGATAGTTTCGTTCTTCATAGCCGAATAATCCACGGTCTCCTGCGGGCGGGAGATCGAGGGAGTGGGCTTGAAGGCGACTCTGAGGGTTATGGGCATACCGGAGGAGATACCGCCGAGGATGCCGCCGTGGAAGTTCGTTCTTGTCACCACATGGCCCTGATCGTTCACATAGAACTCGTCGTTATTCTCGCTGCCGAGCATTCTTGCAGCGTTAAAGCCCGCGCCGAACTCCAGTCCCTTAACGGCGGGAATGCCGAAGATAAGGTGGGCGATAGAATTCTCGAGCCCGTCGAAGATAGGCGAGCCGATGCCTGCGGGAACATTGACGGCGATGCACTCGACTATGCCGCCGACGCTGTCCTGACACTCTTTTGCCTTCTTGATATCGGCGATCATCAGCTTGCCCTTTTTCTCGTTGATGACGGGAAACTCGCGGCTGCGCAGGGCGATGATATCCTCGCGGGAGGTCTTGATAGGGTCGAAGGGATCGTCCTTGATCTTATGTATCTCGGCGATATGTGTACCCACATAGATGCCGCGCTTTTCAAGTATCTGCGCCGCGACTGCGCCTGCAAAGCAGAGGGGGGCTGTCAGTCTGCCGGAGAAATGCCCGCCGCCTCTCGGGTCGGAAAAGCCCCGGTATCTAAGAGCGCCGGTATAGTCGGCGTGGCCGGGTCTTGCCAGCTTGGAGAGCTTAAGATAGTCGCCGGAATGCTGATCGGTATTCTTTATAAGTGCGGTAAGGGGCGTGCCGGTAGTCTTGCCGTTGAAATAGCCGGAGACTATCTGCGGCATATCCGCCTCACTGCGGGCAGTTGTGGTGCCGTCCTTTTTGGGGGCGCGGCGGGCCATGAACTGCATGATCTTTTCAAGGTCGATGCTCTCTCCGGGAGGAACGTTATCCATGCAGACACCGATAGCGGGTCCGTGGCTTTCTCCGAACACGGAAAATGATATCTTATTGCTCCATGTAGATGACATTGTTTTTCCTCCGATTTCTGAAAAATTATCTGAATGCCCCTTTAGTGCCGCTGAAATAATCCTCTATCATAGCGCTGTGCTGGGCGCTGTATATCTCGGGCAGCTCATCGCGGCCGAAGAAGCGCAGCTCCTGCGTTTCAACATGGTCGCAGAAAAGCTCCCCGCCCGTTATATGCGCCGTGAACGCTGCCGTTATGGGCTGATTGCCGGTTGAACGTGAGATGAACCCGGAATACACTCCCCACAGCTCGTCTATCTCAACGTCAAGGCCGGTCTCCTCCTTCGTTTCACGCAGGGCGGTCTGATCGAGGGTCTCGCCGAACTCCAGCAGTCCGCCGGGCAGACCCCACTTGCCGCAGTCGCAGCGCTTTACAAGGAGTATTTTTCCGCTGCCGTCATCAATGATGCTGACCGCAGCGCCGAGTATTCTTTTAGCCTCTGCCAATTTCAGACCTCCCGGCAATTGCCGCCGAGCCTTTCAAAGTCCTCCCAAAAGCCGGGATAGGATTTGGAAACGCACTCGGCGTTCCTTATTAATAACGGAGAGCTGCACCGTGTTGAGGCTATTGCCATAGCCATAGCAATGCGGTGGTCGTTGAAGCTTTCCACCTCGCCGCCCGCAAGAGCACCCACGCCCTTGATCTCCAGCATATCGTCACAGGCCGTAACTTTGCCGCCTATCCTGTTGAGGCAGTCGGTCACGGCGGCAAGGCGGTCGCTTTCCTTGATGCGCAGTCTTGCCGCATTGGTAATGCGGCTGATGCCCTTGCAGAAGCAGCCCAGCACCGCCAATATCGGCACAAGATCGGGTATGTCGGAGCAGTCCAGCTCAAAGGGGCGCAATGCACTATTTTTATTATACACTATTTCTCTGCAAATTTCAAGGATTTTTTTATCACCTTGATAGGAATTTACATTCAGTCCATTTATTGTGACGGAGCTGCCCAGCGAATTGGCGACCTCAAAGAACGCTGCCTGCGACCAGTCGCCCTCCACAGCGCAGCTGCAGGGCGAAAGCTTACCTCCGCCGCTGACGGAAAAGCCCCTCCCGTCCGTTACGACGGGGCAGCCGAACTGCTCGAGGCAGCCGGCGGTTATCTCCACATAGGGGCGGCTTTCAAGGTGAGTCGTAAGGGTAATGCGGCTCTCGCCCTTCAGCAGAGGCATTGCCAGCAGCAGGCCGGTTATGAACTGTGAGGAGATATCCCCGCCCATGCGGTACTCCCCGGCCTCAAGCCTGCCCGAGACGGTAAAGGGCATAGTGCCGCTGTAATCAAGCTCCGCACCGTGCCGGGGCAGCTCCTCGAGGAAGGGTGTTATCGGGCGCTGCGGCAGCTTGCCCTGTCCGAGGAAGGTGGTCTTGACGCCGAGGGCTGCGGCTATGGGTATAAGGAACCGCAGTGTTGAGCCGCTTTCGCAGCAGTCGATGACGGCCTCCTTCGGCGGAGCGGTGATGCCCCTTATCCGGGCGGTATCGCCGTCAAGGTCTATCTCCGCGCCGAGGGCGCGCATCCCGCCTATTGTGGCAAGGATATCCTTTGAGGGATATACATTAGTGATGACCGACTCTCCCTCCGCCAGCGACGCGGCGATCACAAGCCTATGCGCCACGCTTTTTGACGCGGGTATCTCCACGCTCCCCGAAAGCCTCCCGGGGATCACAAGCTTATCCATACTTTCCTCCGATCAGATATATTCCACTCCGGCCCTTTCAAGTGCTGCGCGTTTCTTTTCTGCTTTGGCGGCGGGAAACACGGTGCAGGTGCCGCGGCGGACTATCTTCACGCCTATGCCCCGCTTTTTCGCTCCGAGAGCCGTTGAGGTCACGCAGCCGTATTCGTCCAGCCCGCAGAGGTGCAGCTCGTCATATCCCCGCTCCTTGACAAGTGCGAGCAGCCTTTTATTGGAGAGGGCATCTCCCACCAGCTTATCAAAGCACAGGTCTGTGACCGTATCTAAGCCGGGGTAAAGCTCCGCCCCCTCGCTGCCGGCTATGGAATAGCCGAAGAGCAGCCGGTTGGTGGGCAGGTTCTGTATGATATGCCGGATATAGATAACATCGTTCCCGGCATCGTGATACTCGTGTATCAGACCGTTCACTGCCGCCGTCAGTGCGGGGGTGTCGTAGGAGAAGCGCGCCTTGCGTTTTTCCCACAGGTAATCGTTCTGCATATCAATAACTATCAGCGGAGTTTTCAAAGCTATCCCTCCCGTGTTTTACAGCCACCGGACAAAGGCGGTCTTATCGTTCGCGTTATAGCCTGCCCGCTCTCCGTTATCCTTTGCGAAGTCAAGGCAGGCGGATATTCATCACATCATCTCCAGCACAGCCCCTATCTCCTCCTCGGAGACACGGCGGGCATAATCGTTCTCGCCGAACTGCACGACCTCACCGATGCCCTTTTGCAGCACGAACCTAAGCCTTCCGTCCCGCACCTTTTTATCGGTATAGAGCTTACGCAGAAGCTCGTCCCTGCTGATGCCCTCCGGGATACGGACAGGCAGTCCGGCGCGTACAAGGAGCTGCTCTGTACGGTTCACGTCCTCGTCGGACATATAGCCGAAGCTGCGGCTAAGTCTTGCCTGTGCGGCCAGCCCAATAGCCACGGCCTCGCCGTGGAGCAGGGTATAATCCGAAACTGTCTCGATCGCTCTGCCGACGGTATGGCCGAGATTGAGGATCTCCCGCAGGCCGCTTTCTCTTTCGTCCTGCATAACGACGCGGTATTTTATATCGCAGTTCTTCTCGGCGATATACTCACAGGCTTCCTCATCGCCGGCGAGGATATCGTCTATATGCTTTTCCAGATACTCAAACATTTCTCTGTCCCCGAGGCAGGCGTGCTTGACAGTTTCGGCCAGCCCGCTGGAAAGCTGTCTTGCAGGAAGAGTTTTCCAGCAGTCTATATCTATATAGACCTTGAGCGGCTGATTGAACAGTCCGATAAGGTTAGTGGCGAGGGGGGTATCAACGGCGGTCTTGCCGCCTACGGAGGCATCGGCTGCTGCCAGCAGAGTAGTTGCATAATTAATGAACGGCACGCCCCTTCCGAAGGTACCGGCGGTAAAGCCGGCGAGGTCGGTGACCACCCCGCCGCCGACGGCGATAACGGCGCAGTCTCTGCGGAAGCCCTTAGCGAGCATAGCGTCCTCGACGAACTCCTTCATCTCGCGGGTCTTTGATTTTTCCCCGGCGGGGATAGTGAACATTTCCGCCGCATAGCCCTTATCCCTTAGCATTGAGAGTATCCCCTCCGCATAGAGCGGCCGGACGTTGGAATCAGTTACCACGGCGAAGCGTTTTATCCCTCCGGCGAGTCCGTTGCGCAGGTCATCCGCAAGCTTCTGCTGCAGCTTTCTGCCTATTTCGATATCATAGGAGTCATCCACGACTCTTTTGAGTGTACATCTGAATTTCATTTTATCATCTCCGTTTGGTGGTTTGGTGCTGATGTTCGCTGCGCCGGCGAGCTGTATGCCGTTTGTTGGCCTCGGCTTGCTTTGCCGGGGGACTGGCGCTCTTTACTGCTTTCGCAAAATTGTGCTATAACGCGGTTGGCTTCATCGGGGACGGAAAATCGCTTGCGCTCTTTCCTGCGAGTGCAGTAGGTGGTGTTTGGGCTGTCGCTTTGTGTTCCTGCGGACGGAAAATCGCTGACGCTCTTTCCTGTGAGTGCGGGAGGTGGTGTTTGGCTGTCGCTTTGTGTTCCTGCGGACGGAAAATCGCTTGCGCTCTTTCCTGCGAGTGCGGGAGCTGGTGTTTGGGCTGTCGCTTTGTGTTCCTGCGGACGGAAAATCGCTATCGCTCTTTCCTGCGAGTGCTGGAGGACTGCTTTTCCGGCGCTGCATTTGGATCGTCCCCGTTACTTTGGTTTGGGTTCCTGCTGTTGTGCCCTTTTGTTTCTTTGTGCAGCGCCGGTTGTCTCGCTCCGCGAGCCAAGTGGGACGCTGTCCCACGCCCTGCAAGGGGCTCTGCCCCTTGACCCCGCAAGCCTCTGGCGCGAGGCTTGACCGCGCGCTTTAATGCGCTTCGCGGTTTAGTTTTGCAGCTTTGTGCTTACTGCTTACGATTATATCACACTTCAGCTCAAATAGCAATACCCTCTTTGCCCCGCATAAATCTCTCCAGCTCTCTGATCTTCTTCATCGACGCTCCGAACTGCTCCGGCGTCAACGACTGCGCTCCGTCACTCCACGCATTCTTCGGGTCAATATGCACCTCGATCTCCAATGCGTCCGCTCCCGCTGCCACCGCCGCTAACGACATCGGCTCGATAAGCCCGCTTATCCCCGTTGCGTGCGACGGGTCGATAACTATCGGAAGATGCGTCTTTTGCCTTAACAGCGGCACCGCCGATATGTCCAGCGTGTTCCTCGTCTCCGGCTCAAACGTGCGTATCCCACGCTCACAGAGTATCACCTTGCTGTTGCCCTCTGACATGATGTACTCCGCACTCATCAGCAGCTCCTGCAGTGTGGCCGAAAGCCCCCTCTTCAGCAGCACCGGCTTATCACATCTGCCCAGCGCCTTCAGCAGCGTGAAGTTCTGCATATTCCTCGCCCCCACCTGCACGATATCCACATCCGCGAAAAGGTCAAGGTCGGAGAGATCCATGATCTCTGTAACTATGGGAAGGCCTGTTTCCTTTCTTGCCTGTATCAACAGGTCGATGCCCTCCTTGCCGAGCCCTTGAAACGCATAGGGCGATGTTCTCGGCTTGAATGCGCCTCCCCGCAGGAAGTCCGCGCCTGCATTTTTTACGGCTATAGCGGTTTTCATCAGCTGCTCCTCGGTCTCCACGGAGCAGGGGCCTGCGATGACTGCAAGGCTGCCGCCGCCGATGCGTCTGCCGCTCACCTCGATAACTGTATCGTCCGGGTGGAAGCGGCGGTTGGCGTTCTTATAGGGCTCCTGCACCCGCTTGACGGCCTCGACGGGCTCTCTTGCCAGCACTGCGTCCATATCTATCGAGGTGGTGTCGCCTATAAGTCCGATGATGCGGGAATGCACGCCTGTTACCAGATTTGTCTTGACGTTGAAGCTGTGGAGCCAATCCATAAGCTCGCTGACCTGTGCCTCTGTTGCCTTGTCTCTGATTACGATTATCATTTTGATTTCCTCCGTTTCCGAATACAAAAAAGGCAGCCCGGACGTGTCCAAGCTGCCTTAATACGGTTGACAATTATGATCGTCATTCATCAGCTCACACACGGCAAAGAGACCTTAGCCCAAAAGCTAAAGCCGAAAAAGCCGTATGTAAAGACAGAAGTGATCTGACGGTTCATAGCTGTTTTATCCTTTCACTGAAATACCAAAGCCCGCGGTGCTTTGATGATAGAAATTATAATTACATTTTATGGAAAAGTCAATAGGGATGACAGATTATTTACAAAGTGTTTATATTTTCAGCAGAGTTTGCCGCGGTTGACATATTGGCTGAATGGTGCTATGATAGGACTATCAGCACAATGAAAGGGATGATCGGAATGACAAGGGGCGAAACTGCGGCAGGCATCAAGCATCAAGGGCGCAACTGCGCACAGGCGGTGCTTTTGGCCTTTGCGGATGTTTTGGGAAAGAGCGAGGAGGAGCTGCTTGCCCTCGGTGCCTGCTTCGGCACGGGAATGGGTACGCTGAACGCCACCTGCGGGGCGCTCTGTGCGGCGCAGATGATACAGGGGCTGCGGGGCTTTTCGGGCAGACCGATGTCTGCCGAAGCGAAAAGGCTCCATGACAGGTTTGAGCAGCTTTGCGGCAGCACCGACTGCGGCGAGCTGAAGGGGGTCAAGGGCGGACGGATGCTCTGCTCCTGCGACGACTGCGTAAAGAACGCCTGCCTGCTCCTTGAAGCGGAGGACTAAAAAATGAACAGCAAGGCATCCGCTGCCGGCGGATGCCTTAACTGTTCACTGTTCACTGTTCACTGTTCATTCTTCACCAATTCCCGATCCTCGCTCTCGTTGGCGGGAAGGGGTATTTCAGCGGGATAGGTATGCACATCCAGCTGATCGAAAGGAATATGTATATCCTCTGCATCAAGGCGGTTCTGAACGATGCGGAGGCACATTCTTCTAAGCTCCGGCCTTTCCTCGGGCATACAGAATATCCTTATGCGGTATTTGATATTCGAGCTGTCGAAGGACTGTGTTCCCTTATACTGGCAGGACTCGATGCCGTCGGCGGCGCCTATATCCTTGCTTATGGAATACATGACCGCATTTATCCGTCTGAAATCCTCGTCATAGGAAATGGGGATATCTATATCGTAAAGATGCGAGCGCTTTGTGATAGCGTCGATATTGCGGTTGCTTATGGTGATCTCGTCCTGCGTGTCGATACTGCGGATGCGTGTTGACCGCAGGTTGAACTCGATGACGATGCCCTCGACGTCGTTATACTTTATAACGTCTCCCACCCGGTAGAACTTATCCGCCACGATGCGAAGACCCATGATCGTATCCTTGATGAAATCCTGCAGTGCAAGACCTGCCACGGCACCGGCGATACCGAGACCGGTGATAAGTGACGTAACGTTTACGCCGTTTATCTCCAGCACCGAAAGCACCGTGAATATTATCAGAGCGATCTTTACAGCCCCCATTACGGCCGAGGTAAAAGAGCCTGTGACCTCCTCGCCCTTTAGGTTATCCACCTTTTCCCGCTTTGCAATGGTGTTTAGGTATATCTTCTTGAAGATGAGCCACACCAAAACGGCGGCGAGGATAAAGCCAGCGCTTTTGGCGATACGCTGAAAGACCGTTGAACTAAAAACATCAGTAATGCTAATCAGATTGACCATTCACTCACCTGCCCGGACTGCCGAAATAGCTGTCGATATCCCTTTTTGTCTCACCCAGCAGAGCGTCAGTATCGGCGCCGAGGATATCCAGCCCCTCCGCCTTGAAGCAGACGCATTCGTCTATCCCGTAGAAATACTCTGCCAGCGCCTTCACATAGCCGAAGCCGTAACTGTCATTAACTAAAGGGCCGCCGGCGGTGGTGACATAGATAAGCCTTTTCGCCCGGCATAGGCTGTAGGCCTGCCCCTTATCGTTATAGGCAAAGGTGAGCCCGATGACATTTATCTGTTCAAAGAACTGCTTGAGCGCCGCGGGAAAGGAAAGGTCATAATATGGTGCGGCGATAACGATCTCGTCCGCCTGTGCGAAAAGCTTAGCCGGCTCAAAGCAGGGGGCGGAGAAATCGCCGGAGGCGCAGGCCTTATCACGCATTGCAAGGAAGGCCTCGTCCAGCCGCGGGATATCAAGCTCGGTAAGCTTCAGTGTTCTGACCTCACCGTTCAGCTTTTTCAGTGTATACAAAGCCAGCGCAGCGGTCCTTGAACTGCTGCGCACGGCTGCATCTACATATAGGATCATCTGCTCCTGCCTTACTCTATGGTCAGGATCTCGTTAAAGCCGGTGACCTCAAAGATCTCCATGATATCGGCGCTGACATTGATAAGCTTCATGCCGCCGCGCTTGCTCATAAGCTTCTGAACGGAGAGGAGAACTCTAAGTCCGGCAGAGGAGATGTAGTCAACAGCTGCGAAATCGAGAACAACGCTCTCGGCATCGGGGCATGACTCCTTCAGCTCGGCCTCCAGCTTGGGAGCAGTGGTGGTGTCGATACGTCCCTCAATTGCAACTTCAAGAACTGTGCCGTTAAGTTTTTTATTTACATTCATTTAAGTGACCTCCTAAAGAAATCGGATTATTCCGGGCATCATGCCGCCCGCTGAAACAATTATACCATATACTTTCGGTGTTGTCAATCACCGAAACGGTAAAAAATTATGACAGACAGATTTCCCGCCGGGATCAAAAGTGCCAAGGCGAGGTTACAAGTCCGATAAATCGGACAGTTAGCTCTTGATTTTCAGCGGAGGATATGATATAATCAAGGGGAGGTGATAAATATGGATACTGTTTATGTTATCATAGGCATTGTTGTGATACTGCTTCTGCTGCTGATCATATACAAGCTGTTCTCGGCGGGCAGCGACAAGGCATCGGAGATGTTCCGGCGGCTTGCCGACACGATCTCGGAGTCGAACGGCGAGCTCAGGCACGATGTGAACCGAAACGTTCAGGAGAGCGTGAAGAACCTCGGCGACATGATAGGCAGCAATCAGCGGCTTTCGCAGGACGCACAGACCGCCCGCTTCGACGATATCAGCAAGTCAATGTCGGCGCAGCTAAAGACCCTCGAAAACCGATTTGCCTCGCTGGAGCAGATGAACGAGCAGAAAATGGACGCTATGCGAAACGCTATGACCGTACAGCTCACCGGCATCCGTGAGGACAACAGCAAGCATCTCGACTCTATCCAGAAGACGGTCAACGAGAAGCTGGATGCAAGGCTCAACGACTCCTTCAAGCTGGTGAGCGAGCGGCTGGAGCAGGTCTATAAAGGGCTGGGTGAAATGCAGACGGTCGCCGCCAGCGTGGGCGATCTTAAAAAGGTGCTTTCAAACGTGAAGAACCGGGGCACTCTCGGCGAGATACAGCTCGGAGCGATACTTAACGACCTGCTGGCGCCGGAGCAGTATCTGACGAACACGAAGATCGACCCTAACAGCCGGGCGCAGGTGGAATTTGCGGTAAAGCTGCCGGGTGGCGACGACGGCAGCACGGTGCTGCTGCCTATCGACTCGAAGTTCCCGGGGGACAGGTTCGCCGCCCTGCAGGACGCCAACGAGAACGGCTCTCCGGAGGAGATCGCCGAAGCAAAGGCGCAGCTTTTGGACTCGGTGAAAAGGAGCGCCAAGGACATTCACGACAAGTACATCGTCCCGCCCTACTCCACGAATTTTGCGATCATGTTCCTGCCCTTTGAGGGGCTGTATGCAGAGGTGGTCAACAGCGGCCTCGTGGATCAGCTAAGGCGGGAATACAGCGTGAGCATAACCGGCCCCTCCACAATGGCCGCCCTGCTCAACTCGCTGCAAATGGGCTTCAGAACGCTGGCTATCCAGAAGCGTTCAAACGAGGTATGGGCGCTGCTAAGCTCGGTCAAGACGGAATTCGGCAGATTTGCAAAGGTGCTGGAGGACACGCAGAAGAACCTGCGGGATGCCGACTCAAACCTTGAGAAGCTGGTGGGCATCCGCACAAGGAAGCTGAACAATCAGCTTATCGCGGTCGAGGCTCTGCCCCAGTCCGAGGCACTGTCGGAGGACAGAGGTCAGTAGGCTGTCCTCAGCGATATCTCACTCAGAACATAAAGCTGCTCCGGCTCTGTCCCTCAAATCGTCGGGGGGGCTTGAAACCGGGGCAGTTTTATGTTATGATAATACTAAACTATCGCAAAGGGGAAAGCATAATGGATGACTTTCAGTTCAATGTTGATCTCGGGGGGATGATCTCTATCCTCTCGGAGCATTTATACAGCAGCCCGGACGTGTTCCTGCGGGAGCTGCTGCAAAACGCCGCCGACGCGGTGAGCATGAGGATAAAGCTGCACCCGGAGTTCAGCCAGCCGGAGATAAACGTCACCGCTGACGGCTCGCAGATACTGTTCACGGACAGCGGCGTGGGTCTTACCGAGGACGAGGTGCATCGGTTCATCTCGGTGATAGGCCAGTCCTCCAAGCGGGACGGCGGCGATGATCTCATCGGGCGCTTCGGCATCGGGATGCTTTCCTGCTTTATCGTCACGGACGAGATCGTGCTGCGCTCCCGCTCGGTGAAGGATCCCTCGCAGGCTGTGGAATGGCACGGCTTTGCCGACGGAAGATACCGGGTAAGACGCATAGCTGCGGAGGATATGCCCTTCGGCAGCACCGTCAGCTTTAAGCCGAAGCAGGGCTGCGGGCATTTCTTCACCGCTGCCTTCGCCGGGGAACGGCTGGCTTACTACGGCCTTCCTCTGCCCTATCCGATATTCGTCACCGACGGCAGCGGCGTGAAGATACTGGTCAACTCCCTGCCGGAAAAGGGCAGCAGCCGGCAGACGGTGCTGCGGTTCGGAAGGCGCATCTTCGGCACTGACTATGATTTCCTTGATTACATTCCGCTGGAATCTCCCACCGGGCTTTTCAGCGGCGCGGCATACATCCTGCCATTCACCGTATCGGCTGCCAGCGGACTTAAAAACCGCCACAGGATATATCTGAAAAATATGCTGCTGACGGAAAGCGGTGTTTCGCTGCTGCCGGAGTGGGCCTTCTTTGTGAGGTGCTTTATCAACACCGACAAGCTGCGCCCCACCGCATCGAGAGAGGATCTGGTGGCGGATGAGGCTCTTGACCGGGCAAGAGAGGAGATAGGCCGGTGCATTTCAGATCACCTTGACGAGCTGGCGTTCCGGGATCCGGGTCTTCTCGGGCGAATAGAAAGGCTCCACGGCACGGCGTTAAGATCGGTGGCCTGCGAGAACGAGCGGATCCTCAGGACATTTATGCCCTTCTTCGAGTTCGAGACCAGTCTCGGACTGCTCCGGGGCAGCAGCCTTGCAGACTTCCGGGGAACGATCTACTACACTGCCGACACCGACACCTTCCGGCAGATAAGGCCTGTATTTGCAGAGCTGGGCAAGCTGATAGTCAACGTCTCCTACAGCCACGAAAAGCGGCTGTTCGAGTTTGCCGCAAGGAAGGGCATCATAAACGCCCAGCCGGTGAGCGACAGCGTCATCGCGGACAGCCTGCGGGACTGCACCGACCCCTGCCCGTTCTCACGGATGCTGGAGATATTCTCCGGCTCGCTGGAGGCCTTTGACTGCAAGGCGGTGATAAAGGAATTCGACCCGCCGGTGATAAGCTGCATCTACGTTCCCGACAGCGATGCCGAAACGAAAAAGGACATCGGCCACTCCCGGGACAACAGCGACGGGCTCTTTGCAGGAATGCTGGATGCCTTTGAAGAGGAGGTCAAGGATGCCCGCTCGACCCTTTACCTCAACGCCTCGGCGGAGCTGATACAGAAGCTCTCCCGGACGGAGGACAGCGAAAAGCTCTCCGCCTTTGCAAGGATACTTTACATCCAGGCGCTTATCTCCGGAGGCTTCCCGGTAAGGCCGAAGGATATGAGCATAATGAACGAGAACCTTATAAAACTAATAGAATGGGGGCTTTGATATGTTTGACAGAGACTATTACGACACCCTTGCCGACGGCGAGGAAAAGATGACCTATCTCAAAAAGGAGACAGCCGAGGCTGATGCCCGCAGAGATATCAAGGATATGATATACCTGCGCCACCGCTACATCGACCAGTCTGTGTTCCACGGCGACAGCTTCAAGGGACTGCTGATGTTCCCGGAGTATATGAAGCTGGTGGACGAGCATCCCGATGACGCGGACATCCGCTCGTTCATGTTTGCCTTCAAGTGGATAGTCGAGAACTCGCAGGAATTCTATCAGATACCTATGGAGCAGGCGCTGGGCTACTTTGAGAGCTTCAAGGAGCATATCGAACGCTACGGCTATACACTGCGCTCCTACTATTACAAGCTGTCTCAATTCTACAGGTATATCGACCCGGCAAAGGCAGTGAAATACCTCTCGCAGTTCTCGCGGTACGAGCGCACCGAGATGAGCGACTGCCAGGCCTGCGAGGCGGGCTATCGGGCGGAAATGGAGCTTGAACACGGCTCGCCGGCAAAGGCTGTTGCTATGCTCAATGAAATGATACAGAGGAATATGCGCTGCGCCGAGGTGCCGCAGGTAACTTACGCTTTCTTCTCCAACACCTTCGCAAGAATGGGCTGTTACGAGGAAGCCGAGCATTATGCCTCGCTCTGCCTGCCGATGATAAAGGACGATCTGACCAACTATACGGTGGAGCTAAGTGAAATTATAGAGCTGAAGACCGTCACCGACATCAACGCCGCTTACGAGCTTATCTGCGAATCGCTGCATCTGTTCTCGGGGCTGAAAAACCCCTTCTACCGATTCACCTATGCAGAGGCGGCCTGGCGGTTCTTCGACAGATATTTGCAGGGCGGGAACGACCCGGTCATCCCCATGCGGCTCTCGGCGGAGTTTGAGAAATACTCCGAGGAGGGCAGATATGACGCCGGGGAGCTGAAGGATTGGTTCTATGGCATAGCCTCTGACCTTGCGGAGAAGTTCGATACCCGCGGCGGCACAGACTACTGCAGGAAGCATCTTGCCTTCGTCTATCCCGAAGGGCCCTCTCAAGAGCTGAAGCTGCCTATGCACGGCAGCTCCGCGCCGGGAATGCTGGCCTTCGGAGTGCCGGTGCTTTCGGATGCAGATTTCCCGGATGTGGGGAAGATCTATGAGATGCTGAATACCGGCGAACGCTTTGACGAGGTGATGATGTTCAAGGGCAGCGAGAACGAGCAGGATATTATCATCAAGGCGAAAAAGCAGAAGGCCGACAGCTATGAACTGCAGCTGATGCTCCGTGACCCGGTGGATGCCTCGGAGTTCCGTCAGATACACTATCTGCCGGAGGGCTTTGAGGAGAAAACACAGCAGAGCGATGCCTGCTTTATCCTCACCGCATCCGGCGGCAGATCGAACCACGAGCGGCTGAAGCTGCTCATCGACTTGACCGCACAGTTCCCCTGCACCGCAGGGGCGGTGTACGATCTTGTGAACTCCCGCATCCTCTCCGCCGAATGGATAAGGCAGGAGGCCTCCGGCGAGAGCCTGCCCTACGACAGCTATCTTTACAGAGTGTGGATATACGGGGCTGCTCGGGAGGGCTGCTATGACCTGCTCACCGGCGGGCTGGACGGCTGCGGTCAGCGTGAGCTTTTCATCCCCGCCGTCCCGGAGGATGTTGTGGAGACCGCCCGGAAGCTGATGATCCAGGTGGCAAATTACGCTGTCAATGCAAGCGGTCTTCCCGACGAGGACGTTGACTTCAACTGCGGCATTGTTTACGCCGACAAGGGCTTCTGCCGCATCAAGTGGGAGCCGCTGGAAAGCCCCGTGGAGGATGATGACAGATATTTCGCTCTGCCGCTTATCAAGCTGCCGGGTCAAGAGGAATTCTGCGGGATCACAGAGCTTTCCCCGGAGGACAGAGCCGCCCTGAGCTTCCGTTCCTCGGGACGTGCCGACTTCAACGACGAGAAAAAGCACCGGGAGCATTTTGAAAGGGCTATGGAGATCTTCCGCTCCCGGGCGGACAAATGCCGGCTCTACGCCGGATATGAAGTCCCCTACACTGACGGCGACGGCGAGGATCTGGAGGCTTATCCGTATCTTATGCTCTCTCCCGACGGCTCCGGTGAGGTGGTGAACCGGGACATCCCCGAGCTTGGACTGCGGGTGGGCGACAGAACACGTCAGCCCGCTGAAAGGGTCTATACCTGGAAGATAGTTCAAGGCGAGGACGAATACTACGCCGACGAGCTTTACCTTATCGAAGCGATGCTTGACAAAGAAGAATAAAAACAGACCGGCGCAGGGGAAAGGTCCTCTGCGCCGGTTTTCTGCATATTCAGACAATGTTCCGTTTGCGGAATATAAGAAGCCCCGCCGCGGAAAGCACGGCTATCCCGCCCAAGGTGTAAAGGGGGACGAAGCCAAGATCCCGCTGCTGCTCCTCCAATTGGGAGAGCTTTGCTTTCATATATCCTATATTTGCTGAAAAGTCCGGGTCGGCGGCGTTGTACATTTCAGCTGTCCCGATGCGGTTTCTGTAGTCATCGAGCTTGGAGCTGCTGCTTTTGACTTCATCGTAAAGCAAAGTCTGAACTATCGGGGAATTAAGCACCAGCAGCTTCAGCCCTGTCCTTCCGGGCCCGGTGACCTGCTGACTGCTGTTGGACCCGATAGTGCTGCCTTGGGGGTAGAGGGTGTTTTCAAACAGCTCGACGGACGCATAGGTCACAGCTATCGCGGCGGCGATAAAGCCAAGCACCGCCCCCGTCCGGGAAAAGATCACCGTGGCAAGCACTCCCGCCAGCGCCCCCGTCAGCAGGTAGCCGCAGACAGCGGTCACGAGCATCAGAAAAACATCTCCCGCTGTTCTGCCCTTGACTATCATCGAATGACAGAATATGACATAGGGCAGCAGGGTGGCAAGCAGATACACAAGGCTCAAAAGCATAGCCGTCATTATCTGGCTCAAAAGCACCTTCGCCCGGGAGAACCCGGCTATCAGCCGGTTGCGGACGGTGCCGGAGTCGTTGTCGAGGGTGAGGGCAAAGGTGATGAACACTCCGGCTATCCACGACAGGAAGCCTGTTTCCGTAAGCTCAAAGGCATTGGTGCCGCCTTTTTGGGCGAGAAGCAGGCCGGACACCAGCGCCGCCGCCAGCTCCAGTCCGAGACCGAAGAGGGTCTCCGAGGTCATCATAGCGTTTTTGAAATTCAGCTTTGTCAGACGAAACATTTTTGTCCCTCCCGGTCAGTTGATATTCCTCTTTCTGAAAACGAGTATGCCGCCGACTGTCAGCAGCGCGGAAAACGCGAGGGTATAGACGGGGTAATAAACAAGGCGCATCACCTCGTTATAGGCAGCCTTTACCTCGCTTTTCCCGAATTCGTCCTGCTCGTCTTCGCTGTCGTCCTCGAAAAGCTCCGGCTTTGCCGTTTTCAGCTCTTCATACTGCTTCAGCACATCCACATCAAAATACCAGCGCATCATGGAGTTGATATTGGCCAGCTGGCCGTAGGGGTTTGCAAGCAGCAGAGTTGTATAGACCTCCCGCTTGGCGCCGTCAACGTAATTTTCATTGAGATTACAGGCGGTCTGATAATACCAGCCAAATTCCTCGTCGTACTCCACCGGGAACTTATCCGTGTTTTCAAAGTCCTTCTTGTTGGGAGAGCTCACGGAATAGTAGATATACTTGCTCTCGGAAAGGGCGCGGTTTATATATTCCGCTGACGCCACAAAGCCTATCGCCGCCGCCAGCAGAGCCACCGCCGCCACTGGCAGCATGGGTATGCACATGGTAAGGACAACGCTTCCCACCGTCACCAGCACCACGATGCAGAGTATAACCGCCCAGAACAGCAGGTATCTGCCGCCGGACATATTCCTTGCGACTGTGTCCTTTGCGATAAGGAAAAAGGGGACGCTGAAAAGCAGATAGATGACTGTCGAGCAGATCAGCGAGGAGATAAGGAACGAGCCGAAGATCGCCGGCCGCCTGTAGCCGAGGGTAAGGCGGTTGCGGAGAGTGCCGTCGGTGTTCTCGCGGCCGCAGTTGAGCAGGGTCACGGCGGCGGTGAGCAGCACCGCAAATATGGGGTATTCCGTACTCCAGCCGTATTCAGCTCCCACCATGCCGCCCCGCACTCCCAAAAGGACGGCTGCCGCGGCGGCCGCAAGGAAGATCTTCTCGAAGGTCAGATATCTAAGGTTTGTCAGTACAAGACGTACCATTTTGCATCACTCCGTTTTGTTGTTTTTGTGTACGATATATTGTACAGTTATTTAATATTGCGCTTTCGGAAGACCGCAAGCCCCGCCGCTGTTATCAGCAGCACCAGTCCGCCGGAGCGGAGAGGATAGTAAATGCTGTAAAGGTAATCCTCCTCAATGAACTCCATGTTGTAGATGTACTGCTCTCTGTCCTCGCGCTCGAACTCGATATAGTCCTTAACGCTCTCCAGGCTGTAGCAGGAGAGGCTGTTGCGAAGGCTCCTCCAGCCGCTTAAAAAGCTGGTCATGGGGTTGAAAATATAGGCAAGGCGGTATATATCCCGCCTGGTGCCGTCAACGTACCATTCAAAGGGCACCTCGTCCGGCTCGCGGATGACTATCTCCCGGTACTCCGGCTCGTATTCGTATTCCACGATGCCGTTTTCAAGGGTGTACATGGGCTGCATCAGCTCGGTGCGCATATCCTCGGAGAAAAGCTCCAGCCCCAGCGTGAGGAAAATGCAGACCAGCACCGCCGCCGCTGTCCGGCGGACGGTAAGACAGACGGTGACGTAGAGGACGCACAGCATCAGCACCGAGGAAAACAGCAGCATAAAGCCACGGAAAAGTATCTGCCCGGTGTATTGCGAGAAAAACCTGTCGTAGGCGATAATGAAATAGGGCGCCCAGCCAAGCAGGAAGAACACTATGCTGCAAAGCACTGCCGGCACAAGCTGGGCTATTCCGAACTGCAGCTTGGTATAGCCCCGGATCAGCTTGTTCTTTATGCCGCCGGAGAACTCTCCGCATATCCCGAAGCACTGCGTCACAAGGGATGCCGCCAGTGCTATGACAAAGGGCCATGCATAAAGCCCGGGGCGATTCCAGTCCGGGGCAGTGCGGTGGAGGACGCCGCAGATCACGCTCGATGCCGTCACTGCGGCGCAGCAGAGCAGAAATATCCGATTTTTAAAATGCACCCGCAGGGCTATGCCTATAAGTCTTGACAAAAGTTCTCACTCCGTTTTGTTGTACAATATTTTGTACATTTAGTTTATATTTCTCTTTCTGAAAAGGACGGCACCCGCCGCCGTGAGCGCCAGCACAAGGCAGCCCGACCAAAGGGGACAGCGCAGGTGGTTCAGACGTCTTTCGCGGTAAAACTCCACGTCGTTATCATATCTGTAGTCGGTGCTTGCTGCATTCTCGCATTCGGCCTCTATTTCCTCAAAGGTTCTGGGAATATGGAAATCCTTCAGCTGCATCAGCTCCAGCGCCGAAGATATGCCCGATATCGGATTGAGCCTATACGCTGCGTAAAGCACTGTTCTGCCGGGCTCTCCCACATACAAATCGTTCGGGACGATCTCGGCTATCTTATTCACATCGGAGGCATCTGTATTTTCAAGCCCGCTGCTCTCCCACACCGCCGCATATTCCGGCTGGCGGAGAGATCTGAAGGTATATCTCGCAGATATCACCAGCAGGAGTGCCGCACCGACACAGGCCAAAAGCGAGGCGGCACGGTTTCTTATCTGCTGGCAGATAAGCGCCGATATCAGCGTCAGCAGCAGTGCAGACGCTGACAGCAGTGCTCCGCCCCGCAGCAGTATCTCACCGGAGAAATATCTGAAAAAACTGTCCCAGCCGAAGAAGATGTAGGGCCCCACAGATATCAGCAGAAGGAACAGCGTCACGGTCAGTGAGGATATAAGCTGTGCGATGAAGAGCTGGGTCTTTGTCACGCCGCTGACCACCTTGTTGCGGACAGTGCCGTCCGAAAACTCCGTTCCGATGCCGAAGACCGCAGAGATCACCGATACGGCCAGCGCCGCAAAATAGATCAAGGGGTCGAAGCTGTTTTGAGTGACCCGTTGGAAGATAACGGTAACGGTCGCGGTGAATATCAGCAGACCCCCGCAAAGCAGGAGGAACAGCCTGCTGCATATCCGCAGCCGCAGGTCGAGCTTAATTAGCCTTAGCACCTGTCTCGCCTCCCACAAGGTCGATGAAATAGGCTTCAAGGCTCTCGTCCGCCTCGCTGACCGTCAGTAGCTCGCAGCCCTCCTTCATCAGCGCCGTGGAAAGCTGCGTTACGGAAATGCTGCCGTAGATCTTGCCCTCGCTGTCGGAGATCATTTCGTATTCAAGCCCGAAGCCGTCCAGCACCCGGGCAAGGGCTTTGGTGTCGGAGACCTTGACCTTCATGCTCTTGCGCACCTGCTTTTCAAGCTCCTCGGCGCTGATCTCCTTGACGATCCTGCCCTTATCTACAAAGCCGTAATGGGTCGCCAGCAGCGACAGCTCCGACAGTATATGCGAGGATATCAGCACCGTGATGTTCTGCTCGCGGCTAAGCTTCAGTATCAGCTCTCTGATCTCCACGATGCCCTGCGGGTCAAGGCCGTTGATCGGCTCGTCCAGCAGCAGGAAGTCGGGGCTTCCCGCCAGTGCCACCGCGATGCCGAGGCGCTGCTTCATTCCGAGGGAGAACTTCCTTGCGCGTTTCTTGCCGGTGTCCGACAGCCCCACCAGCTCCAGCAGCTGGTCTATCCCCTCGTCGTCCGGCAGACCGAGGAGCGAATACTGCACCTTCATATTCTGCCTTGCGGTCATGTTGAGATAGATAGCCGGCTTTTCGATAACAGCGCCCATACGCCTGCGGGAGGCGGTGATCTTACGGTCGGTGCTGTCAACGCCGTAGATCGAATAGCTCCCGCCCGAGGGATCCTGCAATCCGCAGATGACACGCATCAGCGTGGTCTTGCCTGCGCCGTTGCGCCCCACCAGCCCGTAGACCGAGCCCTTCGGCACGTTCATGGTAACGCCGTCCAGTGCTTTAAATTTTCTGTAGTGCTTTGTAAGGTCTTTTGTCTGTAGTACATATTCCATTGTGCATTCTCCTTCTCGGTAATTCTGTATTTTTTGTCTGACCTGCATCCTGTTGTCTCTTTCCGTAAACAATGATAGCACACAAAGGTCAAGAAACCGGACAAGAAAAGGTCAAGATTTGGTCAAGATATTTTACATTCCGTATCTCGGCAGAAAGCCGGGCAAATACAAAAAGCCCCCGCTGCATCAGCGCAGGCGCAATAAAGAAGTTTTTATTCCGACACTTCTGCTGTATCACGGCAGAAGTGTCTTTGCGTTACTTAGTGCAGCGCCTGCTAAAAGAAAAAAGAAGAAAGAATAAATAAGAAATAATAATCAAGGTATCGC
>JAFSSS010000027.1 GCA_017450925.1 Ruminococcus sp. | reverse complement strand
TGCCTAAATTCGACGCAGGCTTGCAAGCGAAGTTCACTTCGCTTTACGCAACGTCAAGGAGAATTTGGGTAATATGACGGAAAGCTGGCAAGCAGATGATGTGCAGAGGCGTTAGCCGCGGGTCGTGCGGTGTTGCCTTAAAGAGATCTTGACAGTATGAAAGGGAGTTAATACATGAAAAAAGCGTTGTCTGTACTGCTCGGTGCCGCCGCTGCATTTGCCCTTACGGCATTTTCGGCAGCTGCCGAGGACATAACCATTGAGCCGAGTTTTGCGGTCGAAACTTCCGACGGCGTTTCTTATACCGTTGACTCAAACAAGCTTGCTGCCACCCAGCTCAAGGAGGACAGCACCCTTACAGTAAGCTGCACCGGCGGTTCGTCAGAGGAGTGCCCTTTCAAGCTTATTCTCAATTACTGGAACTCTGACTCGGATGCCAACAATGGCATGGGCGAGCCTGCATCAGCCGAGGTCAGAATCAGCGAGTATAAGGACGGCAAGGCTGTCTATAAGTACGAGGACATCACCGCCGCACTGAATGGCGCTGACCCCGCAAAGGCCTATTCCTTCGATATCACCGCCGCCTCCGGCGAGGCTGTCAAATTTGAAGGCCTTGAGGCCAAGAACGTCTATTCCGCGGCCGAGGCTGCCGAGAAAGGACTTCTCCACACCGTACACGTTCACGCCAACAACCCCGTCACCGCCGAAAACTGGAAGCAGAGCCTGACCGTCGGCGTCGATCTTTTTGACACCAGCACTCTGACACCGAGATCACTGGCTATCGCATTTTTTGAGTCGGAGATCACCGAGGAGTCTTTTGATCCGCCGGTGGAGATGATCTTCCAAAGCACCGACGACAAGATCTCACCCAAAGCCAAGAACGGAACGGTATGGGCGAAGATCAGAGCGGCTAAATTCTCTCCCACCTTTGCGATCTTCGCCTATGACACCATGACCGAGGCCTACGGGACAGACGATTTCAGCTGCGTTTCTACCGTGTATATCGGAGACACCGGCGTAAGCCCCATTACCTGCACCGACCTGTATGTGCTGGGCTGCAAGACCCTGCCTCCCGCAGCCGAGGAGGAGCCCGAGGAAAGCTCCGAGGCTGAAAAGCCGGCAGAGACAGTTTCCTCCGCTGCCGAGTCAGCGGCCGAAGAGGTATCCTCCGCAGCAGAGCCTGTCGCAGCAGCTGCCGCAGAGACCGACACCTCCTCCGCAGCAGAAAAGTCCTCCGTCAGCAGCAACATAATCTTTATCATCATCGGCGTAGCTGCCGGCATCATCATCGCGGTGGTGGTAGTTATAATCATCCTTAACCGCAAGGCAAGCATAGCCTATGACGTGAACACCCACAAATACATCAAAAAATAAAATTGACAGCTGATAGTTGATAATGAATAATGAAGGAGCCGCCTAACGGCGACAGAATGCCCATTCGGGCGCCGCAGCGAGAACAGAAAGACAACGTTTCCGTTCTCCTAAAGCTGCAGCGCCCGAATGGGCATATTTGCGCCAAGGGTACACTCCTTTGATCATCAGCTGTCAACTATCGATCATCAACTGTAAAACGCTGCTGCGGTCAAGGCATTTTGACTACAAGAGTGACCTCAAAGCAGCCGCCGTTTATCTCTGCATAGATCTCGCCGCCCATCAGGTTCATAAGACGCTTGCAGATAAACAGCCCAAGACCGTTGCCCGGTGACCTCTCCGCATTGCTGCCGCGGCGGAAGCTTTCAAAGATCTGTGTAAGCTCGCTCTCCGGCAGAGTGCAGCCGGTGTTGGAAACCTTGATAAGCCCGCAGCCGTCCATGCGGCTGAAGTCTATGGAGATGCGCTTTCCGTCACCGTACTTGACAGCGTTCTCGATAAGGTTCTGCAGACACTCCCCCAGCCTGTCCGGGTCGCAGGAGAGGATGCAGTCCTCGTACTTTGCTATCACAAATTCAGTGTGCGATGCCTCAAGACGGTCTGAATACCGCCCCTTCAGCTTTGCGATAACTTCGCTTAAAAAGACCTCACCCGGCTTGACCTCAAAGTTCATGAAGTCCTCGCCGGCAGCTTGTGTTATCTGGCTCACAAAGCTTTCGATCTCGTCAGCGCGGCGGCTGATGCTAAGAGCAGCCTCGCGGCGCTTTTCATCGTCTTGATACAGTCCCCTTTCCAGCGCCTTGGCGTTAAGCTTTATCGCGGAAAGGGGCGTTTTGATGTCGTGAGAAAGGGATAGGAGCAGCAGCTTTTTGTCCCGCTGAAAGCCGATCTCTCTTTTGCGGCTGTCCTCGATGCTCTCCCGCAGGAGATTTACTCCCCATGTAAATCTGCCGAAGAAACGGCTCCTCTCCTCCGGGATAGGCACCGCCAGATTTCCCTTGGCAAGCTCCTCCGGCACATTGTTCAGCCTGCCGAAGGGGGCTATCAGATGCCTGCCGATGTAGATAAGCATCAGCGCTCCCAGCAGGAATATGCAGCCGAGGACGACATTCACGGCGATCAGAGAGCCGCTGTCGTCATCCACACCGTATTCCGCACGCCAAAGCCTTCCGCCTGCATCTATTATCACATAATGCTCGTCGGAGGTGTAAAGGCCGGAGCCCGTGTCGGGAAAAACACCCGTCAGATGCGGGTACTTCGACAGATCATAGCTGCCTGTCTCGTTTATCTCGTCGATAAGATACTTGGCCTCGACACGGTAGATGCCTCTTAATTCATCCCGCCGATCCGCCAAAAACATATTCAGCCCCGCAGCGAAAAGAAGATACACCGCCCCGAGTATCACGCAAAGTCGAAGATAGGCCTTCATACGAACTTATACCCCACTCCCCAGACTGTCAGCAGGCGGCGGGCGTTTTTGGGGTCGTCGCCCAGCTTCTGCCGCAGACGGTTGATGTGAACGTGGAGGGTCTGCAGCTCCGAGTCGCTGTCGCTGCCCCAAACTGCGGAGAAGAGATACTCCTTGCGCAGCGCCTTGTCCTTGTTCTCCACCAGCAGAGCCAGCAGATCGAACTCCTTAGCGGGAAGATCAAGCTCGTTTCCGTCGATGACGGCCTTGCGGGTGACGAGGTTCAGAGTAACGCCGTCGGCGGAGATCAGCTCACGCTGATAGCGGCGCTTGAAGATGCCCTTGATCTTAGCGATAAGGATGTCGATATCATAGGGCTTTTCGATATAGTCATCGGCGCCGAGATCGAGGCCGTTGAGCTTATCCTGCTTATCGGTGCGGCAGCTTACGATAAGAATAGGCGTATCGGCATTCTCGCGGAGCTTAGCGCAGACGGAGAAGCCGTTTACATCGGGGAGATTTATATCCAGCACGACGAGCTTAGCGCCGTAGCGGTCGAAAAGCTGCAGAGCCTTTTGGCCGCTGTCAACAGCAGAAACGGTATAGCCCTCTGCGCGGAGGAAATCGGTAAGTAGGGTACTAAGCTCCTTATCGTCCTCGACTACAAGAATATCTGTCATAACAACACCCCCGATACATTATAGCACATATTGCAGGAAGATACAAGTCCGACAAAAGGGCAGAAAGAACAAAGCTGGTGAAAAGAACCGCGAAGCGCATTAAAAAGCGCGCGGTCAAGCCTCGCGCCAGAGGCTTGCGGGGACGGGGGCAGAGCCCCAGCAGGGTGTGGGACAGCGTCCCACTTGGCTCGCGACAGCGAGACAACCGGCGCTGCACAAAGTAACAAAAGGGCATCACAGCAGAGACAAAAACTAAAGCTGCGTGGACAAACAAAATGCAGCGCCGGAAAAAGCAGTCCTCCTGCACTCGCAGGAAAGAGCGCCAGCGATTTTCCGTCCGCAGAACAACAAAGTGACAGCGCAAACATCCAACATACAACCGCACCCGCAGGAAAGAGCGCCAGCGATCATCCGTCCGCAGAACAACAAAGTGGCAGCGCAAACATCCAACATACAACCGCACTTGCAGGAAAGAGCGTCAGCGATCATCCGTCCGCAGTGCAGTGTATAAGCTTCAGCATACAGCGTGACCAAAGCTCACCAGCCAAGCTCCATAAGCCAGTTGTTCAGATCGCGCTCGCGTTGGCGAAGCTCTTGATCGGTGCCGGAGAAGTGTCCGAGGTGCTTCTCGCCGGCAATGCTGCCGTCCACAAGATACAGCACCCGGCTGCATTTTGCAGCCACCTTGGGGTCGTGAGTCACACACATTACGGTGGTGCCGTCACGGTTGAGCTTCAGAAGCTCGTTCATCACCTCGTCAGACGAGCTGCGGTTGAGTGCGCCGGTGGGCTCGTCCGCAAAGATCACCTTAGGGGCGTTTATCATGCTGCGGGCAATGCAGGCTCGCTGCAGCTGCCCGCCGGAAACCTCGTTTATGTCGTTTGAGCCTACCTCCGCTATCCCAAGACGGTGCATCAGCGCCCGCCCGCGCTCCTCGGTGTCGCGGCGGCTCTCGGACGTCTTCCTTGAGCTTACCGCCGGGAAAATGATGTTGTCCAAAAGCGATAGATTCTTCATCATATACATCTGCTGGAAGATAAAGCCCATTTCATCCAGCCGAAGCTGCGCCAGCTCCTTTTCACGGAGAGCGGAAAGCTCCCGCCCGCAAAATTCCACCCTGCCGGAGGTCACCCTGTCCATGCCCGAGATGCAGTACAAAAGCGTGCTTTTTCCCGAGCCGGAGGGCCCCATGACCGCCGTCATCTCACCCTCGGAGATCGTCAGACTTATGTTTTTCAGAACGTTGTTCTGATGCTTGTTCACTATATAGGTCTTGCAAAGGTCTCTTGCCTCGATCATCGCTGTGTTCATTCTGTATTCCTCCTGTTGTCATTCTATGCTTGCAGTGTCGGATGCCTTGATCCTCTTCATGTAAAGCGCCGTCAGCGCCGGGAAGACCGCCGATGTGCAGATAAGCAGCGCCGGACAGAAGCCGAACACCTCGGCTGCGTTTAGGTCAGAGGTCACGCTCTTTACATCTCCGACCATTGAGAACACCCATAACAGCAGCCCGGAGCTTAAAGGCATAAGCACCGCCGAGGATATTACCGACGCCGCTGCCGCCACTATGACAAATCTCAAAACGTGCCGGGCAGCAATGCTGCGGGAGCGTATGCCTATCGCCTTCATCAGCGCGATCTCGCTCTTTTCCTTGGATATGAAGGAGCGCTCCGTAAGCACTGCGATCAGCGCCGTTACTATGACCGTGAGTATCATCATCATCTGCTTCATGGATCTCATCGTGCCGGAAAGGCCGGTCATCCTGTCCACGATCTCTTCGTTGAGATAGACCTTTTCACAGTCCAGAAGCTTTTTGAGCTTCTCCACCGCCTCGTTCACAGCCTCTCTGCTGCGGCTGCCCTCAAGCCTTACCTGCAGGCCAAAGCTGTTGGATATGCTCTCCGGATCTATCTCGCAGGAGCTGCAAAGCCTTGCCGTTGTGCCGCTTCCGATAAAGCTGGAGAAGGCGCCCGTGATGATAAGCTCACGCTCTCTGCCGCCCATTGTCACATTTATCCTGTCACCGATCTCTGCGTTCAGCGCTTTCATCGCCTTGGGGGTCATAGCGACCTCATCCTCCTTCATCGGGGCTTTTCCCTCGTCCATAATGAATGCGCTGTCCGGCACACCCTTTGTCACAAGGAACAACACCGTCTCCTTGCTGCTGCCGTGAACAGCTTCGTAATCCCCGCCGACAGACAGGCTCACCTTGCCGTTTATGCCGCTGTCCTTCAGCAGCCTGTCATATTTATCCACAGTCGCCTGCATTCCCTTTCCGGCAAAAACGTCTTCAAGAGATGTAACATCGCCTATGGTGATATCGCAGTCGGGGATGCCGAAAAGATCTATGATGCTGCTGCTTTTCAGTGTTTCGGAAAAGTTGGACATACAGGTCATCAGCAGCAGACAGAGGGTGAAGATGAACGTCATTATGATGAACTGCTTCGGTGCGCTCAGCACGTCATTCAGCGCCATAAACCCGGAAGCCGGCAGCCTTGAATGCCCCAGCTGCATAACGCTCCTTCTGCCGAAGCGCTCGCCGGTCTGTCCGCTGCGGACTGCATCTATGGGCGACAGCTTCTTTACCCTGCCGGTGCAGAGCCAGCAGAAAAGCATTATCATAAGTATGACCGCCCCGGTGCTTATCAGCCCGAGAGAGAAGTTCGACGAGGTGTCGAACACCATGCTTTGGGACATACTGTCCAGCATCGCGTGGCTCAACGGAAGAGAGCAGAAATACCCGATGACCGCTCCGATAAGGGCTATAGCAAGATATTTGACAAGGTAGAGGCGGCGTATCCTGCCGCTGCTGATGCCCACAGCCTTCATCACGCCGATCTCCCGGAACTCCTCGCTGACAGTGAAGCCGATAGTGAAGCGGAGCATAACAAAGCCCGCAAACATCAGCACGATGCTTATTATCATCATCATATAGGCAGTTATCATATCATAGAGGTAGATCTCCTTGTAGCTGTCCCGGTCATTGACATAAACGTTCAGCATCCCGCTGTATCTCTCTTTTATGCTGTCGGGGTCATCGGTCTCAATGCAGATGTAGTTTTCAGCCCAGCCGTAAAAGGCCTTGTCTCTTTCGCAGATCTCATAGTCCTCCCGGCTAAGCATAACTGCGGGATGATCTGAACTGTTCTTTCCGTGTATCGCACCCTTGAAGCGCCCCTTGTAGGTCAGGGAAAGCTCCGTGTCTCCCATTTTCAGGATGACCCTGTCCCCCTCCTTGATATCCGACTCCTCCGAGAATACCGAGGTAGCATAGAACTCGCCCTTGGCAAGCGCCCCCACCTCGCTGTTGCTCTCGTCGAAATAGGTTATCGCCCGTTCATCACAGTTGATAAGGAGGGCGGAGTTGGTGAAGTTATCCATTTTTACTCCGTTCAGCCGGAAACAGCCGGAGTCCAACACCGTAAGATGATGCTCTGTCCTCACGCTGTTCACCTCGGGCAGGGCTCTTATCTCCTCTTCAAGCCCGGAGCTATAGGGGACTCTTACTATCAGATCGGGAACTCCCGCCTTGTCGAAGTAGCTGTCGATGCCGCCGGTGACCGCCGAGATATTGCTGACGCTTGCTGCCGCGAACATGGAACACATTATAATGAAGATCAGAAGTATAACGTTCATGACCCTCTTGCGCTTTAAGTCACGCTTCAGTATTCTTAAAAACATCACAAAATCTCCTCTCGTTTTTCTGTGTCTTTATGATAGCATAACAATTCTTAATAAGTCTTTAACTTTTGTGATTGACAAAAAACGGAGTAGGTTGTATAATTATATATTGGATAGTATCACAATTTCGATGTGTTTTACTGTAAATGACAATTTGCCGTGCTGTCTGCGAGAGCTACTGGGGAAAACCTTTCTGAAGAAAGGTTGTTCCCCAGACCCCTTTCCAAAGACTTCTGACTCTTTTTGGCGAGGGTACCTGTATTTCCGCTAAAGTCATCAGACTTTAAAGATAGTGCTTTTT
>JAFSSS010000026.1 GCA_017450925.1 Ruminococcus sp. | reverse complement strand
TTTCAGCCCGTATGGGCTGCCCCAAAATTTTTCATAGTGAGCTGCAAATACAGCTAAATACAATACCTCCTTTCATAAGTAAGCACACTTGAACGGTGTTTTAGAAAAGGGGTAAATTGAATTTCGTAGCAAAGCACAAAATCGTATTTTGTTACAAGCCTGATTTTGTGATTAATCACAAACTTTTTGAAAAATGAAAATTCACTTTTTCCAAATCGGCCTCTAACTGTGCTTACTTATGAAAGGGACATGATTTCCTAAGCATATTCTCCGCCAAAGAATTTGCTTGGTATGCCAACTTGAATCTTTCCTTTCATATCATCCGAAGAAAAAGGAGGCTGATATGTCAAATATCTTTCAGGACATAAAAGATAGGGTGGACCTAAAAGACCTTGTTCGTTACTACGGACTGGAAGTGGACCGAGGCGGATTCGCTTGCTGCCCGTTCCACAACGAGAGGAACCCCTCTTTCAAAGTCTATGAAGATCATTACCATTGCTTCGGCTGTGGTGAACACGGAGACCACGTTGATTTCGTTCAGAAGATATATGGACTAACTAATATTGAAGCTGCAAAGAAGATCAGTCACGACCTGGGGCTGGGACTTGATGACGGTGAACTCGCCATTCCCGTAAAACCAAGATTGCTAAAGCCCAAAAAAGACGAGGCATTTCTCTTGTGGCTCGATGAATCGGTGCATACGCTTCTGGAATACAAAAAGCTGCTGAATTATTGGGAGAAGATCTATGACCCCCGGAGCCCGATAGATAAGGTCAATGAGCGTTATCTTGAAAGTATCAACAAACGGGGCTACACGGAATACTATCTCGATAAGCTTCTCTATGGAAATGAGAGTGAACAGCGTAGGTTTTATGAAATGGACAGAGACTATCCTCTGACCATAAAAAAGCGGCTGGAACAGCTTGATGCTGTCAGCCGGACTGCGCCAAAACACGCTATGTAAAATATGGAGGAAAAAGTAATGATAAAGTTTATTATAGGTACAATGGTCGGCGGAACTGTCGGCTTTTTCACCGCAGCGCTGCTGGTTGCCGCCAAGAGGGGTGACGACTATGAGGTTTGATAACAGAGATACCGAGGTTTTCATGTACCTTGTAAAAACCTTTGTTGCGGACAAGAGCACATACCTGCGGCCGACAAAAGAGTTTTACATGACCAATCCGACTAAAACTCTGCTCGGCTATTATGATGAGGAATATGTGTATCTGATACCCTCGGTCATAATTGGTATGTGTGAGGATTACCTGACTAAGCTCGGCAAGCCCCACGTCAATATCCAAAATGTTCTGAATACGCTGTTCAGGGCAAACCTCATCAAAGTCGGCTGGGTGATGCGTAAGGATATGAGATACCGCCCGGAAAAGCGTATCGGCGGCAAGCGCAGGAGATACGTCACCTTCATCAGAAGTGAACTGAAGGGCAGAAAGGGGACTCTTGATGCCTAACGATGTTATAAGGAAGAATATGCTGCTCGCAGGAGTGTCCATAAGCGAGTTGGCCGATAAGCTTGGTTTAACGGATGTAGAGACCTGTGACCTGCTCAATACCAATATGGGTACGATGCAGACATACAAGGTAAGCTATGCTGTTGCCGAGATAGTGAAGGAGAGAAAATAATGAATACAAAGGAGTTTACAAGAGAGCTTGCAAGACGCAAGTGCATATCCCAGGAAACTGCTTACAGATATATCAATTCAGTAATGGACACCATTAGGCAGGTGCTTGCCGAGGGCGAGGAGATAAAGATCGGCAGCTTTGGCAAGTTTACTGTTGTCACCGATCTGGAGGGCAACAAGACTGCTATGCTCTGTTCGGGTAAGTCGCTGCGGCAGGCTTTGACGGCAGGGGAGGGGATAGTCTGAACGAAGAACCGAAGATAGAGCGCAGGTATGGTGAATGTGATGTCACCATTACCTTCAAGGGCAGCAATCCCATGCTGAAAGAAAAACTTCTTTCCTTGCTTTGTGACAGCTTTGAGGAGAGGGTAATGAATAGTAATAAGCCGTCAGAGGATACCAAAGAAAGTGAATGATTCTTATTGACTGGCCTTTTGCCCTTGCCGATTATATGTTTCGCTGCATATATCGGTCTGCCTAAATGGGCGGAGAACAGAGTAATATGAAATTGTTTTAGAAATCTAAAGGTATCGGTAATAATATATCAACAGGAGATAAGGGAATATAATGATCATAGAGAATAACAGATTATTCTCGGAGGACCCTGCCGATAAGCTGTCAGAAATTGATGACTGCTGTGTCGATATGGTGGTGACAGCCCCTCCGAGTTATGATACAGAAAATACAATGGCTGTAATTTCGATATGGGATATGTATGGAATAGCTTCGATGAGTACCTTTCATATATGGAGAAGGTGTTTACCGAGGTTTTCCGAGTGCTCAAAAACCAGCACTACTGCGTTATCATCGCAGGAGATCAAACCGACCATAGCTGGACTGTCAACTCTAATGTGGATAAGATACCGCTTGCAGCATATTTTATCACGATGCTCACGAAGATAGGCTTCAGCTATTTGAATGAGGTGATATGGGACAAGGGAGGCTATGAAACTCTTTACGAGCGTACTGCACCCTGCTATCCTTTTAAGACTATGCCAAAAAAATGCTGCGAGCATATACTTATTTTTGCCAAGAGAAAGACAAACTATAAAAGGATACCCTGCCCGTACTGCGGAGAGAAAATATCCGGAAGGGCTGGACTGACAATAGAAAACGCAAAGAAATGGCGCTGTGATAATCCGGCTTGCCCCAGCAGGATCGGTCATAAGGGCGGAAGCTGCTTCTCCGAGTACAGCATAATGGTCAATTCTCATAAGACAGAGGAAAATATCATCCCCGATGAGATAGTGGATAAATGGCATAGGAACATAGTTAAGATCGAGCCCGTTGTTGAGCACTACTCCAAGAAATATTATCGCCAGCGGATAATACCTATGGAGATCATAGAAATGGCTATAAGGTATTTCAGCGGCGTTGACGATATTATTCTTGACCCGTTTGTGGGCATCGGCAGAACTATGTATGCGGCAGTAAAGCTTAACAGGCGCTATGTCTGCTTTGAACGTGATAAGCAGGATCATAAGATCATTTTCGGAGAGTCTGACTATTTGAAGGAGAAGTTTATTCCAAAGTACCATTGGTGGTGAGCCAAATATAAAGCCGACCTCGGATAAGGTCGGCGGGGGAGCGTGCTATTGTCGATACTGTCATACTATTATATAGGTGCTTCAAGGCAAAAAGAAAGGGGGCTGCCACGCAGCAGCCCCGCATTTCTCCGAGCCTAAGCTCGATTCTGTCCTTGTCCTCGTCAAATGCCGTTTCGCCTTACGGCATTGCCCATAGAATAGTATAACATTTGGGGCAGAGGTTGTCAAGAGGTTTTACCCGATTTTATATTAAAGTATATCCTGCTTTTGAAAAGACGTTGTTACCCACCTCGAATTTCTTACCATCGACCTTCTTTGAAAGCTCGCTGTATTCGATAAAATCCTTAGAAACGATAACAAAGAACTGCTTGCTGTCGGTCTCGGCAAGATAATAGGAGCTGCCGTCATTAAGTTGGTCTACAGCTTCAAAAATGCCAAAGGTCGGCATTACTGTCCACTCAAGTACCTTCTCGACCTTTGACAGCTTTTTATTCTTTATCAGGGGATAGATCTGAACCGCCTGCGGGAATTTCGCCTTTGCCACAGCGTCCTGCTTTGAACGGCAGCTGCCCGACTTTTCATAATCGTCAAGGTTAATGGCTTCCTTAAAGGAATTGAAGGAGAACGTTTCGCCGTCATCAAGGAGATAGTCAATAGAAACACCCAGCAGCTGCGAGGCGGCTTTCAGATTCTCAATATCTGGCATACCCTTATTTGTCTCCCATTTTGCTACAGCGCTGCGAGAAACGTGCAGCTTCTCCGAAAGCTGTTCCTGTGAAAGTCCTGCCTTCTGTCTTGCATCTCTTAATTTCTCACCAAATGTCATAATAATGTACCTCCGAAAAGTATTCAGCGGGTCGTCCCCTTTGCTGTGATTTTAGTATAACATGGGGTGGGGTTCTTGACAAGGGACGGGGCGGAACATCGGTGTTATTCTCCGTAACAATGCGTGTTTGCGTGGTTTTAGATGGGCCATAATCTTATTATCGTTTCAAATCCGACAAATTATAGATCAGGTATTCACTTATTCCGTTGTATTCTGCAACGAGCTGGTATCATCTCTGGATACAAAACGCTCTATAACGTTCATTATCTCATCAAGCCGCTTCTCTCCAATACCGCTGATGCTGCCTATCGCCTTACGCAGCTCATCAAGGTAAACGCTTGCTGTTTCGATGCTTGCAGCGACTTGCTTGTAGATATCGGTGAGGACTGCCTGCATTTGTTCTCGGCTCATTTTCTTAAACTCTTTATATAGGCTTCTTGGTAATTCAAATCCTTTTTCTTCTGACATTGCTGTGCTCCTTGCTTATTTAAAACTTTATCCTTGACCTCCGCAGCTTTGCCTGTAGGTCATCGGGGAGAATATCTGCTTCCATAAACTGCTCAAACATCTCTTTGGGCATAAGAGCAAGCTGTTCCTCGGAAAGCTCACGAATGGTGTCGCAGATCTCATTATACATTTCCTCGGCAGACTTTTCATCGCCTAATTCTTCATCTGTCTGCTCAATAAGTTCATTTATAAAAAAGCTGTGCACCTCCTCAAATACCTCAAATTCAGTAACCTCGGTCAGCTTTATATCATTTTTCTCGCAGAAATCAAGCAGGAAATAGTATGTTCTCTTGTCTATGACCCGCATTTCTTCCGGCAAAAATCCGTTTTCCTTGAAATCATTTACCACACATTCAAGCATATCATCACTGTTTAGCTCATAACCGCTGAACAGGTCGGTGTAGAAATAGTCGCCATCATCAGCAATATCGGCAGCCATAAATGTAACAGCATAAGAAACGGGAGATGAAATATCCTCCATATCGTCGGGGACAGGCGTTGGGGTATAGACAATATCGCATTCGTACACACCATGATGAGGCAGCTTTTTTATTATCTTTCTTGTGGAAGGATATGAATGGTTAGGCTCTTTAGCTTCGGGGTATCCGATCTCTGAAAATGTGTAACCGTCCTCTGATGTGTATTCAAGCAGGGGCATTACGTCCTTTTGTCCGAAACCAAGCTCTTTTTTGCCCAGACGCTCAATAAAGCCTGAAAGCAGAACTGCTGTATTTAATGCTCTTTCAAGGCATTCACGGTTTTCATCATTTTCGATTATAAAAGGAAAATACCCGGGGATCGCATGAGCAATAATAGGAAAGCTGTATTTACCTCGAAGTGAAATTCCATTCCTTTCGGCATAGTCACGAATTATTATTTCGCTTGCCGTGTCAATAACATCTTTGCTTTGCAGCTCACAGCTTAAATAGCTTTGCAAGCAGATATATTCAATATATTCCTTTGGAGTACATTTCCCGAGGATATGCTGTTTGAGATATTCGTGCAGTCCAAAGCCCTCCGGGAAAACCATAAGGGCAGGGAAGCCGTCCTTGTTATCTGTAACTGAGCAGTATATAAGGTCGCTTTCATCGTCAGAAAGCTTGATCGCAAAGACATCCTCTTTTTTTAGCTTTTTCCATAGCTTGGTATCTCTGAACCTGAAAGCCGCAGCATAAAGACTATCGGGGTACGGCTCAAGAGCAAAATCCTCATCTTCTTCGCCCTCGTCATATTCTTCATCAGAATCGTCATAGTCCGGATACTGTTCGGGCACATCTCCGACAGAGCGCACTATTTCTGTTGGCTCGCATACACCGTCGATTACTTTAAGCACCTTGCAGCTAAAACGCCATTCATCACCGAAATCGAAAAGGTATATGAATTTCTTGTCTGATTCAAGCCCTATTTGACCCAGCTTGTATTTGCTGCTATCACGCTGCCCGTACTCGGCTTCAGCATAGTATGAATCCTCGTCACTCCACATTTTGTTATCCATAAAGAATGCGTGGAGGTGGTCATTGTCAAAATCGAAAGCCGAGAGTATAGCCCGTGACAGGTCGTCAAGAGTCTTGTTCGAGGCGATCTTTATATGACGGTAGCAGCCTTTCATAAGAGAAACGCTGATGACATAGGTTTTCTTTGGGATATGTGTCCTTGCTTTCATACGAAACTCCTTTGTTATTTGTTTGGTGAAACAAGACTTGCAATCTCCTTTATCTCATCACTAAATTCGGAAAGGTCATCAAGGGTTATGACTCCGTGGTTAACAAGATATGTGATATTCATATACATGTCATTGCGGCTAAATCTCCCCGGTAAGTTCAATACAGGAGCTCGGCTGTCTTTCTCTAAGCGCTTTTTAAGCTCAAAGAATTTATCGGTGGCTGTTTCATCGGAATCAAGGATAGCCTTGTAATCGGGAAAGAATCGCTCTAAGTAGCGGTTTTTCCATTCAAAATATTTTTCGCTGAACAGCTTCCAGTCGCTTTCTTTTGACATGGTGGCGCACCTCTCTTTTATAAAGGTATATGTCAATTATACCATAGAGGATAAAAATAGTCAATCCAATCTAAATCCTTGAACGATTTTCTTATAACATATGTAAAGAAAATCCAAAAATAGAGAAAAGGAAAGGACAGCACATCATAGTAGCTGTTCTCTCCTCACCTCAAAAGATGCTATATATGCTTTTAATAATTTCCAATAACTATAATTCCAGTGAAAGGTGGTGATAATTTGAACGATAAGCCTAAAATCAAGCGAACATACGGCGGAAGCAATGTAACGCTTACCTTCAAGGGGAGCAATCCGACGATTAAGGAAGATGTTCTGAATATGCTCTGTGACAGCTTTGAAGAGAGAGTTGTAAGCGGCTCTGAGACAGAGAAGGTCGAGCATTCAAAAATGGAAAACAAGATCGTTGAGCCTAAACCCGAGACGGAGGGGAATAAATTATCTGCATTACCCGTTGCACCGAAACCTGCGCCTCATGTTCAGAAGCGCAGAAGACCCCGTGCAAGGTAAGACTCGCCATGATTCTTTTATCGGGGGCTGTTATACAGCAGCCCTCGATAACTAATGTGATATTCCTTAATCATTCACGAAGAGATTCTAAAAACTCAATAGCTTCAAATACTGTTGTGAAAGTCTTACTGCAAGTATAGAGCCATTTATCACGTTCATCTGTTTCAATAAGATCGGGTAAGCCGTCTTTCAACAGACTGCGAAATAAATCTTTTGCATTTTTAACAGCGATTTGATAGTTTTCAGCTATATGAAAAGTCGATTTTACATCACCTTTTTTATATGACTTTTCTTTGATTTGAAGCTCATGAAGTACTCTTTCTTTATCTGCGGTTGTTTCTATAACGGGGGAGTACTTCTTGTAATGCAGCATCAGCCAATATTCAATGCAGGCTGTCGTCATTAACAACCGTACCTTTATATCCTGATCTTTTCTGAGCTTTCTCAGCTTTTTTATTATTTTGTATCTTGAATCCCACTTGTCTCTTTGATCTGTTTCAACATCGAAGAAAAACCAGATTTCATTCGTGACTTCCGCATTATCTCTGAATCTCTTGTCTTTTGAAAATTTATCCTGAGCTTCTTCAAAAAGTCCGGTAGAGCTTGGTCGTTTAACTACTGCTATATCCGAAAAGGTATTTTTCAAGAAATCAGTATAAACTTGTTCGCTTTCACCTTCACAGAATACATATATAATAGGTTTGGCTTTTCTTTCTTTTACTGAACGAGGCATTATTCTACCTCCTCAATTTCGATGTTCGGGATCGCACCATATTTTCCAAGCAAATAACCTTTACGAATGTTTTCTGATGTTTTGGTAGAAAACTCACTTATTGTATAAAGCTCGGAGGCTCCGGTACTTTGATCTTTATCTACGAAAAAAATCTGATCTTTGCGGATAAGGGTTTCATTCATCAACTCGGTATTATGCGTTGTAAATACGATTTGTGCTCCTTTGGGATTTGATGCCTTATTTTGAAATTTAGCAATAATGAATTCAACCAACATCGGGTGAAGCTCACGTTCAATTTCATCGATCAGGAGTATTCCGCCGTTTTTTAATGAAGATTCAATTGCAGGTGCAAGGGCCATCAGTTTACGAGTTCCGTCTGATTCCTCTGAAAGCTCTAACTCATAAAACGAGCTTTTTCCGCTTATAGATAGTCCCTTGTGAAATGCAGTGGCTGTGACCTCACCCATTTTAAGACGTACTTCAGAATTGTTGGAGGTCTCGGAAAGCGTATGAATAAAATCAGTAAGTGCTGCCTTGATATTTGGAGGCAGATCATCGGGTAAAGAGTCTGTGTTTGAAAAATCACGTTTTTCAAATTCAAAGCTCATATCATCAATTCCTACGTCTGCTTCCTTGGCATAATCCACTATTGCTTTCAGCATAGTGGAATCATTAGAATAATCCAGCAGTTGTCTCGGAATATCCGAGTAATCCCTTGAAAATAGTACATATTCTCTGAACCAACGCATCGCTGCGGTACAGTCAGTATCATTCATTGTGCAGGCAACAGAAAAGAACAGTTGGTTTTCCGCAACGGTTTCACTTATCAGTTTGCGCTTTGATTTTTGTTCTGTAAATTTGAACTCTTGTCCTTTTCTTGTAAAAACTATAGCTTTCTGCCCTTTGGGTGTATGATAAAGGTACTCCTCCGTTATTCTTGTTTTTGTGGCAGAGAAACCGTAGATATACTTTATATTATCAATAGTATAGGTGAACTCAAATGAAGTAGGTTCATTGAACGAGTAATCATTTAATGAAAAGGGAGAAACAGGTATCTCTGATTTTTCATGTTGTGTTCTTTGAGCATTGCGGATAAACTGAACACCTAACCAGAAAGCTCTTATAACATTACTTTTACCGCCACCGTTCTTTCCATATATTGCTATTCCGGGTAACAATTTATCATTTCCGAAGCTAAGAAGGCTTTGCTTAAAAGTTCCCAAACCTGTTGCTTCTAAAGACAAAACCGCTTCTTCCTTGAATGAGCGATAGTTTTTGAATCTAAACTCTATAAGCATAAAATCACCTCGTATAAGTAGTATACCACAATTTTATAAGAAATGCAATAGAAAATGCAAGAAATTTTGATATTTTTTTGAGAATTTGATGAGAATATGAGCAATCTGCTGTGGGACTGTGTTGATAGATTTAGAATATGACATGAGATGCATTAACAAAATGGAGGTGTTACCTCACTGAATGGCTGACAACTAATTGACCACAACTGATTGCATTTGACCTCCATTTACAGTTTTTTAAATAAATATCGGTTTCACGATTTAAAGCGTTGACAAATTGTTCAAGTTGTGCTATACTAATATATAGAGGCAGCTTGACAACTGAATAATCCTATGCTTGGAACGAATTAAGCGATGATCTACTGATATTTGAAGTAACTAATATTTAAATCAAAAATCGGAGGTAATCGTAAATGAATAGAGTTTATACGTTATATAGAGTATCAACAAAGCAACAGGTCGATAGAGTGAAGGACGATATTCCTATGCAGAGGGAAGCCTGCCATGAGTTCGCTGACAGAATGGGTTGGACTATTGACAAGGAGTTTCTCGAAAAGGGTGTGTCGGGATTCAAGGTATCGGCAAGCGACAGAGACGCGATACAGGACTTGAAAGCGGCTGCGCTCAACAAAGAGTTTGATATTCTCCTTGTGTTCATGTTCGACAGAATCGGACGTATTGATGACGAAACACCGTTCATAGTAGAATGGTTCGTCAAGCAGGGAATAAGAGTGTGGAGCGTTCAGGAGGGCGAGCAGAGGTTTGAAAGCCACGTTGACAAGCTGATGAACTACATAAGGTTCTGGCAGGCTTCGGGCGAGAGTGAAAAGACGTCAATGCGTATCAAGACCCGTATGCAGCAGCTGAAAGCAGAGGGCTGTTACACAGGCGGTCATGTTCCGTATGGCTATCAGCTTGTTGATACAGGCAGAGTGAACAAAAAGGGAAGAGTGATACACGATCTCGAAATCGACCCGATAACTGCCGACTGGGTGAGAGATGTTTTCTCAAAGACAGTAAACGAAGGTTATGGATCTTTCAGGTGTGCGTCATATCTCAATGATAAAGGTTGCCGCACTCACGCAGGAACGAAGTTCCAGTGCAACACTATCATCAGGATACTGAAAAACAGAATGTACTGCGGGTACATGAGTCAGGCAGAGGATGCGCCCTACCTTGAGCACTTGCAGATCATAGATCAGCCGACCTTTGACAGAGCACAGAATATTCTTGAACAGCGAGCTCGGAACAATGATGTCGAAAGGGAAGTGGCGAGGACAACAAAATCCAAACTGCTTCTTTCGGGAATCATGTACTGCGGTCACTGCGGCGGAACGCTCACATCACTTTATCATGTGGACAAGTACACACGCAAAGATGGTACTGAGGTCAAGAGAACCGAGCTGAAATATCTCTGCTACCACAAGAGCAGGAAGCTCTGTAAGTGCGATGGTCAGACTTCGTACCTTGCCAAGAGAGTTGATGCGGTAGTGCTGTCGGTCGTGAACGATATGTTTAGCAGCATTAAGGAATCGCCCGATGAAGCGGTGCTAAAAAAGAATTTTGAAAAGGAAATGCAGCGCTATCGTGCTAAGAAGACTAAACTGAATCAGGAGCTTTCAAAGCAAAAGAAACAGCTCGATAAGCTGGAGGACGAGATTGCAGCAAGCCTTACGGGTGAAAGCCAGTATTCTCCGGAGATCCTCAGCAGGTCGATAAAAAAGCTCGAAGATAAGATAAGCGAGCTTAACGAGAGCATTCAGTCTCTTGATGATGAGATGAATGGTAAGAAAACGGCTATGGAGCAGGTCAAGCCAATGTATGATACATTTAAAGGCTGGGCGACCGAGTTCAACGAAAATATGTCTACCGAGCGCAAGAAGATGATAATATCTCAGCTTTTCAGCAGGATAGAGTTATACAAGGGCTATGACATACACATTGAGTTGAATATGGACTACAAGCAGTTTTGTGAGGACTGGAGCACTCTCAGCAGCAAGAGCGTGGAAGTAGAATAATTAAAGGATAATAATTGATGATAATTATTATCATTATAAAAAAATCTTTTAAGGTGGAACGTATTAGCATTCTTAGAGCATGCGGCTGTTAACCGCAGGGTCGTTGGTTCGAGTCCAACAGGTGGCGCCAATCCATAAGCTCTGAGATAACGCAAATGCGCCTTCTCAGAGCTTTTTGTTTTGCCCGGTTTACCGGCTTGGTCATTGAATGGTCATTGTTTTTGCAAGTGCGTAATGACCCGGATATCATAGTCCGCTTGCCGTATCTTGTTCTGCGTTTTCATTTTTTTGCGTTAATTTGATCGCATTTGCCACAGCGTCCATTGCAGCAGCCTGCGCTGACTGAAAGGTATGCAAATAGCAGGTCATCGTTGTCGTAGCCTCGGAGTGTCCGAGACAGGCCTGAACTGTCTTGACTTCCACGCCGCTTTCGATCATCAGCGTCGCATTCAAATGTCTCCAGGAATGGGGGCTGCAATACCTCAAACCGTGCTTCTTGCAGAATTCAATAAGATAATCGGCGGGAGCCGTAACGTGCATCGGCTTGCCGTTCCATGTCGTGAAAAGGCGGTCAGTATCGTTCCACTTGTCTCCGAGCTTGGCTATGTAGCTGTCCTGCCACGCCTTGTAGCGAGTCAACAATTCGATAATCTCCGGCTGCATTTTTAGGCTCCTGATGCTTGATGCTGTCTTCGGTGTGTCGGTGTACATTCCTCGTTCTTTCGTCCAAAGAGAATTGCGGGAGATCGTTACGATCTGATTGTCCCAATCAAAATCTTTCCATTCGAGCCCTAAGATCTCGCCTCTGCGGAAACCCGTATAGAGTGCGACCGTAAAGAAAACCACATATTTCAGATTCTCCGGAGGCTCCTGCTCAAACAATTTGAGTATCTGCCTAACCTCCTCAATCGTATAGATATTACGCTCTTTCTTATCAGGGGAGGGGAGCGTCACCGCACGGCAGGGGTTGTCCTTTATCATTTGCATTTTTATCGCGTACTCGAAGATCGCACTCACGAGGGACAGATGCAGCTTAACGGTTTTGGCTGATATTTTCCTGCCCTTGCAGTTCTCACACTCGGATTTGGTGAGGTCGTTGATGAACCGCTGGACGTGCCTGGGCGTGATCTTATCGAGCCTCAGATGCCCCAACGACTTGTAGATGCGGGGTTCAAGATAATGATAGCCCCGGATAGTCTGGGTTTTCAGTTTCAGCTCGGCGTATTCCTTGAACCATTGCCGGGCGAAGTCCTCAAACTTTACCGTCGCCACGACATTTCCGTGCAGACATTCTTCCTCGAACAGCACGATCTGCCTCTGCAATTCTTTTTCAATCTGCTTCGGAGTCATGCCCTCGGAAGGCTTCCACGTCTTCGATTGGATCACCTGCTTGCCGTGGACGTCGTACCCGCAGGATACCTTTATTCTGTAAGAGTCGCCTCTCTTGTTAACATTTGCCATAAAACATCGCTCCTTTCGATGTGTGGATTTTATGGCGTGTTCCGTTATGCTTAGTTTAGCACTTTAAATTGAGATTGTCAAGCCTATTTATAAGGAACACGCAGATCCACGTTTTTTGTTCTACGATTTATCTTTTTAGTATCTTCTTGAACTGCTCCCGGTGTTTGCGTTCTTTCTCGACAAGTTTGCTGAGGGAATCGCCCTTTGAGATTTTGTAATATGTATCCCGAATATCGCAGTACACCTCATACTGCTGACGACACTTCTCAAGATTATCCTTCATACCGCTTATTCTCTTGGATAAACTATTCAAGTTCCTGCGCAGGGTGTCCGCATCCGCTGAGTTCAGATTATCATTTCTTTCCATTGCCTGTTTGCAAACTGTCCTCCGTAGTTGTTCAGTATCAGACAGCTCACCCTTTTGGGATAAAGAATAAAACTCCTGCGCCTGCTCCCAGAGGGACACAAGCCGATTATGTTCGTCAATCAAATCGTTTATTTCGCCCCGGCGTTTTTCGTATTCTTCTTTCAGCCGACTGATCCGCCCCTCCAGCTCACCGATAGAACTGATATTGTTTTGACTGATCACAGACAGCTGCGCCGAGAGCCGATACACATCAAGATCATTATCGACGGAGTACTCCGCTGTGACGATCCGCTTGCGTGGAGCCTTTTTATGTTGTGCCGCAAGTACGCGGATATCGTGCAGGATGGCGGCGTAGGCTCGGCTCAACTTGCTCTGTTCATCTTGTGCAGGCGTAACTCCTGTACCCATATCACGATAGGTAATTCTGATATTTAGGCTGTCCTCGGTGTACTCCTCTCCGAGCGTTTTAGTGCGGACGAACCGTTCCTGCCCAGGTGCTTTCACAGATATGTACTTTCAACGCTTGATCTCGTAGCCACACTATTCAAGTGTCTGCAACAGCTCATCGAGCGAAGTAACAGTAGGTATCGTCCTGTTAATCTCATTTCTAATTTGCTCTTTCCATGAGGTACCGTTCTTCTTTTTCTCCCATTCATAATGATCAATCGACCTACCCTTGCCTTTGAGGTTAGGATGAATGTCGATACCAAATGCCTTGCATACTCCGTCCGAGTTACGGCGGAACTGTCGCAATGACTCTTTGTTGGCATAATAGTGTTTTTTCGAGAGCGAGTAGGGACAAATGATGATGTGCGAGTGAAGATGATCCTTATCAACGTGCGTGGCGATGACAGCTTGAACATCATCGCCAAAGTTTTTGCGAACAAGCGCTTTTGCTATCCTGTGAGCGAGTTCGGGCGTAACATTGTCATCGGGTGCAAAGGTTTGTATGTAGTGAATCGCTTTCACCGTTCCTTTACTCTCCAAAGGCGGAGGGCTAGTGAAGCGGTCGCGGGCGAATTGTTCATAAACGAACTGCATCTGTGAATAAGCCGATCCCGCATCCGTCATGCAGTTTATGGATGTCGTGTAGAGCAGTTCCTCGGTCTTGTCGGAATCAAATATATACCTCAGACTTTTCTCGACAGTAGTGTGGACAGCGATAAGTTTACAGTATGGGATAGGTCGCTCACTTCCTTTCGTAAGGTCTCGATATCTTCTGCGTAGATATTATTCGTTTCGTTTGCCTCCTTTGCGATCTGATTGATATTCCGGGATATAATTCGCATACCGTTGATCAGAGGTGCGATCTCTTTCATATCGTAAAAGACTGGCTGCTTTTCCAGTATAAGCGTGCGGAGATATTTCGTCGTATCGGTGTGACAGGCGTCAGCCCTGCGCTTGATCTTCTCCCAATCCGAAAGTTCAAATGTTATCTCCTTGCGGTGGACTTGTTTGTATTTTCTTGCTATAATGATCAATCCTTTCGTTTTGTTATCACATTTATTTTGCCCTCGAATGAGGGCTTTCGTTTAGGGCTACAGGTTCCCTAAACGGCAATTTTGCGGGGACAGCGCAAAATCGGTGTACGGATTTTTCCGGTGTACGGAAAAATCTATGCTTGCTAACTGAAGATTCTAAAGTTATCCCAATAACCGTTTTTCAAGCTTCGCCCTGCCGTCCCCGGCAGGGCTGATTTTTGCGTTCAATCTGCGATACCAAGATATTTAAGCAGCGAGGCCTTGCTCACAAGTATCTTACCATTGTGGCCTGCACCTGTTCTTATGTAGGCAACTTTCTCCTGCTTCACGAGTTGTCTGACTGTATGCTCGGACAGGCCGTCAATAAGCGCGGTGCACTCTTTAATGGTGAGCATTTCAGGCTTTGCAGGCTTGTCCTCGGGCTTTGCAAGGACGACTTCATCTTCGGGTATCAACTGTTTCAACAGCGCGACTATCTGCATGATAAGCTCATTCTTTTCGTTCAGCTTCAAGTGATCTCTCCTTCCGTTTTGCGATCTCCTCAATTTTCATCAGCATCTCAAGCTGACGATCCTCGTCCAGTTCAAAGCGAAGTCGTCGTACCATTGTCTGCTCCGATATGCCGAGTTCGGCAGCAAGCTCCCAATGGCGAACGCCCCTCGCTTTGAGTTCCTCTCTGATAATTCTGTTTGCTATGTTTCATCTCTCCTTTGTGATTATATTATTTATCCCGCAGACAGGCGACGAAGTATCGGCGGATAATACTCAGCCGTGCTGCGGTGAGGGGGAGTGGCGATGCTAACCCCTCTATTATTATGATAGCACAGAAACTAACCTTGTGCCGTATGTTCCATAATCCGAAAAAATCCGTAAAGCGGCTCGGGAAATTTCATATATGGAATAACGATAATGATAACGATAGGTGGTGTCAGCTGTACGAAATTTAGTACTAATAATCGACCACGTCGAATAACTGTCCAAAAAATAATACTGACATTTTTGGAAGGTGTGGTATAATAGTATCGGAGATATTATGTCAAAACAAGGATGGAAACTATGAAAACAACAATGGGTGAGAAAATCAAAGACCTTCGGGTAGAGCGTAGGATGACCACAAAGCAGCTTGCACAGGCGACCGGGATCTCCGAGGCCGTTCTTAATGGACTTGAAAATGATAATGGGCGCGATGTGGGGTACAGCCGGATCATTGACCTTGCCAAGTTCTTTGATGTGCCGACCGACTATCTTCTTGGCTTTACGGAGAGTCGCATCACGAAGAACATCGAACTGAAACAACTTGGTCTGACCGACAAGGCTATTGAGGTGCTTCTTGCCAAGCGGCAAGATAACGAGTTGCTTAGCAAGCTGATTGAGCACAGAGAGTTTGCTAATCTGATCAATGCAATTGATCTTTATGTCCGGCAGCTTGCGGCGAATTCGATCAACACAATAAATAACCTCGCTGCGGTGGTGCAGCGAGGTGTGGAGAATTATTCGATTGGTACCGGCGAGCAACCCGATGGGTATGACGAGGCTATCAAGTACATCAATGAGACTAAGGTCGATGAGGATGAGTTCCTGCGTTACCGCATAACGGAGCGCTTTAATCAGATACTTCGGGATCTTTATACCGAGCATAATGCCGAGGCGCAGGAGCATGTACCGCCGATCATCTCCGAAACCAATACAATGTCCGGGTATATGGTGGATATTTTGGATAAGGTCAAGTCGGGAGAGGTGCAGCTTGATAGCCCTAAGCAGGCTGCGATGATGCTGGCGGAGAGGATGGGGGTGAGTGAGGAGGATATGCTGGATTTGCAAGAAATGTTTTGTGATTCCGATCTGGACAAGTAAATATACATATAATCAAGATGTTCCTTACTGAAATAAAATCTTCGTATTCATCGAATTATCCCTAAACCTATCGTCAGTTTCACAGATGTCATCATTATCATTCTCGTTCTCATGCTCTATGTTAAGCCTTGAACCTATGACCGATCTGTGATAAAATAAAGATGTCATACATGTATCGTCATTCAGCACTACAATGTTCGCCGAAATTTGTCCATTCCTACAATTTTTACTCTTCTTGGGTGATATTATGCCTTGGTTTTCATCTATCCCTATGAAAGCGAGGCGGTCACAATGACAGTTGATGAAATGATAATTTGGTTTATGAAGCTGCTTGCGGCGGAGGACGCTCCCGACAGCGAGCAATGTGCAAGAATGTTTGAGAGGATCTTTTCAGGAGGTGAGGGAGAATGAACAGAGCTGAGATCAATAAGCTTGTTGTTAGGGCTCAGAATGGCGATAGATTGGCATTTGAGGAGCTTTACAATGAGTTCCGCGACCGTGTATTCTTCTTTGCAAAGCGCACTACAGGCAATGCAGACGCGGCCGAGGACATCACCTCCGAGACGTTCGTAAAGGCTCTTGAGAGCATCGGGACGCTTAGGGAGGGCGAGTCCTTTGTAGGTTGGCTCTACACGATAGCATATAACCTTTGCATGGCGCAGCTGCGGGATAATTCGCATATTGAGCGCTTCGGGAGCGACGAGGCGCAGACCGATGCCGTCGAGAGTGCAGCTCTGCGGGAGCCTGTCATGCTGCCCGAAGACTACGCCGTGAGTGCCGAAACAAAGCGCAAGCTTGGCGAGATCATCGACAGCCTTTCTCCCGATATGCGCTCGGCAGTGATACTCTATTACTATGGGGAGCAGACGATCCCGGAGGTGGCGAAGGCCCTCGGCACCAACGAACACAATGCCTCACAGAAGCTCTATAAGGCAAAAAAGCGTATCCGCAAGGGCTTGGAAAAGGTCTTCGGGAAGGGCGCTCTGCTTGCTGCGGTACCTATGGAGGCACTGCTGCGGACGACGGAGGAAGCGGAGTATGTCAAGGCAGCGGCAGCCGGTGCAAAGGTCGCGGGGCTTGGTATAGGTGCGAAGATAGCGGCTGTCGGAGCGACGGCGGTGATCGCAGTGGGAGTGCCCATTGGGCTGTACAGGCTCGGTGAAAGCAAGGGCGACTACCGGCCGGAGGATATTTCTGCCGTGTCAAGTGAGGCGGAGGCCTCTGACAGTGTATCTTCGGAGGAACACGACGATGACGCGATAGTTATAGTTGCCACTTCGGAGAAAACTCGGCTCTCGGATAAGGCGCTCAAGGCTGTTGAAGCCCGTCTTGCAGAGCTTGGTGTGGATAAGAAGATCAAGCTCGTCGGGTACGATCTTGAAAAATACGAGGAAAGGCTGAGCAGCGATCTGAACCATGACAGGCAGGCGGATATAATATTCACGGGTTACGGCACGGAGGATGCTGCTCTCGGCACGTATAAACAATACATTGATGACGGCAGGCTTATTTCGCTTGACGGGTATATGCAGACGGAGCTTGGGCAGAAGCTCGCTGACACCTACGGGCAGACCTATCTCGACTGTCTGACGGTGAACGGCAGTATTTACGGCTTTACGCCGAGGGGCTTGCTCGGTTACGGGATATCCATCGTGTTCAACGACGATATCTGCGCCCGTTACAGTATCGACCCGCAGGGCTTTGACGGAAGCCTTGAATGGCTCTCGGAGCAGTGCGGAAAGATCACGGAGAACGATATCGACCTTATAGAATTTCAGCTTGACGCCAACAGTATGAAACAGCTTGCAGGCTACGAATACGACCCCGAACTCTTCGCAGTTGGCGAGGGCGTAAGAAACGGCGTTCGGGAAAACATATATCTGAACATCAAGGACTTTACAGACCAAATGGCGGAACTGCGCTCAAGGGGTTATATTGCGGACGAACCAAAGGGCAGGGATTGGTTTGTAAAGTTTGTGAATACCGACTGCAAAAACATTTCCTTCGTTACAGGGGAGCATTATCCCGAGGAACAGAGCTTCACGGTTCATGAGGTGTGCAAACCAACTGCCTACAAGGTGATGAGCGGTGCGGTCGGTGTGTCGTCAAACTCGAGACATCCCGATGAAGCGTTCAAAGTTCTGGCGCTTATCTACACCGACAGAGAGCTTGCCGACCTTATCACCTACGGCATTGCAGGTGAGGATTGCGAGCAAGCCTCGGGGATGTACGGTATCGTCAGGAAAGACGGTTCAGCGGCAAATCCCCTTGCAAATGAGCTTATCATCACGGGAACGTCACCCGTTCCCACCGATGAATGGCACAAAATATGCCGGGAGTACAACGACAGTCTTACCAAACCCTCAACGCTGAAAACAAGGCTTGATATGGCGGACGGGGAGGTATCAAGGGCGTACAGCGAAAACAAGCGTAAAGAATCGCTGCTCTACGGCAGAACGGAGGGGCAGTGATGAGAAAGCTTCTGTTGTCGTTAATGGCGGTCATTATGATAATGCTTTCATCTTGTGGCAAGGGTTTATGAATCAGGCCTTTTGCGGAATGGTGCTGTATTACGACGGCGGCGGGTACAGCATATACGATACCGCCAGCGGAGAAAGCAAGAAGCGGGAGGATATCAAGGGGACTGTCCTTGCGGCAGATGGAAGACATATCTTGTTCCGCGGTGAGGATGGAGAGCTGGGTGCAGTGGATATCTGAAAACTTTCTGACACCGGCCTGTCGCATTTCCGTTTCCGGCTGTATATGTATAAATGAAACGTTTCAACAGAGGTGAGTCTATGACTGACGCGGAGCTGCTTGCGCTCTACCGCACGGACGAGGGCGAGGCAGTCAGGGAGACGGTCAGGCTCTATCTTCCCTATGTGCGCTCGATAGTTTCGGACAAGCTGTCGGCGTACCCGAAGGAGGATATAGAGGAGACCGTCAGCGATATATTTATCCGGTTCTGGCGCAGTGTCGGGAAGGTGGATCTTTCCCGGGGCAGCGTGAGGGCTTACCTTTGTGTACTCGCAAAAAGTACGGCTCTGCGCAGGCGTGAACAGCTTGCGGAGAGGCTCAGGCGGGAGGATGCGGAGATGCTTGAAAAGGTCGAGGACAGTTTAGATGAGCGTGGACAGCTCCTCTCGGCACTTGAACAGCTTGCGGCTCCCGACCGTCAGATCATTCTGATGAAATACTATCTCGGGCTGACGCACAAGCAGATAGGGCGCGAGCTGCACATCGGAGCGAAAGCTGCGCAGAAGCGGACGGAGCGGGCAGTGGAACGCTTGAAAAAGATAATGGGAGGTGAGGGCTATGAGCTTTGAGGACAGACTGATACAGACACTTGACAGCCTCGACGAGAGCGAGGCGGAGCGTCTTATGAGCGGCATCGAGCTGCGCGGAAAGGGCAGCGAACGCTCTGTCATAAAGCGCATATCCCGCACCGAAAGGACGCATATACGACCCATAAGAAGCACGCTTATGTTTGCCGTTGTCATCTCGCTGTTCTTGATCGCAACGGTAACGGCTGCGGCGGCTTATGTGATCTCGGCACACAAGGAATCAGTTGATAAGCAGTTCGGAGAGGGCGCGGGAGACAAGCTCGAAAGCTCGGCTCTGTTGGACGGAGCTGTCTTCGATTCGGAGCATTACAAGCTGACGGTAGATACCGTGCTTTGCACCGGCGAGCAGCTATCGGCGGTCATTACCCTTGAACCGAAGGATGAGGAGACCCTTGCCGGTATAAAGCAGCTGCCTCTGCTCGGGCTTTCCAACAGAGGATTTGAAAGCTTTGCGGCAGAGCTTGCGGCGCAGGGCTGTTCAATAAGCGGCGGAGGCTATTCCAGCGGCTTCGATAACGATGACGATCCCACCAAGCTGCTTTTCTTCATGGGGTATGACTGCGGTCTCGCACCCGACAGGACGTACACCGCCTCTCTTTCGATATGCGAAAAGACACGTCTCAAGGTCGAGGGTGCAGGAGGCTATGTGTCCCGATCCGATGATGAGCTTGAAGCGAATTCTCTCGGTACCGTTACCCTAACCATAAGAAAGAACATCGACTACCGCCGCTTTGAGAGCGCAGACGGCGTTGAGTTGGGGCTCTGCGACATCGGTTTCCGCTGCGGGGCATACCACGAGCTCCACGCCTTTGAGGATACCCCCTCCTTCACCTTTGAATACAAAGACGGCACCTCCAAGACCTTCCCCGGTTCGGAGATCGGAAATTTCTCATTCTCGAATAAGGGGCGCTACGGCGGGAGCTACACTAAAGTCGGCTTTGCCAGGCTGACGGACACTTCTGAGGTCATGGCGGTCATTATCGAGGGAATCAGGTATGAGGAGGTAACGAAATGAAAAGAATAGCAGCGATTATATTGACCGCGGTCATGCTGGTGGGCTGTGCAGAGAGCGGGAGCTCATCACAGGCAGACAGCTCTGCGGCAGAAAGTGCGGTTCAGACTGCGACCGAAAGTGTAGTCACCGATCCTTCGGAAGTATCAGAGCCGAATGATTGGGAGAATTATGAAAAACCGATTCCGGTGAGTGAGCTGAAAAGTGAGAAATATCCCGATAAGCCGCATCTTAGGGTGATGCTTGCCAAAAACAGAGGATATCGTCTCGAACTGCTCGATGCTTTCAACGAGAAGCTTGATGAGCGCGGGCTGGATTTTGCCATCGACCTTGTTATGATAGACGAAATGGAAAAGCACCCGATGACCTACTGCCGTGAATGCTTTGAAGGCGGCACCGTACCGGATATCATAATGACAGGTACGGGGGTCCCCGAGGAAGTCGCAGCTTCGGGCTTCCCTGATGGCTATGAGCCCCACGAGAACACCTACTGGGAGTGCGTAAAAAACGGCTGGCTGGAGCCTCTTGACAGTTATCTTTCGCAGGGTGACGGAGCAAAGCTCAAGGAGATCCTGCCTGTCTCGCTTACAGAGTCTCTGACCGACAGTGCGGGGCATATCTACGGGTTCGGCTGTTGGAACTCAACAGCACCTGTACTGACATTCTACAAAGAAACAGCGGAAGAGTACGGCTTTGATATCTCCGCTTTTGACGGTGATCTTGCCTCGCTGGAGCCAACGCTTGAAAAGATGAAGCAGGACGGGATCACCGGCCTTGCTGCCGGGGACTGGGGCACAGATATGGTTTTTGAAGAATACCTCGGCTTCTCCCTTGACACAAGCGGTATCTATATCAACGAGAAAACCGGAGAGGCTGAGAACCTTTTTGAGGACAGCGGATTTACAGCTCTTGCGGAGCTTATGGAGCACTACTGGTCATTTGGCTATTCTTATGACGCCGCAGAAGTTGATCCTTCCAAAATGAAGCCTCTTTGCAGCATCGGGCAGGTCGATCTTATGAAAGAGCCGGGCACAGAACAGATCCCGATCGGCAGCAACTATTATTCCAACAGCTACAAAAACGCTGTTTTCGGCATATCCTCGGCTTCACAGCACAAGGACGAAGCCTTTGAGCTGCTGCGGCTGCTGTATTCCGACAAGGAGCTTGCGCTGCTTTTCTCCTGCGGAGAGGAGGGGACGGACTATACCGTTACAGACGGAACGATAGTGATAAACAACGATGCACAAGTCCCGTTCAGAGGGCTGTGGCTGGATATGTCACCTGTTAATGCAGCGATACTTCCTCCTGTGGCTTTCAGGTGGGACAGAGAAGACCCCAACGTGATAGAGAGCGAACCCGCAGACAAGGCGGAGATAATAAAGGCGGCTTCAAAAAACAGCAGCCCTTCGGCAATGTATAACGTTACGCTTCCCGAAGATCTGCTTGAACGCCTGAAACCTATAGCCGGGATATATGCGGACAATCACAAGCTGTTCTACGGAACCACCCCTGACGGTGCAAAGGAAACTTTGAAACGTGCAAATGAAAAGCTGAAAGCGGCAGGCATAGACGAGCTGCTTGAAGAAATGAACAGATACATTTCGGAGAAAGACAAATGAAAAAACTGCTTACAATTATCGCAGCCGGAGCAATGCTCCTTGCCGGCTGTTCGGACAAAACGGAGGAACAGACTTCAAACGACAATACGCAAAGCTGGCGGCTCGTGTCCATGTATAATATGTACGAGCCCGAAAAGCACGGCGCTTTTGTGGACGATCAAAAAGGAATGCTCGAATTTCTTGATTTTAAAAGTATGGAGAAAAGTCCTCTCTGTAATGATGCGACCTGTAAGCACGAGGCTCCCGGAGGCGGGCAGATGACTGCTGCCGAAAAGGACTGCCCGGCATACGGCAAGACAAATCATCCTTTTCTGTACGGTGGAAAGCTCTGCTGGTTCAAGGTTACCGAGTTTGAGGAGCGTGAGGACGGCCTGCTCTCCCAGGGCTTGCAGCTTTGGAAGGGTGATGCGGGCGGCGGAAATGAGAAACAGCTTGCGGAAATCAAAGGTCTGACGATAAGGGAGTTTGAAAAGGCTCTGCTCAAAGACAGAAAGCTTTGGACGCTGCTGAACTCCGAACCGATCGACCCCAACAATGTTACCCAGCCCTCGCATTTTGAGCTTGTCTGCTTTGATCTTGAATCCGGCGAGTACAAGAATTACGGTGCGGTCTCGGAGGATCATTACAGCTGCGGTTTCTGGGTATATGGCGAATGGGACGGCAAATTGATCTTCCAGACCTCCTATAATAAGGATGACAAGCCCTTTATGGAGGCAGTCCACGAATACGCCGAAAAGCACGGCATGAGCGATAACGAGGCAATGGCTGAATATACAGGCGTTATGGAATATGTGATGAATTATTATGAAGCCGATCTTTCCACCGGAGAGGTCAAGCCGCTTTCCACTCCCGAGCCGGCGTGCATCACAGAAAAGGGTTACTATTATGCAGAGGACGGCAGGCTGAAATGCACCGAGCAAAGCGGAGAAACAGTTGAGCTTGCCGATGCTCCCAATCCTGCAGATGTGCAGTCTCTGAACGGCTGGCTGTTTTACTGGAGGAACGGTAAATCCTATCTGATGAACGAGCAGGAACGCAAGGAAACGGAGATCAGCATCGGGAACTGGTCACCGCAGTGGATATACAGTGATGAGGTGATCTATATGCAGACTAAGGATATCCTCGATGAAAACGGAATGGTAATGGATCAGATCACTGAATATAACCAAAAACCGATATCGGAGCTTATAGTATAATATGAAACTAACGATCGCAAACCTCACCAAGCAATACGGCACCTTCACCGCTCTGCGCAATTTCAACTGCGAGTTTACTCCCGGCGTTTACGGCCTGCTGGGTCCTAACGGTGCTGGCAAGTCAACGCTTATGAATATCATAACCGATAATTTGAAGCCGACCACGGGCAGCGTGCAGTTTGACGGACGAGATACTTCGGAAATGGGCGCAGATTTCCGACGTCTGCTCGGCTTCATGCCCCAGCAGCAGGGCTTGTATCCTAACTTTACACTTGAACGCTTCCTCTACTATATGGCAGCATTGAAGGGTATGTCAAAGCAAGACGCAAAGGCTGATATTGAGCGCCTTATCGGGCTTGTGAACCTCGGGGATGCACGGAACAAGCGCCTCGGCGGCTTTTCGGGCGGTATGAAACAGCGTGCCCTTATCGCGCAGGCGATGCTCGGAGACCCGAAGATCATCATTCTCGACGAGCCTACAGCGGGACTTGACCCGAAGGAACGTATAAGAATACGAAACCTTATCGCAGAGATAGCATTTGAGAAGATCGTCATCATCGCAACGCACGTCGTTTCGGATATAGAGTTCATCGCAAAAGAGGTCTTGTTGCTCAAACAGGGGGAGCTTATCGGCAAGGGCAAGCCTCACGAACTGTGCAGAACGATAGAGGGCAAGGTGTTTGAGATCACCGCAAGCGAGGATGTTCTGTCCAAAATACCGGACAGCTACAAAGTCGGGAGCATCTCAAAGGACGAGCAGAATATCTATGTCCGGGTGATCTCCGAGAGCGAACCGGAGGGGTATGCATACACCTCCGTCAAGCCCGAACTTGAAGATCTGTACCTCTATAATTTCGACTGAGAGGTGCCTATGCGACTATACATAAACGAATGTGTAAAGGCGTTCTGCCGTCGCTCAACGATAGGCATTTTTCTTGCGCTGACAGTGATAAATGGTGTTCTCCTGTGGGTCAATGAAAGTTCAAAAAAAGACCAGCTCTATACCGCCGCGCAGTACAGAGCGGTGTATGATTCTATCGAAAACATGAACGCTGATGAGGCTTTTGAAAAATTGTCAAAAATGCAAAATGATCTGAACATAATGGAGCGCCTGTCTTTCAGAGAAGATGTTTCATATATTGATGAAAGCGTTGATACAGAAGTGCTGATCGAGAAGTACAACAGCAAGGCGTATCTTGAATATACCGACAACATTTTTACCGAGCAGCAGCTGATCTCCGATGTGCTGAAAGAGGTTCAAGCCTGCGCTGAATATGACAGCTATCTTGACGGTATCGACCAGCAGGCACGGAAGATGACCGGCATTTCTCTTTTCGCCGATCCTGACAGCTTTTCCTACAAGAACATCGCCAAAACCCCGAGCGATTTTGCACACCTCAAAGGCAGCAAGCTCACCCCGGCACCGAGCAAGGGCGTTGATATGGCGACAGGCTTTCAAGTGACCGATATTGCTGCGTTTCTGATGATAATGACTGTTGTTGTCACTATTGTTACCAGAGAAAAAGAGCTTGATCAGATCGTCCTTTCACGCACCACTTACAGGGGCAGAATGCCCCTCGGCCTCGCCAAGCTGATGACCTGCTTTACGGCTGCATTTATTGCTCTTGTCCTGCTATTTTCAGTCAACTTTGCGGCAGGATATTTCACCTACGGCTACGGCGATCTCGGCAGACAGATACAGTCCGTTTACAGCTTCAACGGTTGTGATCTGAAAATATCTGTTGTACAATATTTCGGACTGTTCCTATTAAGCAAATTCGGAGTATATTGTCTGTTTGCAGCACTTATCTATCTGATAACTGTTGTTTCAAATTCTTCTGTAAAGGTATATGCGATACTGACAATTATTCTCGCAGCTGAGGCGGTGATGTACTATACGATACCGAGCGCAAGCTGCCTCTGCCCGTTGAAGTATATCAACCTCGTAGCATTCGCAAACACGAACGATATCCTTGCGCAATATCTTAACTTGAATATTCTCGGTGAGCCTTTCGGTTACAAGTCTGTTTTTGTGATTTCAGTCTCCGTATTACTCTTAACCTTTTCTATACTTGCCGTCATATTCTATGTGCGGCAATCAGTTATCCGTAACCGTACCAAGCGTCTCTCAATCAGCATCTTCAAAGGCCGGAATACCAGCCTATTCTTGCAGGAATGCTACAAGATCTTCATCTGCGGAAAAGTGCTGTTTATCTTGATCGCATTCGGTGCATTTGTATGGTTCAGCTACACGCCGATCAACGAAAAATTTGCCTCAGCCGACGAGATCTACTACAAGCAGTATATGCTCAAACTTGAGGGCGAGCTGACCCCCGTAAAGGAGCAGTTCCTTGCCGACGAGCAGGCAAAATTCGACCAAGCCGAAGCCGATATGCAGCGTGAGCTTGCAAACGGCAACTGGTATGCTGCGATGAAATATCAGAATATTCTCGCACCGAAAGTTGCTTTCGATCAGGTCAAGTCTCACGACGAATATCTCAAATCCAACGGCGGAGAGTTCGTCTATGACACCGGGTACAAACTTCTGACCGGTGACGAGAGTGCCGGAAACAAGGATGCGATTCTTGCTTTGACAGTCCTTGCAATGCTGATCTGTACGCTGACATACGTTTATTCCATCGAGTACAAAACGGGTGCAGCCGTGCTTTTACGAACATCTCCGAGAGGGCGGGGAACGGTGTTCGTGCGCAAGTTTCTGATCGGACTTATCATCATCACAGTCATCTACGCCCTAACCTACTCCCCGTATTTCTACAACGTACTTCATGCCTACGGTATGCGGCAGCTTTCTGCGTCTGCGGGCTCGATGGAGCATCTGTCCGGCTGGGATATGAGTATATTAGCCTATCTCATTCTGATATCGGTTGTTCGATATCTCGGGTTGATCGTTTCGATGCTGCTGATTTTCTTTATCTCCGCAAAAACCAGGAGCTTTATCTCTTCGCTGCTGATCGAAACGGCGGTGCTGATACTGCCGATCGTGTTATATCTGCTGGGGATAGGAACATTCAGGTGGTTCGGGCTGACACCGATCGTTATTGGAAATACTATATTATGATAGACTTATCCCGAAAAATATGGTATAATATACCCAAGAAAAGCAAAGGAGGGCTGACGTAATGAACAATACAAAACCGTATTATCTTGACCAAAGCGGCTGGAGCAGTAACGATTACTACAGCCTTCACCGCTATCTGCACAGGCTTATAACTCACGCTGACAGGAAAGCTGACGAGATCAGAAGTCTCGACACCTCGCAGATGTCCGAGCGGACAAGGGTACTGTTGTATTGCATCATCAGTTATTATCATCTTGACGATATGTTCAAGTTCACCAATCTGCAAAACCTTGCGGATCAGAAGCCGCTTTCCGAACCGCTTGTCCTCGGCAATCACGGGCTGAAAGAGGAGAATGTGTATTACAGAATGAACGTTATGTTCTGAGGTGCGGTATTGAAAGAAAGAATCCCTGATGCTTTGAGTTCCTAAAGAAAACAAATAATTGGAAAAAACGTCCCAATCACGCCTGTTGGCAAAGATCGGGAGCATTGTACTAAACGGTATAATATTTTCCTACACCAATTAACGGAACACGCCAACAACTTGGTCATTAGATGGTCATTATCGGCACGAACACTAATGATAGAACAGGCTAAACCGATTATAGTAACTTGCTCTGAAACGGCGTAAAATCGGGATTTCGGACATGATGCTTAAAGCCGCTTAAACCGCTGACCTCTTTTCGAGTCCAACAGGTGGCGCCATGTTTTGATCCCTCACCGGGTATGGTGAGGGATCTTTTTGCGTTGTGACGGCGGGGTTATGAAAACCTTCTCCCGAATTCCTTAGCCGCTTCGAGCCTGCCTCTGATGTGTAGCATATGCGCATAGAAATGTTCCTGCTCAACGGCGATCCCCTTTTCACGGAGCAGCTTCCTTAGAGCATAGACCGTCCTGCGCGACCAGTTGGAGGTGGTGAACAGCACCACCCTGCCTACCATATCGGGCGAAAGCTCCTCGGCATATCTTTTCAGCTCGGGAGCCATGATGTTCGCATAGGGCGCTCCGCCGAGAAAAAGCGTGTCAGCGCGTTCGGTAAGCTGCGGTTCGTCTGCTATCGACACAGCCCTTGTGCCTGCACCCCCGGCGATAGCGCGGGCAATGCTTTTGGTGTTTCCCGTTTTTGAAAAATATCTGACTGCGGTTTTCATATTTGACCTCCTTCTTCAACTGTCATTCTGCTGCCCGTTCTCGCTTCCGAGGTTTCGTATGTAGTGGAACAGATATTGCTGGGCGATGCCCTCACAGCCGCTGACGCATTCGGGCAGACCGTTTGGATACCACTTTTCCAGCGCGCGCTTCATCCAGACGTCGATCGGAAAAGCGTCGGTCTTGTGCATACCGAAAAGCAGAGTACACATAGCTACCTTCGGGCCGACGCCCTTGATGTTCATCAGCGCCTTCTGCGCTTCTGCCAGCGGCAGGGCGGCGGTCTTTGCAAGGTCAAGTTCGCCGGTGGTCAGCCTCGAAACTGCATCCACCAGATACTTCGCCCGAAACCCCGACCGCAGAAAAGCAAGGCTCTCCTCGGTCTCTGCAGCAAGCTGCTCCACTGTGGGATAGCTGCCGTAATGCTCGGTTAGGCGGCCGATTATCCCCTTGATGCGGGGGATGTTGTTGTTCTGTGAGATTATAAAGCTGGAAAGCGCCTCCCAGCTGTCCTGCCGGAGGATGCGTATGCCGCCGGCGAAGGCGCAGGCCTTGGCAAGAGTTTCGTCCTCGGAGAAGCGGCGCTTCAGCTCGCTGTAGTCGGTGGATAAGTCCAAATAATTGTACCATTTGTTAAGCAGCTCGTTCTCCGAGGTGTTGTGCAGGCGGAAAACTCCCTCCGCCTTATCCTCGGTGCTGATGCGCAGAAAGCTGTTGAGATAATAGCCCTCGTAGGTGTCGGGGGTGGTCTTGACCCAGCGGAAGGCTTGGCCGCAGTCAAGGGTCTCGTCAAGGTCAAAGTCCGGCTGGCGCAGGAGAATGTCACTGCCCTTTACGGTGTAATCCATGCTGTCACTCCTCCCAATCATGCGCCCTTGAAGTAGGCATAGCCGAAATAGGGCTCGATCCAGTCGGCAAGGAAGTCCGCCTTTGCTTGGAGATGCGGGTGATCTGAAACAGCACTCAGTGCGTCATCGTTTTCAAAGGAAACGAGCATGACCCTCTCAATGGTGGTAGCTCTGTCCTCTTTTTCGTTCACCTTGCTGTAGGCTTCGATGAAGTAGGCCTCGCCGTCACCGCGCAGAGTGTAATCGTCGTTGATGCTTGAGGTGGCGAACTGCTCGTTATCGACAGTATAGGAGAAGTCCTCCGGGAGCAGCTTTTTCCAGGCCTCCTCGTCGATAGGGTCGGCGCGCTCTACCAGAGTCTCGACAGCGTGCCAGAGCTCGTGGTGGATAACTCCCATATAAGGTTCCGCAGAGCTCGCCGTATAGACTATATCTACCCATGCACCGCTCTCAAAGGTGACCCCGGCAGCCTGGAATGCCTCCTCGCTCTCGGTGTCGGCCCTGTTGATACTGTCAGCCATAGTCAGCCTTAGTCCCCCGCCGGCAGGTGTAATGAATTTCTTGAAGAAGCCCTCGGGATACTTGGCAAGATGATGTTCAAGATTGTCCAGATAAGCCCCGGCTATTTCGTGGTCGCAGTTGTCCGGGGTAAGGGGGTTGAATTTATACTGCATACCCCCGTCGAGATCGAGCACTTCGTCACTGAACTGTATCTTTACGCCGTATTTTTCCTCAAGCTCGTCAGCACGTTCACGCTCCTCGGCGTAATAGCTGTTGCAGGTGTGGAGCTTGGGCTCCTCCAAGTCGGGCTGGGGGGCTGTTTCGAGGGGCTTGCGCTCCTTTACCAGGGAGGGGTCGAACATCAGAAGCGAGGTCTTTGAGTCATCGCCGCTGCCTCTTGTTATGCCTGCAAACCAGCGTCCCGAGGGCGAGGCGGTCATCTTTAAGCCGTAAAGCTGATTGTCCTCAAAATGTATCTCGCCGTATTCGGCAGACGCGGTGTCGATGAATGTGATGTAGGACTCCCATTTGTCGCCGTTAGTGTTTGACGAGGGAGAAACAATATAGTCTGAAAAGTTGGAAAAGATCGGTTGAGCCGCATTTTTCGGGCTTTTGAAGGAGATCGTGTGAGAGCCGTCCGTGAGGCTGTAGAGCGAGAGGACCTCTTCAAGATCTTCGTTCTCGTGAGTGATCGCTGCGAAGCAGCTTTTGCAGAAGCTGGTGTTCTTGCAGTTGTAAAGAGGAAAGGCCAGCTGCTCGCTCCCGTCCTCAAGGCTGCATACAGTGTTCTTGTAAGCGCCGTTTCTTTCAGAGGTGAGCCTGCTTGCGGCGTATATACCATGAGAGAGATCAATACCGGCTATAGAGTTTGTAAGGCTGTCGATCGCTATCAGCTCGCTGTTCTTTCCGGTGTCGATATCAACAGCATCAATGCTGCGGTGGAATCTGAGAAGCCTGTCGCCCATTAAGTCATATACCGGCTGCATGGTGTCCTTTGGAATATCTTCAGACCTTGTTTCGCTGCCGTCGGCGGGATAGATATAGAGCTTCTTGTTTTCAAAATCGAGAGTCAGAACGCTGCCGTCCGGCCGCAGTCCCATTAGCACCTCTTCATCTGTTGCTATCGTCCCGGAGCGTATGAGCTTATCCTCAGCGGGGTCGGCCACATAAAACGTGCTTTTGCCGTTCGCATAGCAGGTGAACGCTATCCTGTTGTCGGCTGAGCTGACGACGGTGTATATTTCGCCCTGAGCGTCAAGGCATTTCAGTTCCTGCACAGCTTCGGTCATGGGAGGGAGCGCCTGCTCCTCCGCGGGCTGGGAGCTGTCGTCCTGCGAGGAGGCCTCGGCTTCTGATGAGTCTGCTGATGAAGATACGGCTGCTGTAGTCTCTGCGGCCGATGAGCTGTCAGCAAGGCTGCTCTCTTCCGCCTTGGACGAGGCCTCGTCGCCGCAGGCGGTACCTGCAATAAGCATTGCCGCTGCTGTCAGCAGGGCTGATATCCTGTAATTCATGATACGATCGTCCCCCTTGATAATTATAATCTGTCAGCGATTATATCCGCCGATCTTATCGGTACGAGCTTTCGCAGGTCTGCAAGTGACAGCTCTATCTGCAGGCCTACCCGCCCGCCGCTGCAAAGTATCACAGGCTGTTCCTCCGCTGATGAATGTATGAATGTAGGAAACAGCTTTTTCATGCCGATAGGCGAGCAGCCGCCGTGGACGTAGCCGGTCAGCGGCAGCAGCTCCTTGGCCTTGAGCATCTCCACCGATTTTTCACCGGCTGCTTTTGCTGCTTTTTTCAGATCAAGCTCCTCCGCCACCGGCACCATGAAAACATAGTGCTGTCCCGAGCGGGGAGCGGTGGTTATCAGCGTTTTATACACACAGGCCGGATCCTGCTCCAGTGTCTGTGCGATGACAGCACCGTTAGTCTCTGCCGGCAGGCTGTGGATGTGTTCCTTAAAGGGTATCTTCTTCTGCGCCAGCGCTCTGACGGCGTTGGTCTTTTCCGATGACTTCATTTATCAAACCTCGATGTGCTTATTTAACGTTGGTCGGCATACCGTTCACCGAGACCTCGGGATCGTCCAGCGAGATTATCAGACAGCGCTGACCGTCGATCTTCTCGCACCGCACCTTGTCCTGCGCATCCTTGCCGATGTTTACGGTAATGGAGGAGGTGGAAAGCACTGTTTTGCGCTCTATCAGATTGACGGCAGTCAGCTTGTTTTCGCCCATAGTGTTCTCGAATACCTTGGAAACGTGTTCCAGCTTTTCCTGGCTGACACCCGACTCCCAAAGAATGGTTTTCAGCTCCTGGGCGCCGACAGTGGCGGGCTCGGTCTCGTGGGCGGACTTATCCACCAGCTCGCCTATCTTGTCGTTGACGGTGGTTATCATGTCATAGTCAAGCTCGTCGCCCACCACATTTCCGAGGATAGCCCGGAAGGTCTCCTTTTCATTTTTGAAGCTCAAGACGAACTCACAGCCCAGCAGGTCATCCACCACGGAGGTGTTGGGCTTGTTGGCGTTCTTTGAATAGACCAGCACGCCGTTTATATCCGGCTGGCGATCGGAGAACACCGGGAACAGAAAGCCGTCCGAGGGCATCCCCACGATGCGGTCGGCGGTGGTCTTCTTGACGATAGCCTCCTGCTCGTCAGAGAAGATAAGGCCGTCATAGCGCAGGTCAACGGGACAGACGGCGGTGATGATGAAGCAGTAGTCGAACTCGCTCTCGGCATCGTCGGTAAGCTCGTCGTTTTTGGTCTTTTTCAGCACGCTGTAGGTGCAGAAGGCCGAGAACACCGCATATGTAGAGACATACTGCATCTTCTCCACGATGCTGTTCAGAAATGCATCCACCTTTTCCTGGTCGGTGAACCTGCTTTTCACCAGCTCGTACATAAAGGGCTGCATACCGCCTTCAAGATAGGCATCCTTCGGGAAGGCATACTCCTTAAGGTTTTTGCCGTAGGTGCCGGAGAGAGTCTTTTTGAGAATAGCCAGTATAAGCTCGCTCTCGTCCTGCGGAAGAGCCGCGAAAAGGTCGTTGGACTTGTATTTGATGTTCTTCTCGGCATCCACAAAGGCCTGCACCACCTGTCCCACCGTGAAGAAGCCGCACTCTTCAGAGAAGTTTTTCTTTATTTCGTTTATTTCCTTCTTATTCATTATAATACCTCCGCAAATTATCAGCATTGTTTCTGCAGCACAATAACAATTATATCACATTGTTTTAATTATTTCAAGTAAAATAAGCATCGGACTTGAAATCTGTCATGTAATGTGATACAATAGATCAAGGAAATATAATTCTTATTCAAGGGGGAGTATCTTTGAAACGAAAGCTGATCGTTCTTGCTGCGGTACTTGCGGCAGCGCTGGCACTTGGCTCCTGCGGCCCCGATAATTATGTGGCCGCTCCAATGCAGGAGCTTTGTAACATTCTGTAACCAAAAAACGGCTCCTCTTGGCTTGCACTAAGAGGAGCCGTTTTGCATATTGCACAAAAATCCGTCACTGTTTGAGCAAAATATATAAAATTGATTACAATTCGATATCAACGTTTACAAAATAGTTACAGGACTATTACTTTCTGTTACCATTTCTATGCTATACTTTTCAGCATAGGAGGTTTATTATGAACAGATTTATTTCAAAGGCTGTAACTTTTGTGACGATGCTGCTGATGCTCACAGCTGCCGTGATGCCCGTACAGGCAGTCGGCAGTGACGGCGCGACGGTTTCTGTGCTGTCAACGCCCGTGCTTTCAGAGATCGCAGTGTTCTCGGGAAAATTTGAGCTGAAGCTCAACAATCCCGATGACTACGACAAAGAGACCGTATTTGAGATCGCGGTGGACGGGGAAAAGACTTTCCGCACCACTATAGAAAAGCTGGCCGGCAAGAACTATGTGTTTGAGATCACAGGCGGCACCAGCTATTTTGCTCCCGAGACCAAGCATACCGTAAGAGTAAGGGCATCGGCTGACGGCGCCGTATCTGCATGGTCAAAGACCTTTACCGCCGTGACCGCCGAAAAGACGATCTACTACTCTGCAAAGGGAAGGACATATTACAAGCTCACCAAGAGCGGCATGGTCCGTGTGGATGAGCTTGAAGATGCCGGCTATTTCACCGCTGTCCTCTGCGATGTTTATGGTAACAACTGCGAGGGCAAAAATAAAAAGACCAACCCCGCAAAGTTCATCCTTATCACTGAAGGGGAGCTTAAGGGCTATTATCTCAACGTTTCGCTGGTAAGGCGCAAGACCGCGGCACAGGCGGCTGCGGCTGCTCCTGTCAAGCCCAAGCTCACCGAGGCCTTCAATTCCGCCGACAAGCTGGGCATCGGCATCAGCAATCTTTCGGATTACCGCGATGCAACAGTTTTCAACGTCTATGTTGACGGCAAGAAGCTCAAGACCGTCAAGCTTGAGGCTGTCAAGCGGGACGGCTACATTTCGATCTACAGCGACCCTGCCAAGTACCTTAAAAAGAGTACGTCCTATAAGATCTCTGTAGAGGCTGTCAGCAGGCAGCTTACCTCTGCCAAGACCACCAAGACCCTTACCACCGGCTCAACGACCTATTTCAGACTGAAAAAAGGCATCACCCTTTATACGCTCAAAAACGGCAAGTTCAAGTCGAACGGTACTACGGCCTATCAGACCTTCGGCGAGGGCATCCGCGTCGATGCAGCCGGCAAGGCGATCGCAGGCAGGTCAGCCGGGAGCGTCAGCGGCACCTATGTCAAGCTCACAAGCGGCGACTACAAGGGCAGCTATGTCAAGGCAAGCAGCGTCTATAGAACGACAAAGGCTGCCACACAGGTCATCACCCGACAGATCAAGATCGACAAGGTGGTCGCCTATGCTATGGCAAACGTGGGCGGCGCTTACGTAAGCTGCGGCACACGCTTCCGCGCCACCGACTGCTCCGGCCTCACGATGCTGGCCTATCAGCAGATCGGCGTATCGCTCCCGCATTCGGCCTACGGACAGATGCTTCTCGGAAAGAGAGTGTCCGCCTCCGAAATGCAGCCGGGAGACATCATCGTTGCCAACGGCTATAATCATGCGATGATGTATGTCGGCAACGGAATGGTCGTTCATGCAATGAACTGGCGCGACGGCATCCGTATGCAGGCTGCATCCACAGCGATGTATTACAATCCTGTAAATGCGATCGTAAGGATCATTTGAGCATAGTCACAGATCATAAAAGTTACAAAAACAACAAACGGCCCGAGGGAGATCTCCTTCGGGCCGTTTTTCCTGTATTCTCTTCATCACGGCAGATCAAATTCACGGTCGATGCTTTGTCTGACGATGTCCAGCACCTTGTCGCTGTAGGAAAGCTCGCCGTTGTCGAACATCAGCGAGGCTCCGTAGATAAGCGATCTGACGATATAGAACTTTCTCAGTCTTGTCTGCTCGTCCATGCCGACCTCTTTGCAGTATTCATCCACCAGCTTCAGCGTAAGCTCGGTGGTGCGGCCGCGCCCCTGATAGGTGTTGTCCAGCTCGTCGTCCTTGAGCATCAGTATGGAGCGGAAATGGGGCTTCTCAACAAGGAACTTGATATACCCCACGCTGAAGCAGACCAGCTTTTCGCGGGTGGAGCTGCCGCAGCTTGCAAGGATGCGCATCTGCTCGTCGTGCCACTGGGCGTATACATATTCGATGATCGCTGCTATAAAGCCCTGCTTACCGCCGAAATGCCTTGCGGGTGCTGCGCAGGAAACTCCTGCATTCTCTGCGGCACGGCGCATGGAAAAGCCTGCAATGCCGCAGCGGCTGATCTCGTTGATGCCCGCGATGATAAGCTCCTCGCGCTTGTTGGCGCGTTTTATATCATTCGACATACCGCACCTCTTTCACTCGGAGCGCTGCGAGGCCTTGCGGATCTTTCCGGTGACTGTCCGCGGCATTTCTTCAACGAACTCGATAAGGCGCACCCATTTGTAATCCGAAAGGCGGGTGTTGGCAAATTCCTTGATCTGCTTTTCAAGGGAATGCTCGGGCATTACACCCGGACGCAGCTTGATAAAGGCCTTGATCGCCTGCCCTCTTAGCTTGTCCGGCACGCCGATGACGCTGCATTCCAGCACATCGGGATGCTCCATAAGCACATTCTCGATCTCGTAGGGTCCCACGCGGTAGCCGCCGGTCTTGATGATATCATCGAACCTGCCGTTGAACCAAAAGCGTCCCTCGCTGTCGCGGCTGGCAGAGTCGCCGGTGTGGAACACGCCTCCGCGCCAGACCTGCCTGTAAAGCTCCTCGTTGTTGAGATAGGCCGTGAACAGTCCGTCGGGGAGAACGCCCTCCTTCCTGGGGATGACGCATACCTCGCCTACCTCGCCGTCAGCGGTCTCGCTGCCGTCCTCACGGAGTATCTTAACATTATACTGCGGCGAGGGTACGCCCATTGAGCCGGCAGTTGAGGCGGCCGCATCGAAATTCCCGGTGAGCAGGGCTGTCTCGGTCTGACCGTAGCCCTCGCAGAGCGAAAGGCCGGTCTTTTCCTTGAAGAGTCTGAACACCTCGGGATTGAGCAGCTCTCCCGCCGTGGTGGCGTGAGTAAGCTTCGGCAGCTCGGGTATTCCCGAGCGCACCAGATATCTATATACCGTAGGCGGTGCGCAGAAGGTGGTGACTTCATATTTATTCAGTATATGCATCATCATTTTGGGGTCGAAGTTGTCAAAGTCAAAGACCATGACCGCCGAGCCTGCCAGCCACTGGCCGTAGAGCTTTCCCCACGAGGATTTAGCCCAGCCTGTTTCCGCCACGGTAAAGTGCAGACCGTTATCCTTAACGTGATGCCAGTATTTGGCAGTCACGATATGCGACAGCGGATAGCTGTGGTCGTGGATGACCCCCTTCGGCAGCCCTGTGGTGCCGGAGGTGAAATAGAGGAGCATAGGGTCGCGGACATTTGTCTTGATCCTTTCCGGCAGGGGAGAGGCCTCTTCCATTTCCCGGGTGAGATTGCGAAAGCCCGCCTTGTTCTGGCGGATAGTCCAAAGGCAGCAGTCGATGCCGGTTTTATTTACGGCCTCAAGCACTCTGTCGCAGATATCGCCGTCATGGGTGATAATAAAGCCCTTGATAGGCGTGCTTTCGATCCTGTAGATATAATCCTTTGCCGTCAGCATATGCGTTACGGGGATGATGACCGCCCCCAGCTTGTGGAGCGCAATAACGGTTATCCAGTATTCATAGTGCTTTTTCAGCGCCACCAGCACCTTGTCGCCCCTGCCGATGCCGGCGTTTTTCAGCACGCTGGCGCAGCGGCTGCTTGCATCACTCAACTGCGAAAAGGTGAATATCCTTTCGTTTCCGTAAACATCGCACCAGACCAGCGCCCGCTTATCCGGCTCCAGACGGGCATATTCATCCACCACGTCGTAACCGAAATTGAAGTCATCGGGATAGGCAAGCTCAAAATCGGTGAGCCTGCCGCTGCCGTCAAAGGTCTCTTTACAGTATTTCTGATATAAGGTCATATCATATTACTCCGATCTTCCGAAGGCACGGAACCTGTTGTATCGTTCATCAAGCATTGCTTCTGTGGGGATGCTGCCAAGCCTGCGAATGTCATTGATCAGCATATCCTTGATGCCGTTGAAAAACTCGGGCTGCTCCATATTATCCTCGCTGATAATGTCCTCGATGACACCCAGCCTTAGTGCATCCTTTGCGGTGAGCTTCAAGCATTCGGCAGCATCAGCCGCCTTTGAGCTGTCCTTCCAGAGTATTGAGGCGCAGCCCTCCGGCGAGATCACGGAATAGACGGCATTTTCCAGCATATATACCCTGTCGGCCACCGAAAGAGCCAGCGCGCCGCCGCTGCCGCCTTCGCCGATAAGGATAGAGATAACGGGGGTCTTGAGCGTCATCATCTCGCAGAGGTTCTCGGCGATAGCCAGCCCCTGCCCCCGCTCCTCGGCACCGATGCCGCAGTAAGCGCCGGAGGTATCCACAAAGCAGATCACCGGCCGGGCGAACTTCTCGGCCTGCTTCATCAGCCTCAAGGCCTTGCGGTAGCCCTCCGGGTTGGGAGCGCCGAAAAGCCTCTGCATACGCTCTCTTGCGTTGTGTCCCTTTTCTATGGCGATAACGGTCACGGGCATATTTTCAAGATAAGCCACTCCGCCTATCACGGCAGAGTCGTCGGCAAATCTCCTGTCGCCGTGCAGCTCAAAGAAGTGGTTGAATATCCCCTTTATAAAGTCGATGCCCGTGTAGCGTCCCGAGCTTCGGGCTTTTTTAACGATGTCATAGGCGTTCCCGCTCACGTCGCATCACCTCCGCAGTGCATTTTCAAAAGCATCGACACCAGCGATTTCTGCGAGCGCCTCGGAGTGATCGCATCCGCAAAGCCATGCTCCAGCAGAAACTCCGCCTTCTGAAAGCCCTTTGGCAGAGTCTTTCTCGTGGTCTGCTCGATGACCCTCGCTCCCGCAAAGCCCACGGTCGCACCCGGCTCGGCGAGGATGATATCTCCCTCCATAGCAAAGCTGGCGGTAACGCCGCCGGTGGTGGGGTCGGTAAGCACCGTAAGATAGAACAGCCCCGCATCGCTGTGACGCTTTACCGCGCCGCTGGTCTTGGCCATTTGCATCAGTGAGATAAGCCCCTCCTGCATCCTTGCGCCGCCGGAGACGGTAAAGCCCACTACCGGCAGACCCTTTTCTGTGGCATACTCAAAGGTGCGTGTTATCCTTTCGCCGACTGCCGAGCCCATTGATCCCATCATGAAATTCGGCTCCATTACAAAGAGCATACATCTTGTCCCGCCGATAGTGCAGCTGCCGCAGATAACTGCCTCCTCTTCATTTGAGGCAGCCCGGACGGTCTCCAGCTTCTGCTTGTAGCCGTCAAAGCCGAGAGGGTCGCCGGACTTTATCTCCTTAAACATCTCCATGAAGCTGCCCTTGTCGGTGATGAAGGTTATTCTCTGCCGTGCGCTCATCCGGAAATGATAGCCGCAGGAGCAGGTGTTGCTGTTTGCCCATATACGGCTTAGCGGTATAGCCTTATGACAGTTGGGGCAGGTCTTTTCCGGCTCATTGGCATCCGCTTGAATGGGAGCCACGGCGCGTCCGCCCTTTTCCAACTCGTTTTTCGGCTTGTATAAAAAATCAAGGATCGGCATAAGCCTTTACCTGCCTTCCATAAATGTCAGATCATATTCTCCGTTCATGAACTTTTCGTCACCGATAAGCCTCAGCTGCTGGTGGATATTGGTCTTTATCCCCTCGATGACCAGCTCGCAGAGAGCGGCCTTCATTTTCCGCAAGGCCTCCTCACGGGTGCCTGCCCGGACGATAAGCTTGCCTATCAGCGAGTCGTAAAAGGGCGATATCTCCACACCCTGCACCAGATAGGTGTCAAATCTCACCGAGGGTCCTCCCGCAACGTGGAGCATTCCCAGCTTGCCGGTGGAAAGGGCATTTATGCGGCATTCGAGAGCCGAGCCCATAAGTGCAACGTCCTTCTGTGTGAAATTAAGTGACACACCTGCGGCAGTTCTTATCTGCCACTTCACAAGGTCGATGTTGGTAAGCATCTCGGTAACGCTATGCTCGACCTGCAGCCTTACGTTCATCTCCATGAACCAGAAGCGGCAGTCCCTGTCCAGCAGGAATTCCAGCGTTCCCACGCCCACATAGCCTATCTGCTTGACCGCCTTGGTGACCTTTTCGATAAGCTCTGTGCGCATTTTGCTGCTTACGGCAGGGGAGGGCGACTCCTCGATCAGCTTCTGATGCCTCCGCTGAACAGAGCAGTCTCTTTCTCCGAGGCAGACAACATTCCCCGCCTCGTCAGCGATTATCTGCATCTCGATATGCTTTGCGGGATAGACATATTTTTCCATATAAACAGCGCCGTCGCCGAAAGCGGCCTCGCCCTCGGAAACTGCGGTCATATAATTGCTCTCCATCTCGCTCTCGCTCTCAACGAGACGAATGCCCCGTCCGCCGCCGCCGGAGCGGGCCTTCAGCATCACGGGGTAGCCTATCCTTTCAGCGGCTGCCCTTGCTTCATCCACGCTTGTCAGCACATCCGTGCCCTTAATGACGTCAAGGCCGGCCTCCTCCATAAGGTTTTTGATAGTGGTCTTATCGGAAAGGCGCTCCATAGTCTCGGCGGCCGGGCCGATGAATACTATGCCGTTCTTGGCGCAGAGCTGTGAGAAGTGGGCATTCTCCGAAAGAAAGCCGTAGCCCGCGTGTATCGCCTGCGCACCCGAAACGAGAGCTGCAGATACGATCCTCTCCTCGTTGAGATAGCTGTCGGCAGCACTTGCTTCGCCGATGCAGTAGCTTTCATCCGCAAGAGCGACATGGAGCGCGTCTCTGTCGGCCTCGGAATATACCGCAACGGTGCTGATGCCCATTTCCTTGCAGGCGCGAATAATTCTTACCGCGATCTCGCCGCGGTTAGCTATCAGGACTTTGGAAAACATAACTCACTCTCCTTGAGTGCAAAGGAAAACTCTGCCTTTACGCAAAGCTTTCCGTCAACATAGCCCTCGCCGGAAGCAAAATAAAACGGGTGCTTTACCTTAGTCAGACGGCAGACCGTTTCAAAGGTATCTCCGGGTCTTACGGGATTTCGGAACTTGACGTTGTTGAGCCCCGTATAAAGGGGCATGAGCCCCTCCTTCATCTTGTCGGCAAGCAGTGCGCAGGCAGACTGCGCCAGTATCTCGCACTGGATGACGCCGGGAACAATGGGATAGCCCGGGAAATGCCCTTGAAGAAAAAATTCATCTCCCCGGACGTGATATTTTCCGCGGCTCTCCTCACCCACAAGCTCGCATTCATCTACAAGCAGCATATTGTCTCTGTGGGGGAGTATCTGCATGATCTCTTCCTTATTCATATCATCATTCCTTTATTAATCAGCAAAACAGGCGCCCGGGTATGAGCGCGCTGCTGTCAGGCCTTTTTCATTTCAAACAGGGTCATGCCGTAATCAACGACCTGTCCGTTCTCCACACAGATCTCGGTAATGATACCATCCTGCTCGGCGGGCAGCTCGTTCATCAGCTTCATAGCCTCTACTATGCAGAGGGTCTGTCCCTTTGTCACCCTGTCTCCCACCTTGACAAATGCCTCGGCGTTCTCGGCGGGAGCGGCATAGAACACTCCCACCATAGGTGATTTAACTCTTATAACATCGCTTGCAGCGGCCGGAGCGGCCGGAGCAGCGACCGGTGCTGCCGCAGGTGCCGGAGCCGCCGCCGCGGGTATTGCAGCAGCAACGGGTGCCGGGGTGCGTTCAAGGCGCACATTGCCGGTAGTCTCGTTGATCTCCAGCGCTGTTAAGCCAAGCTCCTTCATAAGCTCGGCATATTTTCTTATATTGCTTTCGTTCATATACTTTCCCCTCCCGAGGGTCAGATCTTTCTGAATGCCACGCAGGCGTTGTGTCCGCCGAAGCCGAGTGAATTTGAAACTGCCAGCTCAATGTCGGCCTTCACTGCTGTGTTGGGGCAGTAGTTGAGGTCGCATTCTTCGTCCGGCTCATTAAGGTTGATCGTGGGCGGGATAATGCCCTCCTGAAGAGCCTTCACGCAGGCGATAGCCTCTACTGCACCGGCAGCGCCCAGCATATGTCCTGTCATGGACTTGGTGGAGCTTATATAAGCATCCTTTGCCCTTTCGCCCAAAGCAAGCTTGACAGCCTTTGTCTCCGACTTGTCGTTAAGGGGTGTTCCTGTGCCGTGGGCGTTGACATACACGGTCTCTGCCCCTGTATATCCGGCCTCCTCGAGAGCCTGCTTCATAGCCCTTGATGCTCCGCCGGCCTCCGGGTCGGGAGCAGTGATGTGATGTGCGTCGCAGGTCGAGCCGTAGCCCACAGCCTCGGCATATATCTTAGCGCCTCTTGCCTTGGCGTGCTCATACTCCTCAAGGATAAGAGCAGCGCCGCCCTCGCCGATAACGAAGCCTGCACGTCTCTTGTCAAAGGGCAGTGAAGCCGCATCGGGATCCTCCGAAACGGAGAGCGCCTGCATATTGACAAAGCCGGCCACGCCTGTGGGAGTGATTGCAGCCTCGCAGCCGCCGGTTATCGCAGCGTCGCAGTAGCCGTGTCTGATAGCTCTGATAGCCTCACCGATCGCATTTGAGCCGGATGCACAGGCAGTAACTGCGGGCAGAGCCGCATTCTGACAGTTAAATCTGATAGCGATCATTCCCGCTGCCATGTTGGCGATAAGCTCGGGCACGAAGTATGGCGAAACTCTCTTGGGGCCGCGCTGCATCAGCTTGGTATGCTCGGTCTCAAAGGAAGAGATGCCGCCTATGCCGGAGCCGAAATATACGGCAAATCTTTCCGGGTCAACTGTTCCCATGATGCCGCTGTCATCCACAGCCTCCTGCGATGCGGCGATGCCGAAGATCGCATAGCGGTCTGTCTTGAGTATCTCGGCCTTTTCCATATAGTTCCTCGGCTCAAAGCCCTTGACCTCTGCTGCCAGCTTCGTTTTGAATTCAGATGTATCGAACAGGGTTATGGGCGCGATGCCGTTTTTGCCCTCGAGCATAGCCGACCATGTTTCGTCAGCGGTCAGACCGATAGGTGTAACTGCGCCGATGCCGGTAACAACAACTCTGCGAATTTTTTTTTCCATATTTCTGTATCCTTCCAGTATAATTACATTCCAAGTCCGCCGTCAACTCTAAGCACAACGCCGGTGACGTAGGGCGAGGTAACGAGGAAAGCGGCCGCTCCGGCAATGTCCTCGGGAGTGCCGGGACGTCCGAGAGGTATCTGCGCCGCCAGCGGATTGTTCTCGGCGCTGATATCGGCGGTCATATCCGTTGCGATAAATCCGGGAGCGATAGCATTGCAGGTGATGTTCTTTGATGCGAACTCTCTTGCAACTGTCTTAGTAAGACCCACCAGTCCCGCCTTTGAGGCGCTGTAGTTGGCCTGTCCCGCATTTCCGCTAAGACCCGATACGGAGGAGATGTTGACTATCCTGCCGCACTTGTTCTTCATGAACTGTCTTGAGCAGTGCTTTATCATATTGAATGCGCCCTTGAGGTTCACGCTGATGACGTCATCGAACTGTTTCTCGTTCATCATCATCACCAGCCCGTCGCGGGTGATGCCGGCGTTGTTGATAAGTACAGTCACATTGGCGAAGTCCTTGCTCACCTGTGTGACCACCTGCTTTGTCTGCTCGAAATCAGCCACGTTGCAGCTGTAGTAAGCGGCCGAGACGCCGTATTCGCTCTTGCAGTATTCGCAGACAAGCTGTGCCTGCTCTTCATTTCCGATGTCCAGCAGAGCAACGTCCGCTCCGAGCGAGGCCAGCTTCTTGGCTATTGCCGCACCTATGCCCCGTGAGCCGCCTGTAACTATTGCCGTATTTCCTTTAAGCATATCGCTTCTCCTTAAACTAATATCTTGTAATTGCGAGCCGGTCTGCATCCGGCGTTCCGAAAGAACGGGCTGCATATCATTCCTTTATTGCCAAAGCCTTTTCAAGCCCCGCCTTGTCGGTGACGCAGAAGGTCCTTACCGACTTGTCGATGCGGTTGATAAGCCCCACCAGCGTGCTGCCGGCGCCCAGCTCAACAAAGGTATCGACCCCTGCCTCTATCATGTTCCGCACCAGCTTTTCCCATTTTACGGGAGAGCATATCTGCTGCGACAGCAGCCATGTGGGATTGTCGCCGTAGGGCTCTGCCGTAAAGTTGGAATAGAGGGGGATGTTCGGCTTTTCAAGCTCGCATTCTCTAAGTGCCACTGCAAATTCCTCGGCAGCGCTCTCCATAAACGGAGAATGGAAGCCCCCCGACACCTTGAGCGGAACAGCACGTCCGCCGGCGGCCTTTACAGCCTCGGTCAGAGCGGGGATAGTCTCCTTTGCCGCAGCGCAGGTGACCTGTCCGCTGCAGTTGTAATTCACGGGATAAGCTTGGTCAAGCTCTCCGCAGATGCGCTCGACCTCCTCGTTCGGCAGCTTCAGCACCGCCGCCATAGCCGCGGGATGCTTTTCGGCAGCCTCCTGCATCAGCTCGCCGCGTTTGCACACGATCTTAAAGCCTTCCTCTAAGGATGCCGCTCCCGAACAGGTCAGAGCAGCGATCTCGCCCAAAGAAAAGCCTGCTGTCATATCTGCTTCGATGCCTGCCTCCTTCAGAGCTGCAGCCGCAGCCAGCTCCACTGCGAAAAGGCAGGGCTGGGTGTTCTTCGTCTGCATAAGCTCCTCTTCACTGCCGTTAAAGCACATCTCGGAGGTGCCGGGCCTTATAGCATCCAGCTTCTCAAAGACCTCTCTTGCAGCAGCCGAGGCATCGTAAAATTCCTTTCCCATGCCGGGACGCTGTGCGCCCTGACCGGAGAATACAAATGCTATCTTACCCATTTTGCGGCTCCTTTCAGCAGCGGTTCAGCCTCCTCGCAAAGCTCTCTTACGATCTCTGCCGCCGGCTGTACCTTTTTCACCATAGCTGCCGACTGTCCCGCCAGGAAACAGCCCTCGTCATTATTGCCGTCAACCACGGCCTTGCGCAGTGAGCCGGCGCCCATAGCCTCCAGCTCCTCGTCGCTGATCTGGGTGTATTCCGCTTTGAGGTATTCCCTCTGGAAATTAGTTCTAAGCGCTCTCACGGGATGACCGAGCCTTCTTCCTGTGACCATAGTACACAGATCCTTGGCCTTGACCACCTTTTCCTTATAAACGGGATGAATGCTGCACTCCTCGGCGGCAAGGAACCTTGTCCCCACCTGCACGCCGCAGGCACCCAGCATAAGGGCTGCCGCCACGCCTCTGCCGTCGGCGATGCCGCCCGCCGCGATGACGGGTATGGTCACCGTATCTGCGATCTGTGGCACCAGCACCATTGTGGTCAGCTCACCTATATGTCCGCCGCTCTCGCCGCCCTCGGCTATCACGGCCGATGCGCCGAGGCGCTGCATAAGCTTTGCAAGGGCGCAGGAAGCCACAACAGGTATCACCTTGATGCCTGCCGACTTCCACATTTCCATATACTTTGAGGGATTGCCCGCGCCGGTGGTAACTACTGCCACCTTTTCCTCGGCAGCCACTGCTGCCACCTCGTCCGCATAGGGACTGAGCAGCATGATGTTCACACCGAAGGGCTTGCCGGTAAGCTCCTTTGCAATGCGAATCTGCTCTCTGACATAGTCCGCCGGAGCATTTCCTGCCGCAATAATACCAAGACCGCCGCCGTTTGACACGGCAGCGGCAAGCTTACCGTCTGCGATCCAGGCCATTCCGCCTTGAAAAACCGGATACTCGATACCGAGCATCTCGCACAGTCTGCTTTCGATCATTGCTTATTCCTGCTTGGACTCGATAAAATCAACCAGGTCGCCCACAGTCTCCAGCTTCTCGTCAAGCTCAAGCTCAAGACCCAGCTCGTCATCAAGGTTCATCATAAGGTCAACGGTGTCAAGAGAGTCGATGCCCAGATCTCTGAAGGTGGACTCACGGGTGATGCTTTCGGGATCGCACTCGATCCTCTCTGCGATTATTCTGCAAACAGTTTCAAATACCATTGTTATTTCCTCCGTCTTTTTATTAAGGTATCAATGGTAAAAGTTATCATTGATAACCTAAGATTTAGTATATCTTTATACGGCTGATTTGTCAATCTCAAACCGCCGCTTTTTACAATTTCTTAATATCTCTGCCGCTGCTCCCGGACGGCTTTCGCCACAATATGTCGTAAATGATAAAAAGATATACACAACTTGTGTAATTATTGGTGATTTATTTATCCCGGCTCGGATGTACATTCCCGCAAGGGACAGCTTATTAGTTGATAGTTGATAACGAAAGGCGCTCCTTCATTATCAACTGTCCATTATCAACTGTCAACTATCAGCAAAACATTGCCTGCAATGCGGATTTTAATTTGCCGCTCCTGCCTCAAACAGTTGACAGCCGGACACGGTTTTGGTATAATGTATCTGATGAATCTACTTTTCAACAGAAAGGGAAGTGCTTTTCCATGAAAAAAACTCTGGGTATCGGTATCATATCGGTCATTCTCGGAATGGTGCTGCTGGCCTTCTGCGCCTCGGATGCCTTCGGCCTTATATTCCAGAAATCCAACCTTGACGATCTTTCCTACGGCACTATAGAAAAGGGCAATGTGGCACAGGGAGAAATAAAATACGTCGTTGCCAAGCTGGGAACGCTGGAGGAGAGCAGGCATCTCTTTTTCATCCCGCTGGGAAAGCGCGATACCGCCCTGTATCTTATTGCCGATAACGGCGGATATGTAACTATCGCCGTAAGGAGCGATGTTTCGGTATTTGACGAGATCGCCGCCCAGACCGCGGATTACCTTGCAGGCCGGGCGGAGGGCACCACATCCTCGCACAGCTTCCTCGGCATTGCAAGAGAGATATCGGACGAGCAGCTGAATATCCTCAAGGGTCATTTCAATGAAATGAACCTAAACGATAACGACTGGCAGTATGCGGTCTCCAGCATGGTGCTGGAGGAATACGATCTGGCTATGACGGTCATTGAGCTTTGCATCTGCTTCGGGCTGATACTTGCGGGTATCGTGCTGCTGCTTATATCACGGCGCTACCGCTTCGGCGAGACTGTCTTTGTCGGAGAGAAAGCCCCCGAGGAGGAGGATAAGGCCGAGAAAAAGGAGGAGACCGAAAACAGCTCCTCCGACGAACAGTAAGATAAGATGACCGCCCTGCAGAAGGCTCTCCTGCGGGGCGGTTTTGTTTTAAAGGTCAATGCGTATTGTCAGCTTTTCTCCCTCCAGCGAGGCGCTGATGCTGCCTCCCATTTGCTCGATGAATGACCGGGCTATAGACAGTCCGAGGCCTGTTCCGCTGCGGGCAGCGTTGACGGTGTAGAAACGGTCAAACAGCCGCTCGACCTGTGTGTTGGTCAGCGAGGGCGCAGTGTTGCTGAACTCGATGACACAGGGCTCCTTCAGAGCTACGGTGAGGTCGCCGCCGGAGTATTTCAGAGCGTTGTTCATCAAGTTGCCGAACACTCTTGAAAGGGCGGCCTTGTCCAGCGAGCGGATTATCCGCGTCTCGGTAATGTCGATCTCGGGCGTTATGCCCCGCTCGGTGAGAGCAGCGTAATAGCCCATGATGCAGTCCTCCAAGACAGCGTTGATATGGGTCTCCTCGGGAGCGCTAAGTCCCTGCTCCGAAAGAATGACAGAGTATCGGAAAAGCTCCTCCGTAAGCTGCCGCATCGCAACGGCTCTGCCCTCGATTATTTTCAGATAGTTTTCCAGCTCCTTGGATTTCTCTATCCGCTTCATGACCTCCAGATAACCCATTACAGCGGTAAGGGGCGTTCTTAGGTCGTGGGAGATGTTGGTGACGGCCTCCTTCAGCTCACGGTCGCCGTTGAGAAACCGCAGCTGCTCCTTTCTAAGCGCCCGCAGGCGCTTGTCGAGCCCGGCGGCAAGCCGGCGCATCCCCGCGTCGGAGGAGCTGATGCCGATGACGGCGTTGGTGTCGTTTTGGAGTATCATGTCAAGCTGTTCAAGTATCTCGTCTGCCGAGCGCCGCATGACGATCAGCTTGAGTATAAGCAGCAGACAGACTATCCCCAGCAGGATGATGCATATGACCATAGCTTACTTCCTTTTCTTGACATCCGGCCCCTTGCAGAGGTCGGCAAGGGGGCATTCCCCGCAGAGGGGGCTCCTTGCCCTGCATATCTCTCTGCCGAAAAGCACCAGTCTGTGGCAGAGGTCGCTTGAACGCTCCGGCGGGAGTATTTTCCAAAGGTCGGCCTCGACCTTGGCGGGCTCGGTGTTCTTCGTAAGCCCCAGCCGCCCGGTGATGCGGATGCAGTGGGTGTCGGTGACCACAGCGGGCTTGTGATGCACATCTCCCATAATAAGATTTGCGGTCTTGCGCCCGATGCCGGGCAGGGTAGTAAGCTCCTCCACCGTGTCCGGTATCCTGCCGCCGAACCGCTCGAGGAGCGCTCTGCACATCCCCACTACAGAGGCGGCCTTTGTCTTGAATAGCCCGCAGGGACGGATGATCTCCTCGATATCCGAGACCTCTGCCGAGGCAAAGTCCTCTATGCTCGTATATTTTGCAAACAACTCCTTGGTGACGATGTTCACCCGCTCGTCGGTACACTGTGCCGACAGCCTCCCGGCGATCATCAGCTCGTGAGGCTGACTGTACTTTAGCGAGCATACCGCGTCGGGATATCTCTCCTCCAGCCTGTCACAGACCAGCAGGGCTTTTTGTTTCAGTGTCATATGCTTTCTCCTTATTATATGTGTTGGCCGGCCGCAGAGCTATGAAAGCGCACGATCCCGGGTCGGCATCACAATTATTGTGTCAGCCCTCACCGCTGAAGCGGCTGCCTTGTATATACGGTATCTCAATTATACAACGCTGCTCCCGATTTTGCAATAGCTGCGAGGTATGATTTTTGGCTTGATGCGTAAAATATAATTTTTGTTACCTGCTTGACATATGGACTTTATTGTGATATTATGATAATAGGAATATATGAAATTTCAAGAGGTGAACCTTTATGACAGACTATTGCTATCCTGTGCTTGGTGAAGAGGTCGGGCTGCCTGTTTATCTGCTGGGTGCCGGCGCAAGAGATCAAGAATTCCACTTTATCCGTGAGGACGGCTATCCCAACTATCAGATAATCTACTGCGTCAGAGGCAGCGGCGTACTGCGCCTTGACGGTGTTGACACGCCGATCCTTGAGGGCGATGCCTTCTATCTGCCCCCCAACGTCCCTCACGAATATTTCCCCACCGACGAGATATGGGAGACCCACTGGGTCACCTTTGACGGGCGGGAAAGTCAAGCTGTGCTGGATTTCATCGGCCTTGACCGCGCCAAGGTATTCAAGATACACGATATCAACGCTGTGGATGCTATCTTCAAGAAGATACTGTATCTGATGAAGACCAACTATTACTACAGCGGCTGCCAATGCTCGGCTCACCTTTACCAGTTCCTTATCGAGCTGAACCGCGTCATGAATATGCAGACGGGTGCAAAGGACGGCGCAAAGCTCAATCAGCTCACCCCTGTCATAGAGTACATCGACAACAACTACAGCCGCGACCTTACGCTGGCAGAGCTTTCGGCGCTGATCGATCTGTCGCCCCAGTATCTCTGCCGCCTTTTCAAGGAGTGTCTTAATATGCGCCCCTTTGAGTATCTTGCCCGCAAGCGCGTTTCGCAGGCAAAGGTGCTGCTGCTTGAGGACAAGCTGAACGTCAACGAGATCGCACGGGCGGTAGGCTATAACGACTGCAGCTATTTCTGCGCCGTTTTCAAAAAGCACGAGATGCTTTCCCCTGCGGAGTTCCGCTCGCTGCACAAGAATGCGGGAGAGTAATGCCGCTTTACTGAATAAGCTGTACTGAAAATAAAAAGAGCGTCCCCGCGGCGCTCTTTTTGTATATCCCGATCCGGTCGTAGATCGGACTGTTTACAGCTGATGTGGATCGGACTGTTTACAGTTGATAATGAAGGGAGTGCGCCCTTGCCGCAGGGATGCCCCTTCGGGCGCGGCAGAGTGAGCGTAAAAAGCAATAGTGCATGGATCTGCGTGTTGAGATCATTTATCGGCGGCTTCGGCAAGAAACCTTTTCAGCTCGCGGTAATAGGCCTTTTCATGCTCCCGGAGCATCTGACCGTGTCCCAGTCCCTTGAATACCCGCACCTTGATGCCGGGGAGATATCCCTCTAAGCTGCGGGCGGACTTCTTTGCGTATTTCTCGTTGCTGCCGCACCAGTACTGCACCGGCACACTGCACCTTGTCAGACGGGGAGACAGGGTGTAGCCGAAAACGTCCCGGCAGGCGGCACCGAGAGTTTCGCTGCTGACCTCCTTGCTGAAGCATTCGGCGTTGGCAGTGCTGCCCTTTCCGAAAAGCAGCTCCGTTACCAGCTTGGGCATTCTGATACCCTTGCGGCGCATATCCGCGCCCTTGGTGTAATAAAGTGTAAGGGGAGTTTTCATTATCCCGGCATTTGTGCAGAAGGCAGCGTCAAGGTGCAGGCAGCGTGTCTTTATCACGCCGCGCTTCATCAGCTCCAGCGCCGCATTGCCTCCCAGCGAAAAGCCGCTGACAGCATAGACCTCTCCGCCGAAGCGCTTGTTTATATATCTCTCGATCTTTTCGCAGCAGACCGAAATAGACTCGAAGGTGGTCTCTTGATAGAGATCGTGGCCGTCAAGACAGGCCAGTATCACGCGGTAGCTTTTGCCGAGCCTGCGGGCGATAGTGCCGTAGCAGCTTTCGGCGTCCGACGCTATGCCGTGTATCAGAAGCACCGGCGGAGCATTCCTGTCTCCGCACAGAAGAAAGTTCATAACATCACCTCAATTACAATAATACCATTTTTGCGGCAGATTGTCAATATTGCAGCTGCTTGCTTATTCGGTATTGATTTTAAAAAGCGGATGTGCTATAATGGTATCCGGGAGGGGATCTGATGATAAAAATTCTTGTGGTGGATGACGATATCCACATCGGGAATATGGTAGAGGAGATACTTACCCGGGAAGGCTACGGCGTGTCCCGCGCTTATTCGGGGACAGAGGCGCTTATGTCCATACAGACCGCCCGTCCCGATCTGATACTTCTTGACCTTATGCTTCCGGGGCTTTCCGGCGAGGAGCTGCTGCCGCTCACCGACGGAATACCCGTGATAGTCGTCAGCGCCAAGGCGGATGTGGCTGATAAGGTCGGACTGCTTATGAGCGGTGCCTCCGACTACATCACCAAGCCCTTTGACGTTTCAGAGCTGCTGGCAAGGATAACCGTTGCCCTGCGCAAGTCGGCGGCTGCCGATACGGGAAAGCTCACCGGCTGCGGCATCACTCTTGATACTGCAACTCTTTCGGTGGAGACCTCCGGCGGAGAGGTACGGCTCACCCGGACGGAATGCGCTATCCTCAAGCTGCTGATGCAGAACGAGGGCAGGCCGGTGGGCAGGACTACCATACTTGACAAGATCAGCCTTGACACCCCCGACTGCACCGAGCGCTCCTTAAAGCAGCACATTTCAAACATCCGCAAAAAGCTGCAGCAAGCCGACGGCACCGACCACATCGAGGCAGTGTACGGCATCGGGTTCAAGCTTAGATAATACGCTTTCATCTTTATATTATGAATCTGGAGGTATCATCCATGTCAAAGATCTACACATCCGCATCACAGCTTATCGGCGGGACACCGCTGCTGGAGCTGGGGAATATCGAAAGGGAACTGGGCTTGAAGGCACGGCTGCTGGCAAAGCTGGAGTATTACAATCCTGCCGGTTCCGCCAAGGACAGGATCGCCCTTGCTATGCTGGACGAGGCCGAGGACAAGGGAAAGATAGGCAAGGGCTCCGTCATTATCGAGCCCACCTCCGGAAACACCGGCATCGGGCTGGCGTCAGTGGCTGCCGTACGGGGCTACCGCGTTATCATCGTTATGCCCGAGACCATGAGCGCCGAGCGCCGGCGGCTTATGTCTGCCTACGGCGCCGAGCTGGTGCTTACTCCCGGAGCCGAGGGCATGAAGGGCTCGATCAGAAAGGCCGAGGAGCTTGCCCGGGAGATACCCGGCAGCTTTATCCCCTCACAGTTTACTAACCCAGTAAACGCCGAGGCGCATTTCAAGACCACCGGCCCCGAGATCTGGGATGCCACAGACGGCAGCGTTGACATATTCGTTGCCGGCATCGGCACCGGCGGAACTCTCACCGGCGTGGGACGCTATCTGAAAATGCAGAAGGCGGATGTGAGGATCGTAGGCGTTGAGCCGGAGACCTCTGCTGTCCTTTCCGGCAGAGAGGCAGGGCCTCACAGGATACAGGGCATAGGCGCAGGCTTTGTCCCCGATGTGCTGGACAGCTCGGTCTATGACGAGATCATCCCCGTTTCGGACGAGGACTCCTTCAGCTTCGGACGTCTTGTGGGCAAGACCGAGGGCGTGCTTGCCGGTATAAGCTCCGGCGCTGCATTGGCAGCGGCAGTCGCCCTTGCCCGCCGTCCGGAGAACGAGGGAAAGAATATAGTCGTGCTTTTCCCCGACTCCGGCGACAGGTATATCTCCACAGAGCTGTTCGAGGGATAAGCAAGGCAGAAAACAGACACAGAAGATGCAGGACATTACACCGACAGGCTTATGACAGAATATAACGCACTCGGTATAAAGAATGCGGGTGCAAACGTCACAGTACGAAAAGCCGTCAGCGGCGCGGCACGGCAGTCACATCACGAAACCAACCCAAGCGCCCAAGGGGCGCGCAGCGTGAATTAAAAAAAAGGAGGGTCATTATATGTATAAGCCTAATGATAAAAGATATGAAACTATGGAATACCGCAGATGCGGCAGGAGCGGATTGAAGCTGCCGGCAGTCTCGCTGGGACTGTGGCAGAACTTCGGGCGGGGGTCGAGTCTTGCCAATGCGGAGGAGATGTGCCGCACCGCCTTTGATCTCGGCATAACACAGTTCGACCTCGCCAACAACTACGGCCACCCCTATAACGGCACAGCCGAGGAGAATTTCGGGCTTATCCTCGATAACGGTATGCGGGCATTCAGAGATGAAATGGTCATCACCACCAAGGCGGGCTATGAAATGTGGGAGGGCCCCTACGGGGACAAGAACGGCTCCCGCAAGTATCTGACAGCGTCCCTCGATCAGAGCCTCAAACGCATGAAGCTTGATTATGTTGATATCTTCTATCATCACATCTATGACCCGGAGACTCCGCTGGAGGAAACGGCTCTTGCGCTGGATAATGCCGTAAGGCAGGGCAAGGCGCTTTATGTTGGTATCTCAAACTACAATTCCGCACAGACGGCAGAGATCACAAGGATATTCCGTGAGCTGAAAACTCCTTTTATCGTAAATCAGCCCTCCTATTCCATGCTCAACCGCTGGATAGAGCGGGACGGACTTGACAAGTGGGCGGAGGAGAACGGCATAGGCCTTTGCGTATTCTCGCCGCTGTATCAAGGGCTGCTCACCGACCGCTATCTGAAGGGCGTTCCGGCTGATTCCCGTATCGGCAAGGGCAACACATGGATAGGAAATGAACTGACAGAGGAGATGCTCTCAAAGCTCCGCCGGCTGAATGACTTCGCCGCCGGCAGAGGGCAGAAGCTCTCACAGCTGGCGCTGGCGTGGATACTCTCCAATAAGGCGGTCACCTCGGTGCTGATAGGCGCATCCCGCCCGGAGCAGATAGTTGATAACGTCCGCACCCTCGAGGCTCCGCCCCTCACTGACGAGGAGAAGCAGGAGATCGAGAAGATACTGCAGGGCTGATATCATGTTTGAACTAAAGGAGCTTCGCCGTGAGGACTTCCCGGCAGTAAAGGAGCTTTTCCGCCGAGCCTTCAGCGGCCCGCCGTGGAACGATGACTGGAGCGACGATGTCCGGCTGGAGGAGTATCTGAAGGACATTACACAGGTGCGCGGAGCAGTCGGTCTGGGGCTTTTCGAGGAGGGCAGCCTTGTGGGTATCTCCATAGGCGAGCTGCGCCACTGGTGCGGCGGAACAGAATACAAGATCGAGGAGTTCTGCATCATCCCGGAACGGCAGGGAAGCGGCCTCGGCGGAAAATTTATGGAGCTTATCGAGGGATACCTCAAGCAGCGGGGCGTGGAGCAGATCTTTCTGATGACACAGCGCACCATGCCCGCCTGCGGGTTTTACAAGCACTTGGGCTTTCGGGAAATCAACGGTCTTGTTTCCCTGATGAAAGAGCTTTGAACGGCTTAGCGGCAGACAGTATTTTTCAATGCACAATGCCCAGTCTCACGTTCCGTGAGACCGCACAATGAAGGAGGCCCATTCGGGCGCTGCAGAATGTATGTGTAACCGCAATTGTGCATTGAAGCAAGCTTTCACAGCCGGGTCGGGACTATTATAAAACAACGGAGGGATGAAAATGAAAACACTCAACGAAGGCAGCAGACTCACGGTTTTCCTTGAGGGGCGTATCGACACCAATAATGCCAGACAGACCGAGGAGGAGATCTTCGCTGCGGCGGGGGGCTTTTCCGGAGAGATCGTTCTTGATGCCGGCGGGCTTGCATATATTTCAAGTGCAGGGCTTAGAGTCCTTATGCGGCTTCGCAAGAGCGTTAACAGCAGCATCAAGATAATAAACACATCCTCCGAGGTTTACGAGATCTTCGAGACCACCGGCTTTAGCGAGCTTTTTGAGGTGTCAAGGAGAATGCGCGAGCTAAGCGTTGAGGGCTGCGAGATCATCGGGCGGGGACAGTTCGGTACCGTCTATCGCACCGACCCCGAAACTATCGTCAAGGTGTATGCCTCCCCCGACAGCCTGCCTATGATACGAAACGAGACAGAGCTGGCAAAGACCGCTCTTCTGGCGGGAGTCCCTACCGCTATCGCTTATGATATCGTCCGTGTGGGAGACAGCTACGGCTCCGTCTTTGAGCTTCTCAACGCAAGGACGCTCAACGACCTGCTGACAGATAATACTGATGACGCTGACGGCGTTATAAGGCAGTATGCCGAGTTTCTGAAGCTCGTCAACAGTCAGACCGTCCCGGCAGGAAAGCTCAGGTCGGCAAGAGAGCGTTCCTTGGGCTATCTTGACACCGCGGCCAAGTATCTCGACGGCGGCCTTGAACGGCGGCTTAGACAGCTTATCTCCGAGGTGCCGGAGCAGCTGAATGTCATCCACGGCGATGCGCAGATGAAGAACATCATGGTGGTTGACGGCGAACCCATGCTGATAGATATGGACACTCTTAGTCAAGGGCATCCGATATTTGAGCTGCAGGCGGTCTATGTGACCTATTTTGCTTTCGGCGAGGACGACCCCAACAACAGCATGGAGTTCCTCGGGATACCCAAGGCGGTCAGCGACCGTGTGTGGGAGCGTTTTGCCGGGTACTATTCCGGCTCCGGCGACGAAGCGGTCATCAGCTCCTTGAAGGATAAGATCGCACTGGCGGGCAGCGTCAGGTTCCTGTATCTTATAGATATGATAACGGATCACGGCTCCGAGCTGTTTAGAACAAGGGTCGATCGCACTGTTAAGCGGCTTGGTGAGCTGGCCGAAAGGGTCGAGAGCCTCGCCTTCTGAAAAAAATAAGAGCGGGGGATTTACTTTTTCCTGCAAGTATAGTATAATATATATTATTAAACGACATTGAAGCTGCTTCCTTGCGAGCTTCGCAAAAGCCTATATCCGGCCTTTGCTCGTTCTCGAAGTGCGATCTCCAATGTCGTTTACTGCAGATATTGATACAAGGGGCTGATACTTTGAATGATATAAACAGCAGGATAAACGGTCTTGTGGAAACGCTGCTGGAGGACTACAGCGGCGGCAGGAGCATAGACGAGATAAAGCATTTCGGACGTCCCGACAAGGCGGCAGTTATCGACATACTTGAAAAGCTCCGGCGGCTGGTCTTCCCGGGATATTTCAAGAACGAGAATTACCGCATCTATACCATACGCAACAATACGACCATGCTGCTTGAGGATGTTATTTTCAACCTTATCCGTCAGATAACCGTGGCACTGCCTTATAAGGAGGAATTTGCGGAGGCTGACGGCGGCACTCTTGCCGGAGAGGCAGAGCGCATCACCTTTGAGTTCCTTGAAAGGATACCGATGATAAGGGAGTTCATCGAGACCGATCTTCAAGCCGCCTACGACGGCGACCCCGCCGCCTACAGCAAGGACGAGATCGTCTTTTCCTATCCCGGCCTTTACGCTATACTTACCAGCCGTATCGCCCACGAGCTGTTCTTGCTGGGAGTTCCGCTTATCCCGCGTATGATGACCGAGCACGCTCACAGCCGCACCGGCATAGATATCCACCCGGGCGTAACGCTGGGCAAATACTTCTTCATCGACCACGGCACCGGCATCGTTATCGGTGAGACCACCGTCATCGGAAGCAATGTAAAGGTATATCAGGGCGTTACTCTCGGAGCCCTTTCCACCCGCGGCGGACAGAGCCTTAAAAACAAAAAACGTCATCCCACCATTGAGGATAACGTTACGATCTATTCGGGAGCCTCCATTCTCGGCGGCGACACCGTTGTGGGTCATGATGCGGTCATCGGCGGCAACGCCTTTATCACTTCATCCGTTCCCGCCGGAGCAAGGGTAAGCATCAAGACGCAGGAGCTGCTCTACAGCTTTGGAAAGTCCAAGCCGGTGAAGAAGACCGACTTCGAGAACGCCGACAACTGGTTCTATGTGATCTGACCCATGAAGAGGTTCCGATATTACCGGGAAAAGACCCTGCCCTTTCATGCGGCGTTTCTTGTCGTTTTCAGCGTGCTGTATGTGGATCTGTATATCATCCGCGCCGACAGAATAGAAGTGAAATTCCTGCTGATCGCAGTGCTGTGCGTCATCTTCCCCGTGTGGTTCATCGTCGAGAGCATCCTGCTTTTAAGCCGGAAGAACCGCTGTCTTGCCAACGGTACCGAGTACGAGGGAACGGTGGTCGGCAAGGTAGGGCTCACCATGTATTCCGGCGGATACTGCTACCGGCTGGTGGTGAAATACAAAAACGGCCGAGCAGTTACTCCCGCAGTGCAGGCCAAGTATGTTGACCGCTTGAAAAGCCGAAAATGCAAGGTCTATGAATTTGAAGACGAGACCTACGTTACCGGCTTCACCCTCTGCCAAAAGCACGAGGGACCTGCAGAGATAAGGGTCATGGACAAAAGCGAGCTGGCCGGCAAAGATCGAACATGAATAAATAATAAAGAAGAAAGAATAAAAAATAAAGAATAAACAAGGTGTCCGCTTTGCGGACGATTTTAAAAATCATCGCCGAAGGCGATACCTTGTTTATTCTTTATTCTTTCTTCTTTTTTCTTTTAGCGGCGGCTTAAACAAAGCTGCAAATCAAAACAAATCTTTCCCGCCGCCGCGCACAGGGTTTCATTCGGCTGCTGCCTTGATGATCGCATCTGCCACAACATCAGAGAACCATGTGCAGCTGCTGCGGTCATAGATGCCGAAAAGCTCGTTGCCGGAGAAGTAGTAGCCGTTATCCCACCATACGCAGGGGATGCCGCACTTCTTGGCGGTGCTGACATAGTATGTCGCCCACTTGGCTACCTCGGCATCGTTGCTGTTTTTGTTCACGGCGCCGTATTCGGTGATGATAACAGGATAGCCCGCATCGACAAAGCGCTGCTTCAGCTCGTAAAGCATATTCCGCACCTCGCTGTCGTGGCTGCCGTCCCAGGTGAAAAGCTCCCAGCTCTCGCCCGGAGCATAGGTGAAGGCATAGGGCGTGTAGGCGTGTATCGAAAAGCCCAGATGCTTGTCCTCGATCATAGCGACATCCTTTGTGGCCTTGCTTACGCAGGAGGAGGCGTATGTGGTCAGCAGCAGCAGACGGTTCTGATTGTTCCCGCCTGTAGCGCGGACGGTATCTACAAAGGTCTTGTTCATGCGGTCAACGCACCTTCTGCCCTCCTCGGTGCCGCCGTTCCATTCCTCGGGCGAGCCCTTTACTCTCGGCTCGTTGAGCCCCTCGAATACCAAATGATCGCCGTAGTCCCTGAAGCGCTCGGCTACCTGCTGCCAGATCCTTGCGTTTTCCTTGTCGGACTCGTCGATATGGGCATTGTCGGGAATGCGCCAGTCCTCCTCGTGGTGAGAGTTGATGATGACATACATCCCGTCGTCATAGGCATAGTTGACGATCTCCTGCACTCTGTTCAGCCAGGCCTCGTCGATGCTGTAGGAGGCATCCACATGGTTGCCCCAGGTCACGGGTATGCGGATGATGTCAAAGCCCTTGGCCTTTATGCCGTCGATCATTTCCTTGGTAACGCGGGGGTTTCCCCAGCCTGTTTCGGTGTCAACGCCGGTGCCGCTCGTGGCATCAAGGGTGTTGCCAAGGTTCCAGCCGGTGGTCATTTCGGCTACGATATCAGCAGCCGGGATGTCTCTTACCTCGCCGCTGCGGGCAAGCTCCTCTGACGAGGGAGCGGACTGTTCGTCCTTTGAGCCCTCCGCCGCAGAGACGGCGCTTTCCGCTGCTGCGCTTTCGGCTTTGCTTTCGTTTGCAGCCTTTGAGCTGCTGCTGTCACCGCAGGCGGCCAGAGAAACAGTCATCAGTACGGCGGCTGCAAGCGCTGTAAGCTTTCTTAAATCCATATAATGCACCTCTTGTGTTAATATTTGTTCTGCAAGGCTATTATACCACATTCCCCGCCGGAGTTAAAGTATTTAATTGTGTTTTGCATATCATTTTTTGCGCTTAACAGAAAAGCCGTCCCATATCGGAACGGCCGGATCATATAGGCAACACCGCACGACCCCTGTGCATCAGATGCGCCGTCCAGCTTTTCGTCAGATTGCCTAAATTCGACGCAGGCTTGCTGACGCAAGTCAAGGAGAATTTGGGTAATATGACGGAAAGCTGGCAAGCAGATGATGT
>JAFSSS010000004.1 GCA_017450925.1 Ruminococcus sp. | reverse complement strand
ACATCATCTGCTTGCCAGCTTTCCGTCATATTACCCAAATTCTCCTTGACTTGCGTCAGCAAGCCTGCGTCGAATTTAGGCAATCTGACGAAAAGCTGGACGGCGCATCTGATGCACAGGGGTCGTGCGGTGTTGCCCTAAAAGGCCTGTATAAAGGCAGAATATAAAAACAGTCGAAAGGACAAAGGAATGGAAACGCTTTGGTTCGTGATACCTTGCTATAACGAGGAGGAGATGCTCCCGCTGACGGCAAGGGCACTGATTGAAAAAATGGATATGCTGATAAAGGAGGGGCGCATCGCTCCCGACAGCAAGGTTCTGTTCGTTGATGACGGCTCAAAGGACAAGACATGGGAGCTTATCGAAAGGCTCCACAGGTCGGTGCCGATGTTTACCGGCATAAAGCTTTCCCGCAACCGGGGGCATCAGAATGCTCTGCTGGCGGGGATGATGACGGCTAAGGAATATGCCGATATCATCGTTACTATGGATGCAGATCTGCAGGATGACATCAACGCTGTGGACGGCTTTCTTGACAAGAGGGCAGAGGGCTGCGATATCGTATATGGTGTAAGGTCATCAAGAGACAAGGACACGCGGTTCAAAAGGTGGACGGCAAGGACCTATTACAAGCTTTTGGCAAGACTGGGCGTTGAGATAACCTACGACCACGCCGATTACCGGCTTATGAGCCGGCGGGCGGTGGAGGCGCTGGAGAGATTCAGCGAGGTGAACCTGTTTCTGAGAGGGCTTGTGCCGATGCTCGGCTTCAAGAGCGACACGGTCAGCTACGTCAGGAACGAGCGGCAGGCGGGCGAGTCGAAATATCCGCTGAAAAAGATGCTCTCGTTTGCGATAGAGGGGATAACCTCGCTTTCGGTGAAGCCCATAAGGCTGATAACCTCGCTGGGGCTGATCGTATTTCTGATCTCGCTTATCATGCTGATATACTTCTTCGTGCTTTGGTGCATGGACAAGACGGTGCCGGGGTGGACGACCACTGTGGTTTCGGTCTGGGCGCTGGGGGGTCTGCAGCTTTTAGCGATAGGAGTTATCGGAGAATACATCGGGAAGATATATCTTGAAACAAAGCACCGCCCAAGCTTTCTTATCGACATTGATCTTGAAAAGGAGGATGCAAGGGCATCCGAAAAAGCAGACAGGTAAAAATAAGTCCTAATGTTCAAGAGGCTTAGTAAATAATAAACAAAGGAGAAATAGCAATGGCAAATATCAATCTTACCATGAAGAAGGTCGATCTCGGCGAGATCGACAACACCCCGCTGGTGGAGGCTATCAAGGAGATGCGTGCGAACTTCACTCCCGATACCCAAAACAAGGTGATTAATCTGGCACTTAGGGCAACATTCTTTGTGCCGGCTATCATCGGCAACAAGACAGAGCTTGTGCAGGGCGAGGACAAGAAGATGAAGTTTCAAGAGCGGCCGGACAATGCCAAGTTCCTGCTTATATCCAATCCGGAAAGGGGAAACTTTTTCCCGGCCTATACCGACCGCGAGCTGCTGAAGGGCTTTAAGACGGATCAGAAATATCAAGCCTTTGCAATGAAGTTTTCCGATCTGGCAAATATGTCGGAGATCACACCTAACGTAAACGGATTTATCGTAAATCCCGATACCGAAAAGCTGCCCTTTACAATGGATATACTTGCGAACATCAAGAAGGCGATCAGCGATGCCCGCAAAAAGTCGGAGGAGGCAAAGGCAGAGGCTTCGGCAGAGGGCGCTCCGAACATTACTGTTACAACAAACGACAAGCCCGAGGAATAACAAAGACCTTATAACAACACAAAAGGCATCACCGCACAAAGCAGTGCGGTGATGCCTTTGGCATTTTCATATATTCAGCCAGTGACGGAATAAGTCTGGGAGTAGGTATCAAAAAGCTGCCGGGCAGCCTCGTCGGCGGTGGCTTTATCGAATAAAACAAGGTTGCAGGAGTCTATGAAGGTATCATAGAGGTCGGCATTCTCCACAAGGGAGTTCATGGGCTTGATATACCGGTTGCTTTCCATGACTGCAGAGGCTTCGTATTGAAGCCCGCTAAGCATCCCTGTTTCGGCAAGATGCTTTCTCACCGCAGCGCTGATAGGTATGCCCTTTTCCACGCCTTGAAGCTCTGCCCATTCCTTGCTGTTGAGCATGAAGTCCAGCAGCATTGCCGCCTCCTTGGGATGCTCGGTGTTCTTGCTTAGAGCATAGAGGGTAGCGGGCTTTGCGTACCAGCCCTCGCCGGCTTTTGCGGGGTCAAGAGCGGTATAATCGGCGGCGATGATCTCACTGCCCTTTTCGATAACGCCCTTGTAGTAGTTCAGTGCATCGCTGACCCATGCGATAATCCCGGCGTAGGTGCCGTTGTCGATATTATAGCGCTGGAAGTCCTCTACCTTGGGGATGACCTTTTCGTTCACAAGGCGGTTATAGAACTCGATCATTATTTTCAGATCATCGGCATTAAAGGTTATCTCGCTGTTTTCATTGAAAAACTGCTTGCCGTTATGCTGCTCGGCATAAGCGATGCAATAGAGCCAGATAGACTTATTTGCTCCCGCCAGCGCATAAACTTCATGCTCCCGGAAGACCTTTGCGGCCTCGAAAACATCGTCCCAGGTCTGCGGTACGGGTACGCCGTAGCTGTCATAGACTGTCTTGTTTATATACACGGTCTCGGCGTTCATAGCGATCGGGATAGCGTTAAGCACTCCGCCGCGGCGGCCGTAGTCAAGAGTTTCGGCGGGGAAGTTGGTAAGGTCAACGATATCTGCAAGCCTTTCGATATCGTAATAACCCGACCCGTCAGAGGAATACTGGCTTAGCCAGCCCACGTTTATCTGCATCACATCGGCCTCGGTGCCGGAGATCATCTGCACCTGACTTCTGGCCTCGTAGCCCGACCATTCGGAATAGCTGCACTTGACTTTGATCTCGGGGTGGAGCTGTTCAAAGCGCTGCACGGCGGCAAGAGTATATTCCGTCCGGGAGTCATTTCCCCACCAGGAGAGGGTTATCTGTGTCTGATTGGTCTGATCGCGGACGACCGCATTCTCCTCGCAGCCGGAGAGAAACAGCATTACCGCAGACATAAGCAGGGCAGAGAGCCTTGAGAGTTTATTCATTTCCGCCGCCCTCGCTTTCCTTATCGGGATCGTCCGAAGCATAGAATGTATAGGTATCCCTGCCGCTCTTTTTGGAACGGTAGAGGGCGCTGTCGCAGGCGGCATAAAGCTCGCTGAAGCTGCGCCCGTTATCCGGCCAGAGGGCAACGCCTATGCTTGCGGATATCTTATACGAGCCGTCGCGGCCGCTGTAGTAATTATGGTAGGCCGAAGAGAGCGCCTTGCATTTTTCCAGCAGGAAGGCATCGAACTTTTCCTTTGTATCGAAACGGGCATTTACAAGCACGCAGAATTCATCTCCGCCGATGCGGCCGAGGTAGTCGTCATCCGAAAAGGTCGAGCGGAGTATCTCGCCGGTCTTTTTCAGCACCTTATCGCCGTAGGCATGACCGAGGGTATCATTAACGCCCTTGAAGTTATCTATATCGAGGATGATAAGGGCGTGGCGCTCGGTCTCGAGGGAATTGGCGAGGCAGCTGCCGGCGTACTCCTCAAAGGAGAGCTTGTTGAGGATGCCTGTAAGCAGGTCGATCCTTGCCTTGTTGTCAAGCGAGAATACGGTGTTCCTTATCGGCTTGATGATCCGGTAGGAGAGCAGCAGGGCGGTAAAGATAGCCAAAGCAGCCGCTATTCCGGCGGTGACGTAGGTGAATTTGGTGATATCGTTTTTCTCGTTAAGGATTATCTGTGTAGGTATCGAGCAGACCACCGACCAGTCGCCGCACCTGTTGACGGAAACGAGGTAGTCGTTATCGAGGACGGAGACAGAGTCCTTACCCGCGATGCGCGAGCGGATATCCTCCGGCAGAGGCTGACCCACCTCCTCCGGCTTTTTGGAATAGATAAGGTTGTTATCTTGATTGACAAGGCGGATGTCCATATCGCTTAGGGTCTCGGGGTTATCGAAAACGGCATCCAGCTCGGTGGCATAGAAGGAGATAACGAGGACGGCGTTTTCGTGGACCTGCTTGACATAATAGATGCGCTTGAAGTTGTTTTCGTAGCCGGTAGCCCAGCCGTCGTTGGTTCGGGGGCGGGAGATCATTGAGCTTAGCTCGGCAAATATCCTGTCGCCGAAGAGGGTAGAGGTGCCGTTGGAGATCTTGCCGACGGTGCGGTTGTTGCTATAGACTATGCCGTAATCGACGAAGTTCTCCATGATACACAGGCTGTAGAGGCGCTCGGTTATCTTCTTCTCGGTATTCAGTGCCTCGTACTCGTCGTTGGAGGGGTCGGTGGCATCGTAGGTATAGGACTCCTTCTCACCGAAGGCGAGAGTAGCGATAGTTTCCATACGGGAGAGATAGCTTTCCACATTCAGCTTCATCTGAACATTCAGTGAGGAGGTGAGAGAAACGACCTTATTTTTCAGCACCTCGTCGGTTTTGTGCATAGTCAGCACAGAGACGATGATAACGGCGGTAACGGTTATAAGTCCGAAGCCGAGTATCATAAAAAGCTGTGCCTTGCTGATATTTTTCAGACTGGGGCGGCTGATCTTTTTTGGGGACATTTTCTCACTCCCTTCTGGGAAAAAATACACTATAATGATACCATACAACCTGCAAAAAAACAATAGCCAAAAAACAAACGACAGCATATCGGCGCTGAAAAACGCGGCGTGACAGGGGAGGTCTCGCCGCGTTTTGTGCAGTGCTGTCTTACATCAGACCATTGCGTTATTGTAATGGTGGATATCAAGGCGTTTTTCAAACTCCTCCACCGGGAGGGGCTTATCGAAGTAAAAGCCCTGGGCAAGGTCACAGTGGTTCTGTCTAAGCACATTGACCTGCTGTTCGGTCTCAACGCCCTCGGCGATACACTCAAGGCCAAGCTCCTTCGCCATAGCTACGACGTACTTGAACATCACGCTGCGGGTGCTGTTTTCGTTGTCGGATTCGAGAGGAAGAAAGCTCTTGTCGATCTTGAGGACGTTCCAGGGTACCTCCTTGATAAGGTTCAGCGAGGAATAGCCCATGCCGAAATCATCTACAGATGTGCTTATACCGGCGGTCTGAAGTCCGCTTACGACACTTTTAAGGTACTGGAACTCGACATCGGTGGTCGTTTCGGTAAGCTCGATCTCAATGTATCTGTGGGGAACGTTGTTTCTGTCAACGATATCAAGGGTATGCTCCAGCAGGTCAATATCCATCATGTGCTTGCGGGAATAGTTGACAGAGACCCTTACCACCTTGCGTCCCTCGTCGAGCCAGCGCCGTATATCCCGGCAGACGTGGTCGAGCATATAGAAATCAAGGCGGCAGATGTCAATGCCCTGTTCAAGCAGAGGGATGAACTCGCCGGGAGGGATAATGCGGCCGTCATGGAACCAGCGGCAGAGAGCCTCTGCGCCGATCAGCTCGCCGGTAGCTATATCTATCTTCGGCTGATAAAAGACCTTGAACTCCTCCTGCCTGAGCGACTCGGGGAACATTCTTTGCAGGCGGCTGGCCTTTTGCTTGCGGGCATTCATCTCGTTATTGAAGAAGACGATATCGGGCGTTCCGCTCTGTTTGGCAATAGTGACTGCGGCTATTATCTTATCTAAAATATCCCCCACATCGCTGTACTCAAAATTCTCGGGCATCTGATAAATGCCCACGGAGGCAGAGACCATTATCTTATCGCCGGTCATCTCGTCATAGACGATAGGGGAGCCGTTAAAGAACTCCAGCAGGGCATCGAGCCTTTCGCCGGGGCAGACGGCTACGAAGTTATCGCCGCCCATTCTGCCGATGAAGCCCTTATCGCCGATGATCTCCTCGGCTCTGTGATAAAAGCCTTGCATTACGGTGTTGCCGGACGATCTTCCGACCTGCTGATTGACGAGGGAGAAATGCTTGAGGTTGAAATTTATCGCAGCCTTGCCGCGCAGCTCGCCGGCGGGGCCGGCCTTTTGGAGGCTTTTGATGAAATAGCGCAGGTTATGATAGCCGTCGTCATCAAAGAAGGCGAACCTTTCGGCGGCGGCGATAACGCGGGTGCGGCTGACATAGACGGCGATAGTCTGGGTAAGGAGACTGATTCTTTCCCGCTCGATCTCGGTCCAGGGCTCGGCACCGGCGGCAATAAAGATCTTGCAGCTGATTATTGACATCATTTCGGTGATAGTGCGGTCGTTGATTATCTCGACGCAGGGAAGGCCGCTGTCATAGGCAACGATCCTTTCGCCCCTGTCCATAGACTCAAGGCGGGCATTGGCATAGCTGGTAGAGGTCACCTTTGCTACACGCAGAAGCTCACAGAGCCTTGCCGTCTCGGGACGGATAGCATCTATATCCAGAGTTCGCATGGTATTTATTTTTTTCATCAGCTTTTCAAAGCTTAGATAAAATTCTATATCCTTATTATCCATAAAGCTCTCCCCAAATTTATCCCTTTCAGAATTGTACAAACTGCACTATGAATGTTGACAATTCTACATAATAATTATACCAAATGTGCAAGCAGATTGCAAGGAAAATCTTTGTATAAATTGTAATCTGTTTTTGACTAAAACGTTTGAAATAATAAATTCACAAATCCGTCCGTGTTTTGCGCAAACAACAGTTTCAATACACAATTCATAATGCGCCCTGCGGGCGCTCCTTTCATTATCAACTGTCAACTGTCCATTATCAACTATCAACCACACAATTGCGGCAATATGCTGCGAGATAGGATCGTGTTTAAAAATGTGTATTTGCTACTTGAAAAAACGCTGAAGGCGTGGTATAATTAATTCATATAATCATTTGAAATTCAAAGGAGCCGTGTTATGAAAAAGGATACTATGACGGCCGAGATCGAAAGGGTGTGTGCTGCTGCCGACAAGGGGCTCACAGCCGCACAGGTCAGAGAGAGAGAGCAGGCGGGGCTTACCAACAAGCCGGTAAAGCCGCCCTCTAAATCCGTCGGGCAGATAATCATCACCAACGTATGCACCTATTTCAATCTGATCTTTGCGATCATTTCCGCACTGCTGATAATCGGCGGCTGCTACAAGGATCTGACCTTCCTGCCGGTCATCGTGACGAATACGCTTATCGGTATCGTGCAGGAGATGCGCTCGAAGGCGCTGCTTGACAAGCTCACGGTGCTTAACTCGCCCACCGCCCGTGTCATACGGGACGGGTCGGAGCAGAAGATAGCCTCTGACAAGCTGGTCGTTGACGATATAGTAGTATTCAAGGCCGGAGACCAGATACCTGCCGATGCGGTAGTCATCGAGGGCAAGGTCTCGGCAAACGAGGCTCTGCTGACCGGTGAGGCGGACGAGATCGTGAAGGAAAACGGCGCCGAGCTGATGAGCGGAAGCTACATAGTATCGGGAAGCTGCAAGGCAAGGCTCACCAAGGTGGGAGCAGAGTCCTATATCTCGCAGCTGACCCTGCAGGCAAAGAAGGTCAAGAAGGGCGAGCAGTCGGAGATGATAAGGTCTCTGAACAAGATCGTAAAGATAGCGGGCTTTATTATCCTGCCCTTGGGCGGATTGCAGTTTTATTCCACCTATGTGGTAAGAAACAGCGGATATACCGACAGCATCAGAGCGACTGTTGCCTCGGTCATCGGAATGATCCCGGAGGGGCTTTTCCTGCTGGCGAGTGTTACGCTGGTCATCAGTGCAATGCGGCTGGCGCAGCAAAAGGTGCTTGTTCACAACATGAAGTGCATCGAGACGCTGGCGCGGGTAAACGTGCTGTGCGTGGACAAAACGGGCACCATTACCGAGAACACCATGAAGGTCACAGGAATGAAGGCTATCGGCTCCATAACGGAAAAGGAGCTGTTTCCGCTGCTTAGCGATTTTGCATCGGAGCAGGCTGCTGATAACATCACCATGGCGGCGATGAAGCAATACTACACCAATCCCAGCGGGGCGAAGATCGTCGGTCACACGGATTTTTCATCGGAGTTCAAATACTCCAGTGTTACCTTTGAGGACGCGGCATATGTACTCGGTGCGCCGGAATGGGTGCTTAGGGACAAATACGAGGATTACCGCGTTGATATTGAATTCAACAGCCGCAAGGGCTACAGAGTTCTGGCCTTTGTGAGATACGGGGGCAAGCCGGACGGCAAGGCTCTGACAGCTGACTGTGAGCCGCTGGCGCTGATACTTATAACCAATCCTGTCCGTGAGACGGCGCCGGAGACCTTCCGTTTCTTCGATCAGGAGGGTGTTGAGGTCAAGGTCATTTCCGGCGACAATCCGATAACAGTATCAGAGGTGGCGAAGCAGGCGGGCATTGTGAATGCGGAGAGATATGTTGACGCATCCACGCTGACGACTGACGATGCAATTTTTGAGGCGATGCGCAGCTACACCGTATTCGGGCGGGTAACGCCGGATCAGAAGAGGAAGTTTGTGAAGGCGCTGCAGGCGCAGGACAAGGTCGTTGCGATGACGGGCGACGGAGTGAACGACATTCTGGCGCTGAAGGATGCAGACTGCTCTATCGCAATGGCATCGGGAAGCGATGCGGCGGTACAGGCGGCGCAGCTTGTTTTGCTGGACTCTGACTTCTCTCACATGACAGACGTTGTTATGGAGGGCAGGCAGGTCGTCAACAACATGGAGCGCTCGGGAAGCCTGTTCCTTGTAAAGAACATATTCTCGATCATACTTTCGGTAGTAACGCTGATATTCGGCGTAGTATATCCGCTTACGCCCTCACAGATCACGCTTATAAGTATGTTCACCATAGGCATACCGGCGTTCCTGCTTTCGCAGGTGCCGGATCACTATCTGATAAACGGCCACTTCATGAAGAACATCATACTGAAGGCGCTCCCGGGCGGACTGACGGATGTATTTGTGGTGGTGGCAATGGTGATCTTCGGGCAGATATTCGAGGTATCGCAGTCAGAGATCACCACGGCCTCGACGATACTGCTGTCGGTAGTGGGCATCATGGTACTGCGGCAGATAAGCAAGCCGCTAAGCTCCTACAAGATAGCGATCATCCTGCTCTGCACGGCGGGGCTGATATTTGCCTTCCGTTTGCTGGGCTGGGTATTCGGCACATCGGCGCTCTCCTACAAGAGCATTCTGCTGTGCATCAACTTCGGCATAATGGCTGACACCTTCCTGAGATTTATCTCGTTTATCATACAGAACACGGAGCGGATGCTGTTCCACCTTAATCTTACCAAAAAGACAGACAGCAAAAGGATCAAGCGCACATAACCGAGAATAAAAACACACGGGAGGTAATGAACATGGGTCTGTTTTCAAAGCTGTTCAAGAAGGCTGCCGAGGATGCTGCCGAGAGTATGTTCGGTGATGAAAAGCACTATTTTGACAATCTTAGAGAGGACGATGCGCCCAAGCCGGTATCGCAGAGATCCAGTCCGAACCCGCCCCCGCCGAAGAAGGGCGAGGCTGTGCGGGGGCTTCTGCCCTGGGGGCCTGTGATGCCCAAGGAGGAGAACCAATACTCTTTTGGCGGCAGCTATGTGGAATATTTTGAAAAGCTGTTTGCGGAAGAATTTTCCTCCTACGGGATAACTCACGAAACGGATGACAAGAGATATCATCCCGCGACGATATTCACCTTCACCAACAACGGGCGCACCGCGCTTATTGTTGAGCTTATAAGTGAAAAGAGCAATGTGCGGCAGCTTGCGTTGAAATGCCGCAACGAGGGAGTGCCTTATCTGCGCTTCTACTACGACCATGACGGCTGGTGGAACGCACGCTCGTATGTTACGAACAGGGTAAGGAGCGCGCTTTCGGTATAACAATCTGCATAAAACGGAAAGAGAACGCTTAGCGCCTGTGACGGATCAGGCACGCTGCTTTACCGCGCTTCGCAGGCAGCCGCGGCGTGTACGGTCTTGTACATCCAATAATTTATTGGATTTAACGCCTTTCTCTTTCCGTTTTTTATTCACGATACGGACGGTTTGGCGTGATATGACGCGGGACGCTCACATTCTTTCGAGGGCGGCGTATTAAACTCTGTCCGGCGTTATCTTGTAGGGCGTTGGTTTTTGTATCATTACGGACGGATGATCGCCGGCGCTCTTTCCTGTGAGTGCAGGAGGACTGATTTTTCCGGCGCTGCGCCGTCCGCGCGAGGACCTTTGGAGGTTTTATGCTTTCTTTGCTCGATAGGCTCTCCCAGCCAAAATACTGGGTTGACTTCTATGATTATAAATGCTCCCTCGCTTGCCCGAAACACTTTACCCGGGAATTGAAAGGCTTCATCGACGCCTGCGGTTACCTCCCGGTCTGCGAAAGTATATCCGCAGGTGAGGAGTTCCCTCTCCCCCGCCGTGCCGAGATAAGCAAGCTCGATACGGATAAAAAACGGGTGATCTATATCTACCCAAAAACGGAAAACACCGTGCTGAAGCTGCTGACCTATCTGCTGCTGCGGGAATATGACGGCCTGTTTTCCGGCGGGCTATATTCCTTTCGCCCCGGCCGGACTGCGCAAATGGGCTTCCGAAGTCTGGCTCGCCGCCCCGGCATCGGGAGGATGTGGTGCTATAAGGCCGATATAAGCAACTATTTCAATTCGGTGGATGTGGAAAAGCTCCTGCCTATGCTGGAAAGTGTGACCGGCAGCGACCGGCGGCTCTACGGCTTTTTGTCGGCTCTGCTGAAGGAGCAGAGGGTGCTGGACAGAGGCAAAGTCATCACGGAGAAAAAGGGCATCATGGCGGGAACGCCTCTTTCGGCCTTTTACGCGAACCTTTATCTCCGCAAGGCGGATGCCCTGTTCGAGGAACGCGGTGTGCCCTATGTTCGCTATTCTGACGACATCATACTGTTTGCACAGACAAGGGAGCAGGCCGAGGGATATGCTGCCGAGCTGCGTGAGCTGCTGAAAGCACACGGTCTTACGGTAAATCCCGAAAAGGAGAAAATGACACCGCCGGGCGGGCAGTGGACTTTTTTGGGGCTGTCATATAAAAACGGCGAGGTGGATATAGCCGAGGCGTCGGTGAAGAAGCTGAAGGCGAAGATGCGCCGAAAGACGCGGGCGCTGAAGCGCTGGTACGAAAGGCGCGGCATAGCGCCGGAGAAGGCGGCGGCGGCCTTCATACGGATATTTGAGAAAAAGCTGTACGAGCCCGGGAGCGACAGCGAGCTTAGCTGGGCGAGGTGGTACTTCCCGGTGATAAACACGGACAGCAGCCTTAAAGAGATAGACACCTACGCACAGGAATGTCTTAGGTATCTGATAAGCGGGAAGCGCACCAAGGGGAGATATTCTGTAAGGTATGAACAGCTGCAGTCGCTGGGCTACCGAAGCTGCGTGAACAGGTACTATGCAAAGCGGCAGATCGACGAAGCACATAGCAGAAAAGAAACAGTATAGGGGACTGATCTTATGTCTATAGTCGGAAGACTTATCCGCCGGAACATTTTGGGGAAGCCCTTGCGTTCAGCGGCGATAATCATAGCGCTGGCGGCCTCGGCCTTTGCACTGCTTTTCTGTGTTGAGGGCAGAGAGGCGCCGGAGCGGGAGCTGCGGAACATGATGCTGCGAGCCTACGGCGGCGCAGAGATCGTGATCCTTGACACGAGCAGGGATCTGCAGTTATCCGCCGGTGATTTCCCGGAGGGCACGAGGCTTATTGTCTTTGGCACCTCGGGCGGGCAGTTCATCACGGCAAAGGGGAAGTACAATATCACCATGCGGTCAGTTGACCCGCAGGAGCATAAGGACTTCGGCTTTACTGACGAAGCTCTTGACCCTGCCGGCGGAGCGGTGATCTCGCAGAAGCTTGCGGAAAAGAGCGGAGTCAAGGTAGGGGACACTGCTGCGATAGAGTACAACAAGAACAGAGTTGAGCTTAAGATCACAAAGGTGACCACCGACAAATATCTTCGCAACTATCCCGACCGCATCCTTGTGCCGCCGGAGGCCGTGAAAACGCTGACCGGGGCAGAGGGGTCGGGCTGCAACATGGCATTGGCCGACCTGCCGGACGAGCTGGATGTTCTGAAAACGGTGGGAGAGCTGCAGAGAAGGTATGCGGACAGGGAATACACTGTTTACCCGGTGCTTTCGGACGAGATGCTGGAGGAGATAAACGACCAGACCACGGTGTTTTATCTGATATTTGCGGTCATCCTGCTGATGACGCTGTTTCTGACTACCTCGATGTCAAGACACATCGCAAACGAGCGGATGTCGGTCATCGGAACGCTAAGGAGCCTTGGCGGCAGCCTGCGCAAGACCTCAAGGATACTGCTTATAGAAAGTGCGGTTTACGGTATCGTGGGCGGAGCCTTGGGAGCAGTGGGCTACAGCCTTGCGGGAGACCTTGCGATCAACGCATTTTTCGGCGGAAGCACCTCGCAGCAGTTTGATATGCCCCTTTGGATGTATCCGGCGGCGGTGGCTGCGGCAGTGCTGATACAGCTTATCTGCCAGTCGGGGGCGCTTTTAAGGGCGGTAAGGACGCCGGTGCGGGACATCATATTCTCCTCCCGGGACACTGCCTATCACATTAGCCCGGCAAAGGTCGCTCTGGGCTTTGTAATACTGGGTGCCGGCATCGCTGTCGGACTTATAACGGAGGAAATGATCGTAACGATCATGGCGGTCGCGCTTATCTGCGTGGGAGCGGTAATGTCGCTGCCGATACTGCTGAAGCTGATATCCTCGCTGCTGGCGAAGCTTTTCGGGGCGCTGGGGATGCCCTGCGCCAAGCTGGCGGCCAAGGAGCTGCAGCACAAAAAAAGCACTGTTACGGGAACACAGCTCACCTTTGCGGCACTGGCGATAACGACTGCGATCTTCATCACCGTCCAGTCGGTGGCGAGGCTTTACAGGGCAGATACATATCATTTTGATGCAAGGATAGAGACCTCCCTCAAGGAGGAGGAAAGCGGGCTTATCACGGATATGCCGGAGATAACCGACGTACAGTTTCTCTATAACACCTATCTGAACGGAACGATCAAGGACAGCAAAAAGCATATGTTCTGTGTTGCGGGCTATGACGACTACCGGCTGTTCACCAGCATCCGCGGGCTGGGAGACGAGCCTGCGGAGGACGAGGCCTACATCGGAAGGCCTATAGCCGAAAAATACGGCCTTTCCGCCGGTGACAGCTTTGAGTTCACCGACTATGATTCCTTCGATATAAGCGAAAGCGGCGAGAAGATATACACGCCCTACAAATTCAAGGTCAAGGGCATCTGCGACACCGTTGACCATTTCAACGAGACGGTGGTGGTGAACAAGGCATGGTTCAGAAGAGAGATGTCCGACAGGCCGATGTACATTTATGTGAAATTAGCCGGAGAGGGAGCCTTTGAGGCAGTGCAGGACAGGCTGGCTGACACCCGTCCCAACGACAGCATCATCAGCTGCGAGGATATGCAGGCAGAGGACGAGGAGAATATGTCGAGCATCATGACCATACTCTATGCGATAACGGCGGTGGGCTGTGTGCTGGCGCTTTTGGGCGCGGTGAGCAATGCGGTGATCGGGTTTGAGCAGTCGAAGAGGAAATATGCGGTGCTGCATTCAGTGGCGGCGGGCAAGAGAAAGCTTGCGAAGCTTATCCTGCTGGAAACGCTGCTTTCGTCGGTCATTTCGGGAGTGCTGGCGCTGATGACGGGGATGCTGCTGACATCGCTTATCAAAAATGCGATGTCCAACCTCGGCATGGGTATAGAGGTCATATTCAACATCCCGCTGACGCTCGGCTTTATCGGCGGGCTGATGCTGGTGCTTATGCTGGCGGCGGTGAAGCCTGTTGTCTCGCTTTACAGGATGAACACCGCGGCGGAGCTGAAATACGAATAAGGGGGCGGAAGAAGTGAGCAAGGTAATAGAGATAAGGGATCTGAAAAAGCATTTCGGCTCGGGAGAGAACGAGGCGCTGATCTTTGACGGCGCGGAGCTGACCGTGGAAAAGGGCAGCTTTGTATCTCTGACGGGAGCATCCGGCAGCGGAAAATCCACGCTGCTGTATCTGATAGGCGGGCTGGACAGAGAATTCAGCGGAGACATACTGATCGGCGGGAAAAGCATTGCAGGGATGACCGACAGGGAGCTGTCGGAGCTTAGAAGCTTCAAGCTAAGCTATGTATTTCAGTTTTATAATTTAGTGGCTAATCTGACGGTTGAGGAGAACATACTTCTTCCCATAGAGCTGTCGGGACGGAAGGTGAAAAACTGCAGGGACAAATTAGTCGAGCTGCTGGAGCTGACGGGGCTGTCGGAAAAGCGGAAAAGCTATCCCTCGCAGCTTTCGGGCGGTCAGCAGCAGAGATGCTCTGTAGCCCGGGCAGTTCTGACCGAGCCGGAGATCCTGCTGGCGGACGAGCCCACGGGAAATCTTGACAAGGCCTCGGGCGAGGAGGTCATGAACCTGTTCGGAAGGCTGAACGAAGAGAAAGGCATAACGATCTTGCAGGTGACCCACTCGGAGGCCTGCGCAGCCTACGGAAACAGGATCGTGACCCTGTCGGATCACAAGCTGACGGACAGGTGAAAAAATGTATCGCTGAATCAGTTGATAATGAAAGGAGCGCCAAGGGCGCACTCCTTTGATTGTGCGGTCTCACGAAACGTGAGACTGTGCATTGAAAACCTCGTTTGCGGCAATACAAATACAAAGCAGAGGTCTCCGCCTGTTTGGGACGGAGACCTCTGCTTTGCTGTCAGTTGCAGCCGCAGTTGTTGTTGCCGCAGCCGAAGCAGCCGCAGTTGTTGTCGCCGCAGCCACAGCCGCAGCCGCCGCACATACCGAGGATCAGTACCAGGATGATGATCCACCAATAACCGTTATTCATAGTCGTTTCTCCTTTTCTTCGATTTAAGGCGCCTCTCTCGGCTGCCTTATACTACAGTCTATGCCGCTTGTAAGAAAAGGGTTACACGGTCATTGGTCTACTGCCCGACAAGCTTGTGCCTTACGGCAGAGATCTCTTCGGCTGAAAGGCCAAAGCTGGTGAGATAGCCCTCTGCAGTGCCGTATTCCTTTCGGAAGCCGTCAATAAAGCCCTTGATGAACTGCTCGTTGGGGAGGATTATTTTCATCTCCTCTTCGGGACGGAACTGCCTTAGCTGCTCCCAAAGCCTTTCGCTGAAGGGCAGGGTGAGCATATAGTTATGGATGATCTCGTCGTCGCTGACGCCGCAGAGCATCAGTATGACCGCCGCGGTGACGCCTGTTCTGTCCTTGCCCGCCCAGCAGTTGAAGATAACTCCCCCGGGAGCCTCCGCGATCGTGCGGAAGACCTCCGACATAGCGGGAGTGCGGGCTATAGCAAGATAGGAGGGAACTACATCCCCGAAGCCTGCGGGGACATATCCCCCCTCTTCGATAGGGATGTGATGATAGAAAAAGCCCTTTTCAGCAGTAAGGCCGCAGGGCTCCAAAGCAATGTCGCTGTCGGTGCGGAGGTCGATGACGGTGGTAATGCCCGATCGCAGGAGAAAGCTGATATCCCTTTCGGTGGGTGAGCAGATACGGTCGCTTCGCAGTATCCTGCCTGTAAGGGTCGTCCCGCCGGGAAAGTGCAGGCCGCCCAGCTCACGGGTGTTGAGGGTCGTTTCAAGCAGGCTTTTTATGCTATTCATCATCTTCATCTCCAAAGCCGTAGTTAAGCACTTCATTATAGACGCTGTTGGCGCGTTCACACTCCTTTTTTTCACGCCACCTGTCGATATCGCTTTTAATGGACAGCATTTCATCGACTATCAGCTCCGGCTTTTCGGGTCGGACATATTTGAGGTAGGAGATCATTCTTTCCATGCCGGCGGGGCTGCCGATATGCTCCGCGATCATGCCGCCGAACTCCGCAGGATAGCCGAGAGCGCAGACAGCGCTGACAAGCTCGTCCCGGGTGCGGCTCCATATAGCTTTGTTTTCCATTGCTTATCACTCTTCCGTGCTGGTTTTGATTTAGGCAACACCGCACGACCTCTGCACATCATCTGCTTGCCAGCTTTCCGTCATATTACCCAAATTCTCCTTGACTTGCGTCAGCAAGCCTGCGTCGAATTTAGGCAATCTGACGAAAAGCTGGACGGCGCAGCTGATGCACAGGGGTCGTGCGGTGTT
>JAFSSS010000025.1 GCA_017450925.1 Ruminococcus sp. | reverse complement strand
GCTTTGTATGTGCCACCGCTAAAAGAATATAATAATATCCTAACTAAAGTTAGGCAGAAGAAAGAATAAAGAATAAACAAGGTGTCCGCTTTGCGGACATATTTCAAAATATATAGCCGCAGGCCAGACCTTGATTATTCTTTCTTATGTATTCTTTCTTCTTTTTTCTTTTAGCAGGCGCTGCACTAAGTAACGCAAAGACACTTCTGCCGTGATACAGCAGAAGTGTCGGAATAAAAACTTCTTTATTGCGCCTGCGCTAAGGGCGCACTCCTTCATTGTGCGGCATCACGGAACGTGAGACTGGGCATTATGCATTGTGCATTGAATATAACCTGTCATTTGCAGCAAATAAAAACCCGAGCCCGGCCGCGCAGCCGCTGTCTTTACTTTTGCAGGAAAGTGTGGTATAATCTGAATACAAGCCAACACCATTCGACCTGTAGGGCGGGGAAGTCTCCCGCCGATGTATGCTAAACGGATGAATAAGAAAATCACTTCTGCCCTAATACTCCTGCTTGTTGCGATGATATGGGGTTCAGCCTTTGTCGCACAAAGCAAGGGCGCCGACCGTATCGGCGCGTTCACCTATAATTTCTCCCGCTCTGTCATCGGCGCCGCTGTGCTGCTGCCGGTGATAGCCGTTCTGAACCGGCGCTCGAAGCAAGCCGGGGATAACAGCTCTCCCTCCCGCCGGATGACCCTCGTGGGCGGGGTGTGCTGCGGTATAGCCCTGTGTGCCGCCTCTGCTCTCCAGCAGATCGGCATCGGTATGACCACCGCCGGAAAAGCCGGCTTTGTTACAGCACTGTATATCGTCATCGTCCCCCTGCTCGGAGTGTTTCTGAAAAAAAGGATACACCCCGGAGCATGGGTCTGCGTGGCTATCGCCGTCGCCGGCTTTTACCTCCTTTGCGTAAGCGAAGACTTCTCCGTGGGCAAAGGCGACCTTGCGGTGCTGGGCTGCGCTGCGGTGTTTTCAGTGCATATCCTGCTTATCGACTTCTTCGTTTCCCGCGGTGCCGACAGTGTTAAGATGAGCTGCCTCCAGTTCGCAGTGACGGCTCTGCTTTCAGCCCTCCCGATGCTGATATTCGAGCGCCCCGAGCTGTCTGCCGTGTGGGATGCAAGACTGCCTGTCCTGTATGCCGGTGTGCTTTCCAGCGGCGTGGGCTATACCCTGCAGATGATCGCCCAAAAGCACGCCGACCCTGCCGCCGCAGCTCTGATAATGAGCCTTGAGTCCGTTTTCGCCGCGATCTCCGGCTGGATCATCCTCGGCGAAGGGCTTTCGCCAAAGGAGCTTTCAGGCTGCGGCCTCGTCCTTGCAGCCGTCATTATCTCTCAACTGCTGCCGTCCCACAGTAAAGCTTCGGAGGAACAGTCATGAAATTCAAGCTCCATTTCCGTATATTCACCCTTGCATGGGCGGTGACAGTGCTGGTGCTGTCGGATGTGTTCCTTATCAGCAGCTTCCGCAGCATCACCCTTGACCCGGAAAAGTCATCCCCGCTGCCTATGATGATATCAGTCCCGACAGCCTTTGCCGCTGCCGGCATCGCCCTTGTGGGTGTGTTCTCCCGGCTCGTCATCCGCCGCCTGAGACGGCATTATTTCTCCCTTGAGGGCGTCACGGAATATACCTTCTTCCGCAATTTCGTGCTGATACTCGCAGCGGGCGCCGCAGCCAATACGCTGTTGCTCTATACCCGATACCGTGCTGTTGCAGAGATGCTCTTAAAGGAGGAGGACAGGCATATCCGCCTTATGTATTCCGATCAGCCGGACTATCTGCAGCAATGCCTCTCCGCCCTTGCCGACAGGGTCTCCGCCTGCAATACCACAGCAGTGATAATGACCGTCCTGCTCTTTGCCGCCAAGGCCGCAGCCTGCCTTTTCCTCGCCCGGGGTATGGTCAGAACATATCAGAGGAATGTCCGTCTTGCCTATACATCCTAACAAAGGAGTGAGCCTATGAAAAACGATCACCAGGAGCTTTTGAAGGATCCGCTTGTCGATCTCTACTATCCTTCAAAGCAGAAGCGTGAGGAGTGCCGCGCCCGCAGCGCCGCCCGCCGGGATTTCCCCAAGGATTTCTCCGCCAACCTGAGCCTTGAACAGCTGGCGGCACAGATCTCAAATTATTACTCCAAGCGCATCCTTGATATCCTAAGCGAGTTCTGCTGCGATAAGGAGGTCATCGAGTACCGCCTTGATGTGCTGGAGGATTTCCGCAGCGTCCCCAAGCTGTCCTCCACCGTGAAAAAGACAGTGGATATCATGCTGGAAAACGACCGCAAGAATGTTTATAAGCTCTCCAACCCCGACTCCTTCTCCATGCTCTCCGAGGCGCTGGAGGCCTATGAAGCCTATATAAGCTGCATGGAGCTTCTCCACGAGTTCTATGCCGAGAATAAGCCGCGGCTCCGCTCAAGAGGCGTTATCGGTATGTTCGAGTATTTTGAGGAGCAGCTCCGCGACCCCCATTTTGCCGAGCTTAAAAAGCAGACCGCCGAGCTTCGCGCAATGCTGAAGGATCGCATCCGCAGCGTTACCGTGGCTATAAACCTGGACGAGACCCTCGTGCCCGTCTCCGCAGGCATACTGGAGCTTTCCAAAGAGCCCTATATCCTCAAGCCCTCTCTGCTGGACAGGATAATCTACCACGGCGCGAATTTCCAGTCCGGCAAGGTGATAAAAAGCGTCCGCAATAAATATACCGGCCTCAACACCGACGGCGAGCCCAATCTGAACACCGCCGATAAAGCCCTCTTCGACGAGCTTGCGGCGATCTCCGACAGCTACGTTCAAAAGCTCTGCGATGTGCTGGAGGAGTATCAGAAGATCACCCTCAAGGATATGTATTCCATAAGCTATCAGCTGGATTTCTATCTCGGTGCTATCGACATGATAAACCTCTGCGAGTCCGCAGGCATGAAAATGTGCCGCCCCGTCATCAGCGACGGCGCGACAGTCATCAAGGGGCTCTTTGACCCTATCTATTTCCGCGAGGCAAGGACGTATAATATGCGCGCCAAGGAAAAGGATCGCAAGCCCGTGGTGCTTAACGATATCTCCTTCGGCGAGGATGCGGATTTCTATATCCTCACCGGTGCCAATAACGGCGGCAAGACTACCTTCGTCCGTGCCGTGGGTATATGCTTCGCTATGGCACAGGCCGGCCTCTACGTCCCCGCTGAAAGCTGCACTATCCGTCCCGCAGACTATATCTATACCCATTTCCCCAAGGAGGAGCAGACCGGCATCAACGCCTCCCGGTTCACTACCGAGATCAAGCAGTTTAAAACGATCAGCGAAACGGTCACCGATAACAGCCTCCTGTTCATGAACGAGTCCATACAGTCCACCACCCCCGGCGAGTGCGTGGATATCGCCTACGAAATGGTGAGGATATTCACCGGCATCGGCGTCCGCGGCATTTTTGCCACCCACCTCCCCGAGCTGGCAGAAAGGATAGACGAGCTGAACCAAAGCGGAGTCCGCTCCAAGCTGGAAAGCCTTACCGTCCTTACCGACGAGCAGACCGGCGAGCGGAAATATAAGGTCGTAAAGGGAAAGCCCTCCCGCACCAGCCACGCCCGCACCATTCTTGACGAGTTCGGCATCAGCTACGAGCAGATAGCCAAAAGACTGAAAAAGCAATAAAGCAAGGCCGCTGAATAAATAAAAAAGAAGAAAGAATAAATAAGAAATAAGGTATCGCCTTCGGCGAAGATTTTTGATATCGTCCGCAAAGCGGACACCTTGTTAGCGCAGGCGCAATAAAGAAGTTTTTATTCCGACACTTCTGCTGTATCACGGCAGAAGTGTCTTTGCGTTACTTAGTGCAGCGCCTGCTAAAAGAAAAAAGAAGAAAGAATAAATAAGAAATAATAATCAAGGTATCGC
>JAFSSS010000024.1 GCA_017450925.1 Ruminococcus sp. | reverse complement strand
ATTTTCAAGATGCCGTTGGGCAGGTTCCCCGTCCGCGACTGTTGCCTCGGATTAGTTTCCCTTTCCTCTTGCCGCTCTCTTCGGGCGACTTATATATCTTATCACATATTTCTTCGATTGTCAAGGGGTTTTGAGAGATTTTACAAAGTTCTGTACTATGCTTAAAACTTGTTGTCGATTTATATCTAAATTGCCCAAATGACATTGTATCACGCTAAAGCAAAGCGCTGTTTCCTGCTTTCCCGAGGCAAAAAGCACCCGGAAGGCTCCGGGTGCTGAAAATCTTACCAGCCCATATCCTGCTTGATGAAGTCAGCTAAAAGAGCCGCCTCCTTGGTATGGGTCGCATCGGAGGGATGCCAGTCGGCGGCGATGCCGTCCTCCGCCATATTCTGCATGGGGAACTCAAAGGTGGCAACATTCGTATCGCCGGTCTCCTTTGAATAATCCTCGGCGGCGGAGATCATGGTCTTGTTCAGATTTCTGTCCATGATGCCCAGCGTGCAGTAGATTTTTGCATCTGGGTTCTTTGCTCTGATCTGCTTGAGGAAATCCACATAGCCGTCGTGGTATTCCTGCTTCTTGGCCTTGGTCTTGGCATAGGATGCATCATTGGTGCCGAGGTTGATAACGATCACCTCGGGAGTGAACTTGGAGAAATCCCAGTCAAGGTTCTCGGGCTTTTCGGTGCCGAAGCCCATATTAAAGGTATAGCCCAGCTTTTCGTAATAAGTGGGGACAAGCTGGTTCTCGACCTTCTTGCCGTTGTTTGAATAGCCGGAGATGATGCCGTAGCCGCTGAAGGACACAAGGGAATAATCAGCGTCCAGCAGCTGGGCGGTCTTATAGGAATAGGACTTGGTGCAGTCCTCGGTGCCGGTAGCGAAGTGATGCTCCTTGACCTCGTCATCAACGCCGTAGCCGCAGGTTATCGAATCACCGATTATCTCGATCCTGTGCTTTTTATCGGCTGCGGGAGTGATCGTTCCTCCGCCGGCATCCATAGATACGATACCCATGCAGGACTGTGCGCACTCGGACAGCTTGATGACCTTAACGTTCACCGGCTCGCTGCCCTTGCCTGTTACCTCGAACCTGCTGCCCTCGGTCTGTATCATCTGATCGTCCACCCGCTCGCCGTCAACATAGAGGGCGCAGCGGGGCTGGCTGTCCTCGCCTGCAGGATTGCCTACCATATTTATAGTAAGCTTATCGCCGGTGAAATCAAAATCCATGCCTGTTCCCGAAAGGCCCAGCCAAAGGGTCCCGTCGCTGTAGTAGGTCCTGCCGAGCAGCTTAACATTGAACTTATCCTTTACACTTTCCACGGATTCATCCGCCCCCTTGCTTTCGATCTCTGCCGCAGACGATGTGTCTGCCGTTTTTTCCGAGGAGGACTCCCCGGAGCCGCATCCGCCAAGCACTGTCAGAGCCAGCGCTCCCGAAAGCACCGTCATTGCAATTTTTTTCAGCTTCATAATAATTCTCCTAACTGTATAATAAATTGGTTATCCATACCAAAGCACCGCTTGCCCGCAAGGGGGACGTAATAACCTTTTGGATCCCGGCATTCTCGTGCGTCATTTGACATTCTTCTTTATCCAGCCGCTGGCCGAAAGATGAAGCTTTATCGCGCAGAATGCTGCTACCGCCGCACACAGCCCCAGCGTGGAAAGGATAGCATATCTCATATAATAGCTCACATAGTCGGTATCGGTGAACTGGCTCATGAACATCGCAAGCACTGCCCGGCTCTCCCCCTCCTCCGGGGTAAAGACGTTATGGGAATACCACCAAAGCACTCCGATGAACACGCCTCCCGACACGATATAGAATACCGTGTGCCTTACCACAGCCGTGACATCCTCCGGGACAAAGCTGAATACAGCAACGATCACCACTGCGCCCCAGATAACATATTTGAGCCACGAATTATAGGTATCGAGCTGCTCAAAGCTGTCGGCCACGAAGTAATAATACAGCATTGCCCCGACGTGCCCTGCCATAAGGATCACAGCCCACAGGGGAGCCAGCTTCTCGAACCAATTTTTCTTTCTGTGAAGATTAGCAGACATAGCTCTATCCCTCCGCAGATCATTCGTCCAGCTTCAGGACAGCCATAAAGGCCTCCTGCGGCACCTCGACCGAGCCCAGCTGTCTCATGCGCTTTTTGCCTTCCTTCTGCTTTTCCAGCAGCTTTTTCTTTCTCGTTATATCTCCGCCGTAGCACTTCGCAAGCACGTCCTTGCGCATTGCCTTGACGGTCTCTCTGGCGATTATCTTTCCGCCCACTGCCGCCTGTATCGGCACCTCGAAAAGCTGACGCGGGATATTCTCCTTCAGCTTTTCCGCAATGCGTCTTGCTCTCGGATAGGCCTTGTCGGTATGCACGATGAACGACAGTGCATCCACCACCTCGCCGTTTAGCATTATATCCAGCTTCACCAGCTTGCTGGGGGCATAGCCCAGCATTTCGTAATCAAAGGAGGCATAGCCCCGCGTCCGGGATTTCAGCGCATCAAAGAAGTCATAGACTATCTCGTTCAGCGGCAGCTCGTAATGCAGCTCAACGCGCGTGTCATCAAGATAGGTCATGTTTTTGAAATTGCCCCGGCGCTCTTGACAAAGCTCCATGATATTTCCCACGAATTCAGAGGGAGTAAGTATATCCGCCTTTACAACAGGCTCCTCCGCAGAGGCGATGTTGACCGGGTCGGGATAATTCGTGGGGTTGTCGATATATACCGTACTGCCGTCCGTAAGATTGACCTTGTAGATAACAGACGGTGCAGTGGTGATCAGATCAAGATTGTATTCTCTTTCCAGCCGCTCCTGTATTATCTCCATGTGCAGGAGCCCCAAAAATCCGCATCGGAAGCCGAAGCCCAAGGCTATAGAGGTCTCCGGCTCAAAGGATAGCGAAGCGTCGTTGAGCATCAGCTTTTCCAGCGCATCACGCAGGTCGGGGTATTTCGCTCCGTCCGCCGGATAGATGCCCGAGAACACCATGGGGTTGACCTTTTTATAGCCCGCCAGCGGCTCTGTGCAGGGACGGTCGGCATTTGTGACCGTGTCGCCCACCCGGGTGTCGCCGATGTACTTGATCGAGGCAGCGATATATCCCACTTCTCCCGCATGAAGCTCTCCCACCGGGACAAGGTCGGTGGCTCCCATATAGCCTATCTCCGTGGTCTGGAACTCCGCGCCCGTATTGAAAAGGCGAATGCGGTCGCCTGTCCTTACACAGCCGTCCTTGACTCTCACAAATACGATAACGCCCTTATAGGAGTCGTAATAGCTGTCGAATATCAGCGCCTTCAACGGTGCGCTGTCGTCCCCGGACGGCGCAGGTATATCGGTGATGACCCTTTCAAGCACCTCGCGGATATTGGTGCCCATTTTGGCCGAAACGCGGGGCGCATCGAGTGCGGGTATGCCGATGATGTTTTCGACCTCGTTGCAGACTCTTTCCGGGTCGGCCGAGGGCAGGTCGATCTTGTTCACCACCGGCAGCACCTCAAGATCATGCTCGATAGCCAAATAGGTATTGGCAAGGGTCTGCGCCTCGATGCCCTGTGAGGCATCCACCACCAGCACTGCGCCCTCACAGGCGGCCAGTGAACGGCTGACCTCGTAGTTGAAGTCAACGTGTCCCGGGGTGTCGATAAGGTTGAAAACATAATCCTCGCCGTTATCGGCGTGATAGGTCATCCGCACGGCTCGTGCCTTGATAGTGATGCCTCTCTCGCGCTCGATATCCATATTGTCAAGCAGCTGGTTTTCCATATCCCGAAGCGCCACCGTTTCGGTAAGCTCGAGGATGCGGTCTGCCAGCGTGGATTTTCCGTGATCTATATGTGCAATGATGCTGAAATTTCTGATCCTGCTCTGATCCATAAATACAACTCCCGAAAAAGAATAAACATATCAATTTATTATATCACAGAACGGATAAAATGTCAATCGCAAATCTCGGGCCAAGCATCGCCGGAAACTTTCACAGGATTTTCATTTGACACTATATGGGGGATGTGTTATAATAGTATATGATGTTTATTACAGGACACATAACCAAGCATTAGGGGTGAAGCTTTTGAGCCTTGACAATAAGAAGCCGCGTTCCAAGTCGGGACGGCGGCTGCGCCGGAAAACAAACACCTCGGCTGCAATAAGCGCAGCGGTCATGACAGCTGCCGTGGGCGTGGGTGCTGCCGGATATCTGTGGTATGACGCCTATTACTCCACCGGCTGGCACACCCATGCCGAGGGGACATATTACATAATCCCCGGCGAGGGTGAACGTGCCACCGGGATGCAGATGATCTCAAACGCGCTCTACCTCTTTGATGACAACGGCATCATGCTCACCGGCTGGCAGGAATACGAGGGAGAAAAATATTACGTTGACAGCTCCGGCATCGTTCAGCGGGGACGTATCGAGATCGACGGCGAGGAATACTATTTCGCCGATGACTCCGGCATCTTCCGCACCGGCCTCAGGGACTTCAACGGCGCTGAATACTACTTTGACGACCACGGCTTTCCCGGCAGCGGCCTTACCGAGTCGGGCGGGAAATACTATTACTACGACGCCAACGGCCTTATGGTCACAGGCTGGGCTAAGGTGCATGACGTGCAGTATTATTTCAAGTCCGACGGCTCAATGGCCACCGGCTTCCTTGAGATAGACGGCGTTACCTACTGCTTTGCCTCCGACGGACATATGCTTACCGGCGAGCAGCATATCGACGGCGAGTTTTACCTCTTCGGCGAGAACGGTGCGCTCTTCAAGGGCTGGCAGGATACAGGTAGCAGCTTCCGCTATGCCGACGAGCAGACAGGTGCCTTCGCCTCCGGCTTCCGCACCTTTGACGGCAAGACCTATTATTTCGATACGGAATTCAACATGGTCACCGGCTGGGAGCGTATCGGCGGCAAGCGCTATCACTTTCAAGACGACGGCGTTATGGACACCGGCTGGTATCTTGAGGCGGGCATAAAATACTACTTTCAAAAGGACGGCAGCGCTCTTACCGGCCTCAACGAGATCGACGGTAACTGGTATTACTTCGGCGACAACGCAAAAATGCTGGTAGGCTGGTTTACAGACGAAGAGACTGGGAACCTCTATTGGCTGGGACAGGACGGCGTAGCGCAGGAGGGCTTTTACGAGGACGAGGACGATGTGTATTTCTTCAGCCCGATCACTCATGCCGCCTGCGAAAACAGCTGGCTCAACGTCTATGAGACCGATGACGATATAAAGGCGAAGATCAGCACCCTCAAGGCTGATATCAAGCTGAAGAAGAAGTACGATAAGATCATCGAGGAGGGCGGCGATATCTATTCCGACCTTGACGAAAGCGAGCGCTGGCATCTGAACGAAATGGACACCACCTATTCCGAGGGCTATGAAAAGCTGGCTCTTGAGGCCTATACAGCTATCGGCAGCAATATTACCTATCAGCAGTATTTTGACGGCGGCTGCCGCATGGTGCGGGGCTTCAAAAAGATCAAGGACTATATCTTCCATTTCGATGAGGAAACAGGCGTAAAGGACACCGGCTGGAAGGAGATCGACGGAAAGAGATATTACTTCGGCTATCTCGGCTGCGCCGCCACCGGCGACATGAAGATCGACGGTGTTCTCTACTCCTTTGACGATAAGGGAGCGCTGATAAGCGGTCTTACCAAGGACGACAACGGCATCCGCTGGAGACTCGAGGAGCCTGCTGCCTTCAGCGACGGTTATGTTTATCCCGATGACCCCGAGTCGTTTTTCCTAAGGAACTCCTTTATGGACGACGACAAGGGCAACCGCTACTACTTCGACGGCAGCGGCTATGCAGTCACAGAGCCCACCGAGATCGACGGCAGGCTGTGTATCTTTGCCGACTCGGGCAAGATGAAGCTGGGGCTTGCCAAGTATGACGGGGAATACTACTACATGACCGAGGAGGGTGCCGAGCAGGAGCAGTGGGTCTCCACCGAGGATGCCACCTACTATTTCGGCTCCGACGGCAAGGCCGCCAAGGGCTGGACGCGCATTGACGGGGTTGACTACTACTTCTCCGACAAGGGCGAGATGCAGACGAGCTGGCTGAAGGTTGACGGAAAGAGATACTATCTAAACGACGGCGCACTTGTCCGCGGGCCTCTGTTCATTGAGGGCGAGCTTTACGTTTTCAGCGAGGACGGCTCCATGCAAAAGGGCTGGGTATTCTGGAACAACACCGCCTATTACTGCCAGCAGGAGGGTGTTCCCGTCACCGGCACCGACATGACGATAGACGGCCGGAACTACCGCTTCACCGCTTATGGCGGAGCGTATGAGATATGAATGTATGCCGATAAAAAAGTGCGTCCGAAAAGCGCGGTGGCGATAAAGAAGTATTAGACAATTACAGCTTTGTATGTGCCACCGCTAAAAGAATATAATAATATCCTAACTAAAGTTAGGCAGAAGAAAGAATAAAGAATAAACAAGGTGTCCGCTTTGCGGACATAT
>JAFSSS010000023.1 GCA_017450925.1 Ruminococcus sp. | reverse complement strand
TCTTTCCTGCGAGTGCGGGAGGACTGCTTGTCCCGGCGCTGCATTTGGTTTGTCCCCGTTACTTTGTTTGGGATCACTGCCTTTGCGCCCTACTGGTTACTTGTGCAGCGCCGGATTGTCTCGCTATCGCGAGCCAAGTGGGACGCTGTCCCACACCCTGCAAGGGGCTCTGCCCCTTGACCCCGCAAGCCTCTGGCGCGAGGCTTGACCGCGCGCTTTAATGCGCTTCGCGTTCCCTCCCCCCAGCTTTGTTCTTCTCCCCCTCCGGGACTTGATTTCTTCAGATCATTGTGCTATAATATGGTATATAGATATATACCGTAGAACAATCGAAGAAATCAAAGAAACGGAGATGCTTAATATGCGATTGGGCTTATGCTTGACCCTCGCCGCAGTCGGCTTCGCCCTCTGTGGCTGTGACGGTGACGTCAACAGCTCCTCTCCCCAAGAGGAAAAAACTCCCGTGCAGACTACCACCGCCCAAACTCAACCCGTCGAGGTCAGAGAGTATAGCTTCCCCGAGTTCGCCCGCAGCCCCTCTGCCCGCGATATGCTCTCAAATGTCATTAATGTCGGCTTCGACCCCGAGGAGGCCGAAAGCTTCCTCGAAACCGATCCGTTTAAAGACTATACCTGCGACCGCTGCCTCGGCGGTGAGTACTATACTTTCTATGATAATGACTTCGTCGGCCTCCTTAACTCCGACGGGACTCTGTTGGTCACACCCGATACCTATACCTCGGCTAAAATGGTCTCGTCTGATCTGATCGTGTTTTCTTATCCCGAAAACAGTAAAAAGAAAAACAGCTATTTTGAGGTCAGCGGCGGCTTCGGCAGGTTCGTTTCATCCGAGGAGGCGCTAAGTGCAGAGATCACCCCTGTGTCGGATAACGAGAATTCAGCAGTCCAGTATGCCCTCTCCGTCCGCGGTAAGACCGACCCCGCTGTGTATGACAGTATAGAAAAGCTTGACCCCTCTGATGTGGTGACGGAAAAGAAGTTTAAGGAGATCTACCGCGCCGTCATCGGCAGCCGAGTCTATCTCCTCGTGCTGGATAATTATATGAATATCACCGTCTGCGAGGCTCCCTATGCTCAAATAAGCTTTAAGATCGGCGGCGAGTACGGAACGTGCTATGTGCTGGACGGCGACGATTACAGCGAGCTGGTGAAAATGATCCAAAGCTTCGGCGCGGAAACTATGTCAGTCAAGCCCAGCAAGGACGAGGCACTTGACTATATCCGCATCGAAAGCGGGGTGCTGCAGGGGGAAAAGAGAGTGTTCACTATGTCGCCCGACGGCTTCTGCCTTACGGAAAGCTTTTCTGCCGACGGCAGCATAAACCGCTTCTTTACCCTCTATCCAAAGGATACTTTTGTTGACCTTGTCGGCTGGGTCGGTGAGGTGGCAGGAAATGAATACCCCGACGGCCGGCCTGCGGAAAGCAGCCCGGAGCAATGATGTTAAACTTGCAGGATTTGAAAACAATCCTGCATTTTCTTTTGGAAACTGTTGACATGATATAAATAATGTGTTATTATATAAGGTACAGTGGCAAATTATGAATAATTTCTTTCATATCATTTCGGGAAAGGAAAATGAATAGATGAATTTTTTTAATGCAGTGATACAGGCGATCATACAGGGACTGACCGAGTTCCTGCCGGTGTCCAGCTCGGGACATCTGTCACTTTATCAGCATTTCTCCGGCAGCAGCGGCGAGGGGGCGCTCTTCTTCTCGGCAGTGCTGCACTTCGGCACGCTGGCAGCCGTGTTCGTTGCCTTCAGACAGCGCATATGGGGAATGATAAAGGAGCTGGGGGCGCTTTTCAAGGATATATTCCACGGACAGTTCAAGTGGAGCGAAATGAACGGCAACCGCCGGATGATCGTGATGATCTTCTTCTCATGCGCCTGCCTGCTGCCCTTTGCGCCGTTCCTTGGGTGGTTCGAGCATTTCTCCGAGGATGCCAGCATTATGGCAGAGGGAATATGCTTCCTATATACCTCGGTGATACTGTTCATGTCGGACAGATGCACAAAGGGCAAAAAGACCGCCGAGGGCATAGAGCTTAAGGATTCGCTGACGATCGGTTTTATGCAGGGCGTTGCTATGCTGCCGGGAGTTTCCCGCTCCGGCTCTACCATTTCGGCAGGGCTTTTCAGCGGCATGACCCGCGAGACCTGCGTCGAGTATTCCTTCATCCTCGGCATCCCCGTTATCCTGCTGGGCTGTCTCAAGGAGTTCAAGGACGCGGTGCAATCCACACAGGAGATACAGTGGGGCAACTGCGCTGTAGGCTTTGTGGTGGCCGCGCTGGTGGGACTGGCTGCTATCAAAATGGTGAGCTGGCTGGTCAAGACCGACAAGTTCAAGGTGTTCGCATATTATACCGGCATCCTTGGAGTGCTGGTGCTGCTTATATCCATAATCGAAAAGATCATAGGCCACGCTATAGTTTTCGGACAGTAAAAAATCGGACTGCCGCTGCCCCCTTCGCCGGGGCGGTGCAGTCCTTTGATGCCGGATAGGGAAAAAGCATCCTGTGTTTTAAAATATGTAGAGGTGAAAGATACAAATGGCTACGGCTAAATCAAACAGCCGCTCAAAAACAAAAACGGGTACATCGGGTACTGCAAAAAAGAAGACCGCTGCAAAAAAGCCTGCTGCGAAGTCCGCCCAGGCAGCGCAGACGGTGGAAAAGAAAAGCAGGGAAAAAAGACGCTTCTGGAGCTATATACTGTTCTTTCTCGGGGTGGTGGAGCTGCTGCTCACATATGTCAGCGGCGACGGCCTGTGGAACAGGATGTTTGTAGCCAACAGGGGCATTTTCGGCATCTCCGTATTCCTTGTGGGGCCGCTGATAATCTATGTGGCGCTGCAGATAGCCTCTGACAAAAAGCAGAGCGCTGTGGTGGCAAGGGTGATACAGGGGCTGGTGCTGATGATACTGTTGAGCGCTACGGTGCAGATATTCTTCGGACAGCCTATCGTCGGGACGACCTTCGGCAAGAAGATAGCCTTTCTCTACAGCGGCGGCACTGCTCTGGCAGGCGGCGGCGTGGCGGCTGCTCCCGTGGGCTGGCCGCTTATGTCCGTGTTCGGCAAGGTGGGCGCGGGGATAATCGTCCTGCTGCTGGATTTTACGTTTATAATGCTGCTTACGAATATCACTCTTCCCCAGCTTTTCAAAGCGTTCTCAAAGCCCTTTGTGGGCGGGTTCAAGGCAGTTTCCGAGGACAGAGCCGACAGGGCTGCCGCTCACGAGGAGAGGCTCCGCCGCAAGGCCGAGCTTGAAGCCGCCCGCGAGGCGGAAAGGGAGACCGCCGTTCAGAACGAAAAGCCCCGTGTGGATATCGCCAAGTATCTGCAGGACGAGGAGACGGAGAAGAAAGCTAAGTCCAAGACCACCAAAAAGCCCAAGGAGGCTACTCCCTACGATCCTGTGCCGGATAAGAACGAGGCTCCGCCCAAGCCGGATATAGACAAGCTGATCGAGGAGGCTGTGGCTGTGAGCAGTCAGCCCACAGAGGCCGAGCTGCTGGCGGCTGAAATGGAGCGGGAGGAAAAGCTGAAAAACAATCAGAACCGCCCGGAGATAACTCTGCCCAAGTTCGGCAGAGGGCCTGTGTGGGATCTGCCGGAGGATAAGACCAAGCTTCCCGAGGATGATAAAGAGGCTGATAAGCACGGCGGTATCTCCGAGTCCGAAAAGGAGAGGATCTACAGCAGGCTCTTCGGTGACGGTGAGCCCTTTGACAAGCCGGAGGAGGCTGTTAAGGAGCCGCCCAAGCCCCCAAAGGCCGCTCACACGGAGGATAAGCCTACCGAGGTGTATGTTGACCGAAGCGGTCAGACCTCTATGGTAAAGCAGGACGAGACCGTTCCCACCTATACCTATCCGCCGGTGGATATACTGAAGTATTCCAAGAACACCACCTCGCCCGAGGAGGCGCGGCGTGAAACTGCGGACAAGTCCGAAAAGCTGGTGCAGACGCTGGAGGACTTCGGCATAAAGACCACCCTTGTGGGCATAAGCCGGGGTCCCTCGGTAACGCGCTACGAGCTGGAGCCCGGCAGGGGAGTTTCCGTTACCAAGATCGAGAACCGCGCCAAGGATATAACTCTGAACCTTGCCACCAGCGGTGTGCGTATCGCACCGATACCGAACAAGGCCGCGATAGGCGTAGAGGTGCCTAACCTGCACCGCGACAGCATCTCCCTCCGGGAGCTTATCGACAGCGACGACTACCGCCGCTCAAAGGGCAAGCTCACCTTTGCCGTCGGCAAGGACATCGACGGAAACATCGTAATGGGCGACATCGCCAAAATGCCCCATATGCTTATCGCAGGAACTACCGGCTCGGGTAAATCGGTGTTCACCAACTCGATAATCCTAAGCATACTCTATCACGCTACCCCCGAGGAGGTCAAGCTGATACTTATTGACCCGAAGAAGGTGGAATTCCCGGTGTATAACGGCATACCCCACCTGCTGATACCCGTTGTCACCGACCCGATGAAGGCGGCGGGTGCGCTGGGCTGGGCGGTCAACGAAATGGACAGGCGCTACCGGCTGTTTGAGGCCAACGGCGTGAAGAACATCGAGGACTTCAACGAGTTCGTGGAGGATAATCCCGAGCTTGAATACAAGAAGCTGCATTATATCGTCATCGTTATCGACGAGTTCGCCGACCTTATGCTGGCGGCAAAGAGCGAGGTGGAGGAAAGCGTCATGCGGCTGGCACAGCTTGCCCGTGCGGCAGGTATGCATATGCTTATAGCTACCCAGTCCCCACGAACCGACGTTATCACCGGCCTTATCAAGGCAAATATCCCGAGCCGTACCGCCCTTATGGTATCCTCAAACGTGGATAGCCGCGTTATCCTCGACGAGATAGGAGCCGAGAACCTGCTGGGCTACGGCGACCTGCTGTATAAGCCGGTGGGCATTCCCAAGCCCCTTAGAATACAGAGCGGCTTTGCCTCTACGTCAGAGATAAGAAGTGTCGTCAAGTTCTTGAAGAACGAGGTCGAGAGCAGCGGCGAGCATGGCTATGACGAGGAGATCGTCCATGACGTTGACCGCCTTCAGAGCGAGCTGGAGAAGTCCAAGAACAAGACCACTGTTTCGGTCGATGATATCGCCGTCAACCCCGACGACGATCTTATAAGTCAAGCGATAACCATTATCGTCGAGACAGGCAACGCATCCACCGCGTTTTTGCAGCGCAAGCTGAAGCTTGGCTTCCCGCGCGCTGCAAGGATAATGGACGATATCGAGGACATGGGCATAATCGGCCCGCAGGAGGGCTCGAAACCGAGAAAGATAAATATTACCAAGGAAGAATGGTACGAGCGGCAGGGAAGATCGTAGGAGCAGGGAGGTTGAGGATATGGCATTCATGCCCATAAGCAGAAGGGATATGCAGGAGCGCGGCATAGAGCAGCTCGACTTTGTCTATATCCTCGGGGATGCATATGTTGACCACCCAAGCTTCGGGTGCGCTATCATCACCCGGGTGCTGGAGCATCACGGCTATACCTGCGGCATCATCGCCCAGCCCGACTGGCACGACGTAAAGGCCTTTCTCAAGCTCGGTAAGCCAAGGCTCGCATGGCTGGTGTCGGCAGGGAATATCGACTCGATGGTGGCGCATTATACCTCGGCCAAAAAGAAACGCTCCGACGACGCTTATTCCGCCGGAAATAAGGCCGGCAAGCGCCCCGACCGCGCGGCGACCGTCTATTCGCAGATGTGCCGCAGGGCAGCGCCGGAGATACCCATTCTCTGCGGAGGACTTGAGGTCTCGCTGCGGAGATTTGCCCACTACGACTACTGGAGCGACAGCGTCATGCCCTCGGTGCTTGTGGACAGCGGCGCGGATATACTTATGTTCGGCATGGGCGAGCATTCGATAGTCGAGCTGGCGGACAGGCTCAACGCCGGAGAGGCGGTCTCAAGCATCAGAGATGTCCGCGGCACCTGCTACCTCTGCGACCCGAAAGATACACCCCTCGGGGCAGTGCAGTGTCCGTCGTATAAGGAGGTCTGTGAGAGCAGGGAGATGTATGCCCGCGCCTGCCGCATACAGTACGATCAGCAGGACGAGATCTACGGCAGAACGGTCATCCAGCGCCACGGGGACAAAATGCTGGTGCAGAACCCTCCCGCACTGTCGCTTACCACCGAGGAGCTGGACGAGGTGTATTCTCTGCCCTATGAGCGTACCTATCACCCTGTTTACGAGGCGGAGGGCGGCGTTCCCTCTATCAAGGAGGTGCGGTTCTCCATAACACATAACCGGGGCTGCTTCGGGTTCTGCAATTTCTGCTCGATAGCCCTGCATCAGGGACGGAGAGTTACCGTAAGGAGCGAGGAAAGCGTTATAAAAGAGGCAGAGTATCTCACCACTCTGCCGGACTTTAAGGGATATATCCACGATGTGGGCGGGCCTACGGCGAATTTCCGCCGGCCCTCCTGCGATAAGCAGCTCACGGCCGGGCTCTGCAAGGGGAAGAAATGCCTTGCCCCCACACCCTGCCCCGGGCTGAAGGCCGACCACACCGCCTATCTGCATCTGCTTAGACGGCTGCGGGAGATCAAGGGCATCAAAAAAGTATTCATCCGCTCCGGCATAAGGTACGATTATGTCATGGAGGACAAGAGCGAGGAATTCCTCACCGAGCTGATAAAATACCATATCAGCGGACAGCTGAAGGTCGCGCCGGAGCATTGCTCGGCGGCGGTGCTGGACAAAATGGGCAAGCCGCATATCGAGGCTTATAAGAGATTTCAGAAGAGGTATTTTGAGATCAACAAGCGTGAGGGTATGCAGCAGTATCTTGTGCCGTATCTGATGAGCTCGCACCCCGGCTCGCGGCTGCAGGACGCAGTTGAGCTGGCGCTGTTTCTGAAAGAGAACCGCATACACCCGGAGCAGGTGCAGGACTTCTATCCGACACCGGGAACGCTTTCCACCTGTATGTTCTATACGGGGCTTGACCCATATACGCTGGAGCCGGTGTATGTGGCCAAGACGGCGGAGGAAAAGGGTTTGCAGCGGGCATTGCTGCAATACTTCCGGCCGGAGAACCGCAGGAAGATCATCACGGCGCTGTGTAAGGCGGGGAGGCAGGATCTTATCGGGCACGGTGAGGGAAAGCTGGTGGCGCCGGATAGGGAGTATCTGAAAGCAAAAGCAGAGGAGCAGACAGGAAGGGAGAAGAATGCGAAAGGACAAAGGAGCAGTAAAGCAAACAAAGCTGTAAAGAAAAACGCGAAGCGAACTCCGCAGTCCAGGGCGCGGTAGCCCTGGCGGGGACGGGGGCAGAGCCCCAGCGGGGTCAAGGGGCAGAGCCCCTTGCAGGGTGTGGGACAGCGTCCCACTTGGCTCGCGGAGCGAGACAACCCGGCGCTGCACAAAGAACCAAAAGGGCATCACAGCAGTGACCCAAACTAAAGCACCGGGGACAAACCAAATGCAGCGCCGAAAAAAGTAGTCCTTCTGCACTCGCAGGAAAGAGCGCCAGCGATTTTCCGTCCGTAGGAACACAAAGTAACAGCCCAAACATCAACCACCCCCCGCACCCATAGGAAAGAGCGCCAGCGATCTTCCGTCCCCCGACGAACAACACTGTAGCGCAAACAGCACACTCCCCCAATGCCGCAAAGCAATATATCCGATCCCGCAGATCATAATATTATCCGAGGTGTCTTTATGGAAAAGGATCTATTTACACTTATCAACGAAAAGCTGCCTAAGCTGTCAAAGGGACATAAGCTTATAGCAAATTTTATCCTGTCCCATTACGATAAGGCCGCCTTTATGACCGCCCAGCGCCTCGGCGCAACGGTGGGCGTGAGCGAGTCAACAGTCGTAAGGTTCGCCACAGAGCTGGACTATGACGGCTATCCCGCACTGCAAAGAGCGCTGCAGGGGCTTATGCGCAATAAGCTCACCGCCGTCCAGAGGATAGAGGTCATGTATGACCGCCTTACCCGCGACGACGTCCTCGAGCGCGTGCTTACCCTCGATATCGAAAAGATCCGCCGCACGCTGGAGGAGACCTCGGTCACGGACTTTGACCGAGCCGTGGATATGATAACCTCGGCCGATACGATCTATATCATCGCCGCCCGAAGCACCGCACCGCTGGCGAATTTCCTCGGCTATTACTTCAACCTTATCTTCCCCAAGGTCAAGCTCGTTCACAGCTCAACTACCAGCGAGATGTTCGAGCAGATCATGCATATGGACGAAAAGGATGTCATCATCGGCATCTCCTTCCCGCGCTATTCCCGCCAGACCGTCAAGGCGCTGAAATTCGCAAAGAGCAAGGGCACTCACGTTATCGCCCTTACCGACTCGCTTAGCTCGCCCCTTGCACAGTATGCCGACACGCTACTGCTGGCGCACAGCGATATGGCCTCCTTCGTGGACTCCCTCGTGGCACCCCTTAGCCTGATAAACGCCCTTATCGTGGCGGTGTCTATCAACGATATCGACCGAGTCTCTGCCAACTTCGAGCGGCTGGAGCAGATCTGGGAGGAATATGATGTGTACGAAAAATCGGACAATAAAGATTCGCCCGAAAACTGATCCGCCGAAGGAGGAGAGCAGATGAACTGCAGCAGACTTATCATCGGCGGCGGAGCGGCGGGGCTGTTCTGCGCGGTGCAGTCGGCGTGGCTGGGCGACGAGGTCATCGTCGTCGAGCATGGAAAGCGCTGCGGGCAGAAGCTGCTGATAACAGGCAAAGGGCGCTGCAATGTCACCAACAACTGCGACGTGCAGACGGTGCTGAAGAACATCCCCCGCAACGACAGGTTTATGTACTCGGCGCTTTCGCGGTTCGCGCCGGAGGACACCATGTCATTTTTCGAGAGCCTTGGAGTTGAACTCAAGACCGAGCGGGGAAATCGTGTCTTTCCGGTAAGCGACAGGGCAGAGGACATCCGCGCTGCTCTTGTGATTGCCTGCCGCGATGCCGGTGTGCGGTTCGTGACGGACGACATATGCGAGCTTATCATCGAGGACGGCGTCTGCATCGGAGCAAGGAGCGATAAGGCGGAGTATTTCGCGCCGAAGGTAGTTGTGGCCACCGGCGGGAAGAGCTATCCTGTCACCGGCTCCACCGGGGACGGCTACAGGCTGGCGCGGCAGGCGGGGCATACGGTTACGGAGATAACGCCCTCGCTGGTGCCGATAGTGACCGAGGAGCGGGAGTGTGCGGAGCTTATGGGGCTTTCTCTGCGCAACTGCGTGCTTTCGCTGTACGAGGAGGGGAGCCGCAGGCCGCTTTATTCCGAGCTGGGCGAGATGCTTTTCACACATTTCGGCGTAAGCGGGCCGCTGGTGCTTTCGGCGTCGGCGCACATCGGCGAGCTGAAAAAGGGCAAGTACCGGCTGGTCATCGACTTGAAGCCTGCGCTGTCGGAACAGAAGCTGGACGAGCGCATCCTGCGGGACATTTCATCACAGCCCAACAAGGATTTTTCCAATCTTCTGCGGGGGCTGACCCCTGCGAAGCTGATACCTGTTATCGTAAAGCTTAGCGGCATTGAGGGCTTCAAGAAGGGAAATCAGATCACGTCAGAGGAGCGCGCCCGGCTGGTGCGGCTGCTGAAAGCCCTTACCTTTACGGTCAAGGCTCTGCGGCCTGTTGAGGAGGCTATCGTCACCCGCGGCGGTGTTACGGTAGGAGAGGTCTCCCCCAAAACGATGCAGTCCAAGCTGATATCGGGGTTATATTTCATCGGCGAGGTACTGGATGTGGATGCCTACACCGGCGGGTTCAATCTGCAGATCGCCTTCGCCACGGCTTATGCCTGTGCGAATGGATAAATGAAAAACGGCATATCCCTTTGGCGGGGTATGCCGTTTTTTCCGTAAGGGCTATGCAAGCTCGAGATCCACCTTTCCGCTGTTGACCTCGGCGGCGGTGATCTTGACCCTTACCTTGTCCCCAACTCTCCATGTCTCTCCCGTGTTCATGTCTTTTATACTCATCATCCCGTCATAGTCGTATTCATGCTCCCCCAGCGAGTGTATCGAGACCAGCCCCTCACAGGTGTCCGGCATCGTCACAAAGAACCCAAAGCTCGTCACCGAGCTGATGATGCCGTCGCGCTCCTCGCCGATATGCTCCTTCAGATATTCCGCCTTGTAACAGTCCTCACAGCTCCGCTCTACCTGCATCGCCGTCAGCTCCGTATGCGTCGATTGCTCCGCCGAGGCGTATGCAAATTTTCCGTATCTCCTCCTGCATTCCTCCGCCGTGGTGCCCGACAGATGATCGCTCATGATGCGGTGTATCGTCAGATCGGGATAGCGCCGTATCGGTGAGGTGAAATGGGCATAGTCCTCCAGCACCAGCCCGAAATGCCCGATAGGCTCCGTCGAATACTTCGCCTTGGACATACTCCGCAGCACTATGCTGTTTACTATCACACCTAAGTCAGTGTCCTTTACATTGTCCAAAATCTTGGACAGTTCCTCCGGCCGCGGCGTGTTTCCGAATTCAAAGGGGATGTTCAGCCGCACCAGCACGTCCTTCAGAGCCTCGGTCTTTTCCGCAGAGGGCGGCTCGTGGACGCGATAGACAAAGGGCAGCTCGTTCTCCTGTCCGTATCTCGCGGCGCATTCGTTGGCGGTGAGCATGAAGTCCTCGATCATTTCCTGCGACTCTCCCCGCTGATAGGGCGCTGCCCCCACGCAGATATCCTCATCATTTATAAGCAGTACGCCCTCCTGCGTTTCCAGCTCGGGAGCGCCGCGGAAGATGCGCTTTTTGTGCAGCTTGTCCGCCAGTTCCTTCATGACGGGCAGCTGCCCCATCACCTCCTTGTACTTCTCCTCCAGCGCCGCGTCGCTCTCGCCGGCAAGAAGGCGGTTTATCTCGGAATAGACCCCCTTGACCCGGGAGCGTATCACGCTCTTGACGAACTTGAAGCTCTTGATGTTAGCGCTTCTGTCAAGCTGGATGATGCAGGAGAATGCCAGCCTGTCCTCGCCGGGGTTCAGCGAACAGATGCCGTTGGAAAGCTCCTGCGGCAGCATGGGGATGACCCGGTTGGCGTAATAGACGCTTGTTCCCCGGCGGAAGGCCTCGCTGTCAAGCTCCGACTTCGGGGTGACGTAGTGGGAAACGTCCGCGATGTGAACTCCCAGCTCGTAGCCGGAGCGTGTGCGGCGGAAGGAAACGGCGTCGTCGATATCCTTGGTGTCGGCGCCGTCAATGGTGAAGATAGGCTGCTCCCGCAGGTCGAGCCTGTCGGGTATCTCTTTGCGCATGGAGCGGACATCCGACACCTTTCTCGCCTCGGCGATGACCTCCGGCGGGAAGAGGGGAGTTATCCCGCTAAGCTCCAGCACTGACAGTGCGCATACTGCTGCCCGCAGCGAGCTGCCGAAGCAGGCGGTTATCTCGCAGCGATGCTCCGAGTGGCGGCTGCCCCGCTCGGTGATGACGGCCATTACCTTGTCATGCTCGTGAAGCTCCAGCCCAAGTGGGTTTGTGAACGTCATCGGGAGGTTTGAGAGGTTATCCGGCACCACCCGCAGATATCCGAACTCGGAGACTATCTCGCCGGTGAACCGGGCAAAGCTTTCCTCGGCTATCTCCATGACCTCGGCCTCACGCTTTTCGCCCTCGCCCTCGTAGCTTCTCACAAGGACGGTATCTCCGGGCATAGCCCCGCGCAGGTGCTTGCCGGTGACGAAATACTCCTCCTCGGTAGCAATATTCTTTACAAAGCCGTAGGTGCGGTTGAGCCGCGATACCACGCATCTTTCGTAATCCTCACGGCTGCTGAGGCGCAGGCCGTATCTGTCCTCGGTGACGGTGCCCTTGGCCTTGAGCTTTTCCACCGCCATTACAAAGGACTCGAAATCGAACCCCCGGACGCTTTTCATGCTTTTGAGCAGCTCCTTGAAGGTGACAGGCTTTTTCCCGGCGCGTTTGAGCCGTGCAAGCACCATTTCTCTGTATTCCTCACGGCGCTGTTTTTTCTTTTTATCCTTTTTCATACGATTGTTCCTTTCTACTTTATGTATTAAGAAGATGTTGACATTATGGACAATATATGTTATATTTGTTGTGTATATATTTTACAGGAGGAGGAAGTAATATGGAACTGAAACGAAGAACACTGTCGCTGCTGACTGCTCTGCTGCTTATATTCGGACTGGCAGCGCTCATGCCCCCGCTGACCGCCCACGCTCTCGGGACTATGCCAAGGGTAAACAATGACTTAACTCATAAGTGTCTGTACTGGGAGAACTACGAGGGCGCAGCAAAGTACAAGGTGGCGGTGACGAGCAGTGTGCTGAACAAGACCTATACTGTGACCGAAACCGATTTTTATTATGAGGACGTATTCACGAAAAAGGGTGTTATCTATAATATTGCAGTCACTGCCTGTGACAGCAGCGGCAATGCCCTTACAAGACCCTATGAAACTCACTTTATTGAAGAAGCGGAGATAACAGGCTTCAAGATCAGCTCCGACCTGACAGTGAGCTGGGATAAATATAACGGTGACTATGAACAGCTCCGTATCCACATCAAGAAACCCAGCAGTGGGGTCGGCGGCACATCGGCGGATAAGGACAGCACAAGCAAAAGCCTCAAGGAGTATATGCAATCAAATCCTTCCGGCGAATATACTATATGGATAACTGCCAGTGTGGATCTCGGCTATAATGTTAACGTAGCAGAGTCAAAGCAGATCACCTTTACATATACCAGCACGGAGAAATTCATCACAACGACTAAAGCCACAGTTCCGACCCCATATATCGGTGAGACTGCCGGCCAGACAGCGAGCTTTGTTCTGAACGGCGGCGAGCTGAAGGCTGATGACTGCATCAAAAAGTACGAGGTGCAGTGGAAAAATCCGTCCGGCTACGTTCTCAGAGATGATGAAGTCTTTAAAGAGGGCTGGCCTTACACACTGGATATATTTGTCTATCTGAAGGACGGCGTTTATCTTGACACTGAAACATGGCTCAACAAGGATAAGACTTCGTCAGTAAACGGAATAGCCACCTACATGGCAAACGGCGGCGGGCTTACGATGTACATCCTCACCGTCACGGTCTATCCCGAAAAGCCCCCCACAGATCTGAAGACCGTCAACATCACCGCTCGGGAGCCGAAGCCCGGCGAGAAGCCGAACTACACTGGCAGCGCCGACAGCACGGTTGCCCTCAGCTGGCGCGTAAAGCTGAATTCGCCTGTGCTGCCATACATAGAGATGCCGGACAGGGTGGCATGGTTCAGTGGCAGCACCGAGCTTACAGAAAGCACCACATTCAAGGAGGGCTCGGTCTATACCTTAAAGGCAAGGATAAAGGCAAACGAGGGCTATGCTCTCACCAAGGACACCAAGGTCTATATCAACGGCAGGCTCGCAAGCACCACCGCCGAGAATTTCAGCGGCTATGTGACCTACTCGGTGGATCTCAAGGCGACAGACGTCATCCCCGGCGATGTTGACGACAGCGGCGAGGTGAACATGAAGGACATCACCACCCTGCAAAGATATGTGAACGGCTGGGATGTGACCATAAACGCCGCCAACTCCGACCTTGACGGCAGCGGGGATATCGGCATGAAGGACATCACCGCATTGCAAAGGCTGATAAATTCGTGACCGAAGGAGGAAGGATATGGAACTGAAACGAAGAGCGCTGCCGGTGCTGACGGCGCTGATGCTGGTGCTCACACTTTTCGGGCTGCTGCCCGGGGGTGCGCTGAGAGCCGAAATGAGCGATGCCTACGGTCTCAGAGTAGCAGGCAGGGAGGTCACCTCACTTAACAAGGACGATATTCTTGGCGACGGCAGTTTCAAATATGACCCCGATGTTAAAACGCTGTACGTTTACGGCAGCCTTACACACGGCTCCGGCTTTTCATACGGCGAGGGCGGACCTTGCATCGCAAATGACAGAGTTAAGGGTCTCACAATAAACGTTGTGAACGATGCTGTTCTGACGATCGAGAATGATTGGGAAAGATGCATAGATCTTTACAGCTCGACCACAATAACGGGAAAAGGAAAGCTGACGCTTGTTGCCCCCTCCGTCTGTCTTATTGTGAATATAGAAAGCACTCAAAACGGTGATATAATCATCGAAGATGCTGATATTGAATGCCGCAGCGAGAGCAGGGGTTTTTTGGGATGCAACAAAAATGAAAAGCTGATCGTCAGACGCTCCAGCATCAAAATGACAAACATATACTACACTGTGAATATGTTCCCGAAAGGCATTGAGCTTGAAGGCTGCGAGATAACCAAGCCGGTGAATTATGAGATAAAGCTCGGCGCGATATATGATGCTGACACAAATAAGATCACGAAGGATCTGACAATCGTCCCGGTGCTTGATACCGTCAACATCACCGCTCGGGAGCCGAAGCCCGGCGAAAAGCCGAACCTCACCGGCAGCGCCGACAGCACGGTTGCCCTCAGCTGGCGCGTAAAGCTGAATTCGCCTGTGCTGCCATACATAGAGATGCCGGACAGGGTGGCATGGTTTGAGGGCAGCACCGAGCTTACAGAAAGCACCACATTCAAGGAGGGCACAGTCTATACTGTAAAGGCAAGGATAAAAGCAAACGAGGGCTATGCCCTCACCAAGGACACCAAGGTCTATATCAACGGCAGGCTTGCAAGCACCACCGCCTCGGACTTCAGCGGCTATGTGACCTACTCGGTGGATATAAGGGCGACAGACGTCATCCCCGGCGATGTTGACGACAGCGGCGAGGTGAACATGAAGGACATCACCACCCTGCAAAGATATGTGAACGGCTGGGATGTGACTATAAACGCCGCCAACTCCGACCTTGACGGCAGCGGGGATATCGGCATGAAGGACATCACCGCTCTGCAAAGGCTGATAAACTCGAAGTAAAGCCACACAGCGCTCTGAAAGGGGCGCTGTTATTTTTTGCCCTCGCGCAGCGAGAGTGCGGTGTATTCCCCGTCCGGCAGAAAGCCGAGCCGGCAGGCCAGCCGCACCGAGCCTTGATGCGCCGCGTCCCAGTGGGGGCGCTTGCCCCGCCGCAGACATTCCAGCAGAAAGGCCGCCCCGGTGACGGCCGCATAGCCTCGCCGGCGGAATTTCGGAGCAGTGGCTATCTGCAGTTCATACCCCCCGGAGTAGTAGCCAAAGGTAGAGGCCGCCGATGCCAGCTCCTCGCCGGCGTAAAGGCAGAAGGCAAAGCCGTTTTGCAGAAAATCCTCCTGCCCGCCGAACTGGCTCACAAAGGAGCTTTCCCAATCGCAGTCCCGCAGGAGGCTGTACTCCGCCTCGCCCGCCCGGACAAGCCGCAGACAGCCGCAGGCGCTTTCGGTGATATGCGTGAGCGCTGCGGCATCGAGTCCGCCCTCCGGCAGACGGGTGTGATAGCGGGTGATGCGCCCCGTTTCAAGGCCGCAGTCAGCAAGCGCCGCCTGCCAGCTGTCCGCATCCTGCGGGATGATAAGGGCATCCCCGCCGATGCTTTCGCGGATAAAGCCCGTAAGGCCGTCTATCTCTGACGGCTCACCGGCGCAGAAGAGAAAATCTCCCGACCGCACCGCCGCCCACCGGGGAGCAGTTTCTTTCCCGGCAAGCCCCGTGCCGATGCGCCCCTCGAAGTAGCTTTTTATCATAGAGTCTCTGCACCAGCCGAACATCCCCGCAAAGGGGGCGCGGCAGCTGTCAATACTTATCATGCTCTTCTCCTTAAAACAAAAAGCCCTGCACATCGGCAGGGCTGTATGATGCATTCGATCACTCGGCAGCGCTTTCTGCAGTCTCGGCAGCTGTGGAATCAGCCTCAGCAGCGGTGCTCTCGGCCTCGGCGGTGCTTGCCGTATCAGCAGCAGCGGTGCTTTCAGCCTCGGCAGTGCTTTCGCCGTCGGCAGTGCTTGCGGTGTCGTCCTCAACAGTGCTGACAACAGCGGCATTGTCGGTATCATCCGAATTGCCCTTGTTCTTGTTTATGGTAGCAAACAGGTTTACAGCCAGTGTTACGATAAACAGCACGATAGCCGCGTTGCGTGTGAATTTGGAAAGTCTCGCATCACGGGTCTTGCCCATATTATGCTCGTAGAAGGACTCGTTGGCGCCGCCTCCGATCGCAGAGGTCAGACCCTGCTCCTTGCTCTCTTGAACCAGCACCACCAGAATGATGACCAGCGCCGCGATCATAAGCAGTACACCGGCAACTATTTCAACTGTACCCATTTTTCATACATTCCTTTCGTCAATTAGTGAACATCTAATATATTATATCATAGCTGTTTTGATTTGTCAATAGGTATGAAAGAAAAAATCACGGCCGGAAGCGCGGTGGCGATAAAGAAGTATTTGACAATTACAGCTTTGTATGTGCCACCGCTAAAAGAATAAAGAAGAAAGAATAAAGAATAAACAAGGTGTCCGCTTTGCGGACATATTTCAAAATATATCGCCGCAGGCGATACCTTGATTATTATTTCTTATTTATTCTTTCTTCTTTTTTCTTTTAGCAGGCGCTGCACTAAGT
>JAFSSS010000022.1 GCA_017450925.1 Ruminococcus sp. | reverse complement strand
TGCGGCGATATATTTTGAAATATGTCCGCAAAGCGGACACCTTGTTTATTCTTTATTCTTTCTTCTTTATTATTTATTCTTTTAGCGGTGGCACATACAAAGCTGTAATTGTCAAATACTTCTTTATCGCCACCGCGCTTCCGGGCGCTCCTTATTTTTCACTGTTCACTGAATGTCAGCATCATTATCAGCCGTCAGAGTATATCCTTTTCATCATAGGGCAGTATCATGGACTTCGGCCCTGCGGACTGGAAATCTGCGGTGATGATGTTGCCCACCACATTTGTTATCATGCCGCTGCCGTAGCGCTTGTGCTTTATGAACTGTCCCGGACGGAACACCCGGCGCTGGGGCTGGGGAGGCGGTACCGGCTGTGGAGGAGGAGGCGGTGCAGGCTGGGGCGCAGGCCGTGGAGGAGGTGCCGGCTGCGGTGCAGGTGCAGGCCGTGGCGGAGGTGCCGGCTGCGGTGCAGGTGCAGGCCGGGGAGGCTCCCGGTGAATGTCGTAGTGCTTGACCCTTGCGGCGGCCTGCTCCTTTTCCTCCTTGGTATATTCTCTGAAAGGAGCGCGCCTTTTCCCGCCGATGTCAGTCCGGTAGTACACCGATCTGAAGGTGCCGTAGGTCACAGTTTCGTCAAGGATGACCCGCTTGAAATGATCCTCCAGCCACTGGAAAAGGGTCATATCGTAAATGATCGGCCCCTGCCCGAGAGCGCCGATAAGGTTCCAGTCGATCTTGCCAACCATACCCTTTTTCTTTCCGGCAAGCACGATGAAATAATCATAGGTGCAGCCGGCAGTGCCGATGACAAGGAGATTGCGGATAATGTCGCGGGTGCAGGCGCTGATCTCCTTAGACGCCGCATCTTGATATTTGTTGTCCAGCTCGTCGGTGGCAAGGGCTTTTTCATAGTAGAACATATCCGGGTCGTCACGGTCGAAAAGAGAGGGCTGCTCCGGCTCAAATACAAAGCCCTCGCCGGAGGTGTCGGAAATATAGTGCTGCTCGAGGTATTCAAGCGAGTACATACCGTAGTCGATGCCCGCTCCGCCGTTGCCGATCTCGGTGAAAAAGATCACCAGCTCCTGCGGCAGAGAAACGCCGTATTTCTCCTCGACCTCTCTTACCCTTGACAGGCTGACCGGCGGAGCAAATTTATAGTCGGTCTTTTTTGAGCCGAACACGCTGCGGTCGGGGTCGGCCTTCCCTGCCAGCTCCGCAAGGCGCTTTATCCTTTCGGGATAGGGCAGGCAGTCTATATTGGCAAAGATGCTTTTGTTCAAGAGGATCATCCCTTTCATACTTGTCTATGCATATATTATAGCACACAACCTCCAATAATTCAATATGCATCAGAGCAAAAATTTTCACATTTTACAAAATCGTGATAAAGCATGAAAAATCCTTGACAAACAATTACATCTGTGCTATAATTACGATGTTTGCGAAATCGATTAAGGAGGCAAATGTAAAATGAAAGAAAACAAATTCAGAAGACTTGCTGTCGTTCTGGCAGCAGTGATGTCGGTAGGTCTGGCATCCTGCGGCGGCTCTGACAGCAGCAGCAAGACAGACACAGAAAGCCAGACAACAGAAGACACCTCTTCCGTTGCAGCCGCCGCTGACAGCAGCGCAGCAGCAGAGGAAAGCACCGCAGATGCTTCCGTTCCTGCCGATGAAAGCAGCGAGGCGGAGCTATCTACCGTTGCGACCAAGGCTCCCGCAGAGATACTTGCAGAGAACCCCGCAGCAGAGGCCAAGAGCGCGACCCTCAAGGAGATCGGCAAGCTCAAGGGCGATGACGGCATCGTGTTCTACGGCGACTTCCTCTACAAAATGGAGGGCGAGGATAAGGTAGTGGTGCTTGACTATCAAGGCAAGCCTTTGGCTGACAAGAACGCCGTATATGTTGACAAGCTTGGCGACACCGGCCTCTTCGCTTATCAGATCGACGGCTCGGATGTAATGTACGAGGGCATCATCGACGGCGAGGGCAATGTTATCATTGACGGAAGCGCAAAGGTAGGTATGTTCGATGAGATCGACTCACGCTACCTCAAGGCCTATATCCCCGACAAGGTGACCACCAACAAGGAAGAAGCTATCTACTACGCCACAAACAGGCAGTTCTCTACCGACGTCAAGGACGAGGACGTTATGTACACCGGTACCGTTAAGGTGTATGACACCGTGAACAGAAAGTTCCTTGAAAGCACTGCCGAGAACTTCGACCCTCACTACACTGTCAACGGCGACATCATCACCTTCTACGATCACGACGACAATAATGTGGCCGTAAGCGTTGAGAGCGATACCAAGCTTGACCTTGAGGGCAAGCAGGCTATAGGCAGAGGCCTTCTCTGTGAGTACAAGGACGGCAAGAATTACTACACCAACCACAACGGCGACCTGCTGTTCGTAACCGAAAACACCGTTTCCGCACTGAACGAGAACAGCCAGTATTATACAGTTACCGACCGCGAGACCAATCTCAAGGGCATCATCCACGAGAACGGCACCGTTATGGTCGAGCCCAAGTATAAGAGCATAACCTATCTGAACGAAGAGTATTTCAGCTACTATAACGAGGACTTCAACAACCAGGGCATCGTAAAGATCGACGGCACCGAGGTAACACCCGAGAAGTACAAGAGCATCCTCTACATCGGCACTCCCAACTATTTCAGCGTAAAGGAACAGAACGACAAGTATTCGCTTATCGACAGCACCGGCAAGGAGATCGTCAAGGACTCTGACTCCGGCTTCTCCGAGGGCAGCTACATCAAGGACGGCGAGAGCTACAAGTTCCTTGTTATCAGCAAGGGTGACACCTCACTCAAGCTGGAGAGCTACGGCGAATATCTCAAGAACTATCTGCTCTATGACAGCAAAAGCAAGACGGTTTACGATCTTGTTACCGGCGAAAAGATCATAGAGAATGTTGAAAAGCTGTATGATGCTTACGGCTATATCTACGTTAAGAAGGACAAGGATTACACTATCTATCAGATCGAAAAGTAATAGATAACTCCAAAAGACGGACGGTTCATCTGTCCGTCTTTTTAAGTTTAAGGCAGCACCGGCGGGCTGAACAAGGTACAAACATACAGCATATATCAGCGTATAAAAGAATTTGACGAATCAAAGCCGAAAGAATGCGAGTACCCAAGTCATATAACGAAAAGCCGCACGGACGCGGCATTACAGTTACAGCACGAAACCGACCCAAGCCCCCACGGGGGCGAAGCGTGAACTAAAAAAGAGGTGAGAAAGTGAAAAGGGAAATGACTGTGTTTTTCGGGGCATTCGTCTGCTGCTTCTTGTGGGGGAGCGCTTTTCCCGGGATAAAAATAGGCTATGACCTGTGGGACATCCAGAACAGCGATACCTTCGGCATTATCAGATTTGCCGGAGCAAGGTTCTTTCTTGCGGGCGTGCTGGTGGTGCTGTTTGCATGGGCGCTGCGAAAAAAGCTGCCCCTGCCAAGACGGGAAGAATGGGGAAAAATCATGCTCTTGAGCCTGTTTCAGACAGTAGGACAGTATCTGTTCTTCTACATCGGGCTGGCACATACCTCCGGGGTCAATTCGGCAGTGGTAGATTCGCTGACCGGGTTCTTTGCCGTCATAACAGCCTCGGTCTTTATGCGCATGGAGCGCCTCACCGCAAGAAAGCTTGTCGGCTGCCTGCTGGGCTTTATGGGAGTGGTGGTGATAAACTTAACCTCGACAGGATTCAGCTTCAGCCCTCTCGGGGACGGGCTTGTGGCGCTTTCCGCTATGTGCTACGGCGTTTCCTCCTCGCTGATAAAAAAGAATTCCGCAAAGCATGATACGGTCATTTTCAGCGGCTGGCAGTTCATCCTCGGCGGGATAGTCATGACAGCCTTCGGACAGACCGGACTTACGGTAACGGGCAGCGGCGGTATCGGCAGGGTGACCCTCCCCGCCGTGGGGATGCTTGCCTATCTGGCACTCGTTTCAAGCTGCGCCTACACCCTCTGGGGCATACTCCTGCGTAAGAGCGACGTTTCAAAGCTTTCGGTCTATGGGTTCATGACACCGGTCACCGGGGTGGTGCTGTCAGCATTGCTTTTGGGCGAGACCGACCGCCTCGAAGTAAAATACTTCATCGCACTTTTGCTTATCGGCGCCGGAATGCTGACCGTAAATCTGAAATCAGCAGAGGAATGAATGTTTCAATGGACAGTTGATAATGAACGGTGCGCCAAGGCAGCACTCCTTTCATTATCAACTAATAAGCCGTTCTTTGCAATACATAACAGAATTGCAGCGCAGACAAAAATTAATTTTTTTCAAAAACTGATGACAAACCGAAAAAAATGTGGTATTATAGTATTGCATACGATATAACCAATAAGGAGGTCCAATATGAATTTTGCAACAAAAACACTGCTTGCTGCTCTCGCAGCAGCTGCTGTGGCATCAGCAGGCTTTATGTCCTCTGACATAAGCTCCTGTGCCGATGACGTGCTTACGTCAGACCCTGTGTCGCAGTCGGCGGCGGTCACTTCCGTACCCGCACGCAACAGCATAACCAAGCTCACCTCCGGCAACGGAGGCATCAGAGTGGAATGGAACGCTGACTCCTCCGCTCTCGGATATCAGATCCTCTACTCGCAGGACAAAAGCTTCAAGACCTATCACAGCACCACCGTCAAAACTCCCTCAAGGACATATGTAAATCTTACAAACGTCCCCAAGGCCGGCGAGAAATGGTACGTCAAGGTGCGCTCCTTCATCACTGCCGACGGCAGCTTTACCTCGACCCGCTACGGCACCTATTCAGAGGTGAAGTCCATAACCACCTATGTGAACATCAACAAGGTGACTATCCCATATATCTCCTACACCTATTCCGGCAAGGAGATCAAGCCGACTGTCAAGGTCAAGGACGCAAAGGGGAACATCATCCCCGCCGGAAATTATACAGCGTCCTACAGCAATAACGTGAATGTGGGCATCGCAAGGATCACAGTAACAGGCAAGGGCATCGCCAAGGGAACATACGTCAAGGAGTTCTATGTCAAGCCCGCCAAGAACGAGATCACATCCCTTACCTCCGCAAAGGGCGCCTTCAAGCTTAGCTGGAAAAAGGGTACGCCCGGAACGGTAGGCTATCAAGTGCTTTACAGCACGACCGCGGATTTCTCCGACAACGTCCACAGCTACACCTCGACTAAGCTGGACGACCTTTCGGAGAACTTCTCAAAGGTGCCCCGCGCCGGCGAGACCTGGTACGTCAAGGTGCGCTCCTTCTTCACAAGGGACGGCAAGACCACCTCTACCCGCTACGGAAACTACAGCACGGTAAAGTCCGTGACCACAGTGAGCGAGACCAAAAAGGTCACCAAGGCGGCAGGTGTTTATTCACAGGCAGCATTCTCACAGTCCCCTCTCGGCACCGTGAGCGCCGGCACCACTGTGAACATCCTCGGGCAGAGCGGCAGGTGGTATAAGATAAGCTCCGGCAGTCTGACCGGCTGGGTATATAACAAGGCCTTCGGAGTTGCCTCCAATGCCTCGGGCAAGCTTACAGAAACTACCGTTCACGCTTATGCCGACGATGTTATCTTCGACATCGGCACCTCTGCAAAGGCTATCAATCAGTATGTGATGAACAGCGTAAGGTATGCACATCTTGCCGCCCCCACCACGGGCAGAGACGGCACCGCAGCCTATGCCTTTACCTATCACCAAGCTGCCTGCTATCACTTCGCTGCAGCAGCGGATATCCTGCTCGAGCACGCAGGCTACGTTCACAAAATAGTCAAGGGACACAGCACCACCGATACTCACCACTGGAACATCTATATGACTGCCAATGGCTGGCGCTACATGGACACGACACCCTTTATCGTTTACCCCTCCGGCTTCTATGATTTTACAGCCTATCAGGTAAAAACTATCAGAGAGTTCACCTGGGATCAGGCGGAATACGAAAGCTGAAAAGACGCAAAAGACCCGAGAGCTTAACGTTCTCGGGTCTTTCTTTTCACATCTGATCTATGGTGCGCATCACTTTTGCTTTCTGCGCTCTCTGTGGTTGAGTATTATTGCCGCCAGCGACCAGAGGATGTAGCCTCCGCTGACGATCATAAGCAAATTTCTGACATAGTGTGTTTCGCCTGTGTCGGGGTTCGCGGAGGAACTGCCGGCCTGCTGGGATGCGTGAATAACCGCTTCCTCTATTTCCTTTGCGTCAGACCGGTCAGCTTTTTCCGCAGATGTATCACCCGTGCCTGTGGTTTCAGAGCTTACAGGATCCTCCCGTTCCTCTCCTATGACGGTACTATCCACTCCGTTATCACCGGCTTCGGTGGCATCCTCTTCATTTTCTGCTGCGGCTTCACCGTCTGCATCCTCGTCAGCATCTGCTTCATTTTCGTCAGATGCTGTGTCGGTGCCGGCAGCTTCTGTATCAGCTGCAGCCTCGTTGTTTTCCTTGATCTCCTTGTCGTTATCAGTATCTGCCGCGTTATCAGCTGTATCGGCGGTATCTGCGGTGTTGCTTACAGTGCCGTCAGTGCTGTCGTTTCCTGCGGTATCATTATCCTGCCCGTCGGAGGCTGTGCTGCCGGTGCTGTCGCTGCCGGCGGTCTGCTGATCGTTCACAAGATCATCAGAGGTCTCCTTGGCAATGCTTTCAGAAGGAGGAGCCGCATCGGCAGAAACGCTGGTCTCAACGAATTCAACAGAGTTGATGCTGAAATCCGCATTGTTCTTCAGATAGTAAAGCGCTACTACCAGATCGCTGCCCAGCTTGGAGGGGTCGATATCCTCAAGGATCCAATCCTCCTCGCCGCCGGTACGCAAACGGCCGTTCTGCTTCTGATATTTGCCGTCGAGCATCATGCCTACACCGCCGTTGGCATTGGCGCTGGCCTCGACCTTGATAACTACGTCATAATGCTTTGAGAAATCCTCGATATAGTCCTTGACCTTGATGTTGTAGGAAACGTTGCTCTCGGAGTTGAAATCGCCGCCCTCTTGATGATAGGTAAAAAGCGGAGCATCGCTTTCTGCGTTCTCGGGAGCCTCGATCTCCTCCGGCTCGTTCACCATTGCCTCGGGAGTTGTGGTGACCTCCTCCTTGACCTCCTCAACGGCGGTCACGGCGGCTGTTGTGGTCACGGGAGCGGCTGTCGATACCTCGACCTCCTCCACTGCCTCGGAAACGGTAGTCGTGGTGGTGGTGGTAGTGGTCGTAGTGGTAGTCTCGGCCTCGGTGGTAGTTGCCTTGGTAGTAGTGGTCGCCTTTGTCGTCGTGGCAGCCTTGGTCGTCGTGGTGGCCTCTGTGGTGGTCACGGCAGCCGTAGTGGTCACGGGGGCGGGAGTAGTGGTGGTGGCCTTGGTAACGGTCACCGGAGCGGGGCCGTCAACGGTGAGAGGCACCGTCATGAAAGCAGACTGCTCAAAGCCGCCGTCCGTGGCAGAGACCATTGTCTCGACCTCTATCCAGAAATCAATATCGCCCTCGGCGTATTTCAGTACATCAAAGGATGCATAGGAGAGGTCAGTGCTGTCCTCGATGTTGGTGTTCATAAGGTTAGCGCCGACGATCCTAACTATGCCCTCGGAATAGCTGTAGTTGGTTATCACCGAAAAGCTGCTGGGGACGTTATAGACCGTATCAGCCTCGCTGGCTGTGGGGATATGCACCGCCACCTTGTCCGGGTCGTAATGCAGGTTAAGGGTCATGCCCGATGCACCGATCTCACCCGGCTCGTAGCCTACCGATACATTGATGCGGTCGCCCACCTTGGCGGTGGTCTTGTCCGATGTCAGCTTTATTTCATTTGCAGCAGAGGCGGAGGTGCCAAGCATCGTGAACATTGATGTCACCATCATTACTGCTGTTGCGACCGAAAGCGCTGCCTTGTTTACCTTAAATCCCATGATGATCAGTCCTCCTTAAAATCTGAAAGTTTTATTCGGATCAACTGCTGCCCGAATTTGTTTCATTGATTTAACGATTAACTTTCCTGTCCGATTTTTCTCCGCTGACGGAAAATGTTACATTTTGTAGTCTGCTTTCTCGGGTCGGTATATTGATTATATAACTTGTAAAATAAAAAATCAATTGTCAAAAATAACGGATTTTTGGGGCTTCATTTGGATATAAAGCAGAGAACAAATTTTCGCCGCGGATATATTGTTGTCAAGACGATTACTGAACACAAGATGTATTGTAATCAAAATGTAATAACTTCAATTATCCAAGAAAGCGGACTTTGTAAACTTTTTGTTACCAACATCTGTACAAATAATCTCCCGCATCGGCGGGGGGCAAAATTCAGTTGACAGATGATAATGGATAGCTGATCAGAGCGCCCGAATGGGCATCCGTGTGGCAAAGGCGCTCCTTCATTATTCATTATCAACTGAATAGATCGTCATTTGCCGCTATACATATCAAAACCAAAAAAAGAATAAAGAATAACACAGGTGTCCGTCTTACGGACGATAACAGAATCATCGCCGAAGGCGATACCTTGTTTATTCTTTATTCTTTATTATTCTACTGCTGTTCCTCTCACTGCTTATTTCTTTATCCCGGCGAATACTATCCTGCCGACAAGGAACATCACGGCGGCGGCTATCGCAAATATCAGCGCGAAGCTGTTGACCTCCTCCTGCCAGCGGATTCCGATGACAGCCGCGTCAAGCACCACCATAAGGACAAAGGGAACTGTCAGCAGCAGATCCTCCGCCTGCCCGATGAACACCAGCCGCATCATATAGGTGAAGCACCCCACCAGTACCAGCGCAGTCACTGCCGAAACCACATGGAACAGCACTGCCTGCTCTATGTGCGAATGATACATGACGGGTATCGACATTGAGAACACTGTCAGATATATCACCGAATACCAAAGCTTGAACCTGCTGTCGGCGGCAGGGGCGGTCTCGACGGTGCGAAGTATCATCGCAAGGATTATCATGCCGTAGGAGCCGAACTGCATGGGGGCTATGGTGTATTCCGTATGCACCATTCCCGAAATAAGGATTACCCCCGCTGTTATGGACAGCCTGCTGTAATCGGGAACAACAGAGCTGTCAAACAGCGACCGAAGGAAATCACGGTTGATCGCAAACAGCAGCACAAGCGTCGCAAGAAGCGTACAGCAGGTCAGCACATTCACATAGGAATCAAAGCCGGTGGAAAGCATTCCCTTGTTTCCGACATAAACCACCCTCGCCATGCTCTGTACTCTTTCGGCGAACAGTATCACAAAATACAGCATTATCAGCCACGATATCACCAAGCTAAAGCTATACCCGCTCTTTTCCATAATGTTTTACCTCCGTTTGTGGATATGGTATAACATAATTGTAGCATAATCGGGGGCAGTTGTCAATGACCGTGCCTGCTGAAAATTGCGGCTCCCACCGGAAGAGCGAAGGCCAGCCCGACAGAGATAAGCCACTCAATGCCGCTCAGCGGGACAAGCGTGAACACTCCCGCCAGTGCGGGGATGCAGATACAGGCAAGCATACAAATAAATGACGCTATGACCGAGATAAGCATAAAGGGGTTTTCAGTAATGCGGATGCCGAAGAGGGTGCGCTCCTCGCTCATGCATTCAAAGGCGTGGATAAGCTGCGAGGCCGTCAGCGTAACGAAGGCGCCTGTTCTTGCGGCGGTAAGCCCGCTGCCCATTGTCAGCAGCAGAGTGAAGGCCGCCAGCGTAACGATGCCGATAAGCGCTCCGCGAAGCAGCATCCGCCAAAGCAGGCCGCCGCTGAAAAAGCTTTCATTCTCCCGCCGCGGCGGACGGCGCATGGTGTTCTCCTCTGTGGGCTGCGCCCCGAGAGCCACCGCAGGCAGACCGTCGGTAACAAGGTTCACCAGCAGTATCTGCGCCGGGATAAGCACAATAGGCAGCCCCATGATTATCCCGCCCAGCATTGTCAGCACCTCGCCGATGTTGCAGGATATAAGATAGCGCACGAACTTGCGGATGTTGCCGTATATCGTTCTGCCCTCCTCAACAGCACTGACAAGGGTAGCGAAATTGTCGTCGAGCAGGATACAGTCGGCGGCCTGCTTGGTCACATCGGTGCCGCTTTTGCCCATTGCAACACCGATAGATGCCTCCTTGACGGCGGGGGCGTCGTTGACGCCGTCACCGGTCATAGCTACCACCTTGCCCCGCGCCTTGTAGGCCTTGACTATCCTTAGCTTATGGGCGGGAGACACTCTTGCGAACACCGCCGCATCATCAAGGACGGCATCAAGCTGGTCATCGGACATTTTGTCAAGCTCGGCACCCGTATAGGCTCTGCCGCTGCTGTTGAGGATGCCGACCTCCTTTGCCACAGCACAGGCTGTGAGCTTGTGGTCGCCGGTTATCATCACGGTGCGAATGCCTGCGGCAGCACATTTTGCCACTGCCCGCTTGGCCTCGGGACGGGGCGGGTCGGTCATGCCCATAAGGCCGATAAGCACCTCCCTGCCCTCGGTCTTTACCGAGAATGCCAGCAATCTCAAGCCCTCTGATGCCAGCCTGTCGCAAAGCGCGGATATCTCCTCCCGGCGGGAGGCGGACAGGGGCAGCGCCGTACCGTCAGAGTTCATCACATATCCAGCCGAGTCAAGCAGCACATCGGGAGCGCCCTTTTTGTACTCCCGCTCCTCCTCACCGCTGCGGACGGTGACGGTCATGTATTTTTTCTCGCTGTCAAAGGGCTGCTCGTCGATGCGGAGGCGGCGGAAGCTCTCCGCATCTATCCCGCCGCTGACGGCGGCTGTAAGAACAGCTGCCTCGGTAGGGTCGCCGGATGTGCGTACTCCGCCGCGGGCGCTGCTTTCAAGGCGGGCGTTATTACAGACGGCTCCGCAGCAGAGCAGCTCCCGCAGGCTCTCGTCCTCCCAGACCATAAGCCGTCCGCCGGAGGAGTCGGCAAAGCCCTCGCCGTCGGGGGTCAGCAACCTGTCCTCTGCTCCGAAAAGACAAAGCCGGCGGACTGTCATCTTATTCATCGTAAGGGTGCCGGTCTTGTCGGTGCAGATAACGCTGGCGCAGCCAAGGGTCTCCACCGCATGGAGGCGGTTCACAAGAGCCTTCCTGCCGAGCATACGGCGCACTGCCAAGGCCAGCGCGATAGTCACGGCGGCCGGGAGCCCCTCGGGTATAGCGGCTATCGCTATGGAGATAGAAGTCATCAGCATCTCCGAGGCGGGCTCGCCTCTAAGCACTCCGGCAAGAAATACCACGACGCATACTCCCACGCAGATCAGCGCCAGCACCTTGCCCAGCTCTCCGAGCCGCTTTTGCAGAGGGGTCTGCTCCTCTCCCGCAGTGCTTATAAGCTCCGAAACAGAGCCCATTTGCGTATTCACACCGATAGCCGTCACCTCTGCCCGGGCAGTGCCGGTAAGGCAGACCGTTCCCATATAGACCATGAAGGGGCGGTTCGGCTCGTTTATTTCCGTCTCGCCGCTGAAGGGGGTCTTTTCCGCCGGCAGGGACTCACCTGTGAGCAGAGACTCGTCGCAGGAAAGGGCGTGACATTTCAGTATGATGCAGTCCGCCGGGACACGGTCGCCGGCTGAAAGCTCGATGACGTCCCCCGCCACCAGCCTCTCCGCCGGTATAGTGACCAGTCTGCCGTCACGGTAGGCTCTCGCCTCCGGAGCCGTCAGCTCCGCCAGCTTTTCAAGAGTACGCTCCGCCCGGTATTCCTGCACGAAACCCAGCACCGCGTTCATCACCACGATAAGCAGGATAGGTATCGCATCGGTGTATTCACCTATCGCTACCGATACACCCACCGCTATCAGCAGTATCACCACCATTATGTCATGGAACTGGCCGGCAAATATCCTTACGGCGCTTGTCCGTTTTCCCTCGCCGATGCGGTTCGCCCCGCCAAGGTTCTGAAGCCTCTCCGCCCGTGCGGACGTAAGTCCCACCGGCTCCGAATAGACCGCCTGTTCGCTTTTCTCAACTGTTCCCACCATAAGTTTTCATCCTCCGTAAGCTTGTCAGTGTTCTTTCCTTTGTAAAACAATATGTGCGGCCGCGGAGGAATATTACTTGATAACGGTAATGTGTCTCACCTTTTGAATTTAATATTGACTATTTTAGCGTTTTAGTGTATAATCATAATGTTGAGCTTACGTTTTTTGATCTTGAAGCTGCTGCCTGTATCAGCCCGTCATCGAGGCAGGCGGTAAAGCCAAGAGCAGATCGGGGAGCGCTATAACACAGAATTGGAGGTCATGCTTTGAAAACCGATGATATGCTTAACGTGGCTAAGATACTGCTGGAGTATCTGCCGAATACGCTGAAGCTGTTTTTCTTTACACTGCTTTTTTCTATCCCCCTCGGAGTGCTGGTAACGGGTCTGAAGCGGTGCAGGTTCAAGCCCATATCGTGGCTGACAAACCTTTACATCCTCGTGATGCGCGGCACGCCCCTTATGCTTCAGATAGTGGCGGTGTATTACGCTATCCCGATGATCGTAAAGGGTGCAAAGGACTCTGTCGCCGCAAACGGCGGAGAGATAGGCGGGTTCATACAGTTTTTGGATGACTGTATGCATTCGGAGAGCTATATGTTCGTGGCGCTTATCGTGGCGTTCTCGCTTAACTACGCCGCCTATTTTGCAGAGATCTTCCGAGGAGGCCTCGAGGCTATCCCGGTGGGACAGTATGAAGCCGCATCAATGCTGGGAATGACAAAGACGCAGACCTTCTTCCGCATAATCATGCCGCAGGTGGTAAAAAGGGTCATCCCCGCAACGGCTAACGAGGTCATCGTGCTTGTCAAGGACACCTCGCTGGCAACTATCATCGCCTATGCCGAGATAATGCTCAAGGCCAAGCAGATGATGAACACCTACAGCTCTATCATGCCGCTGTTCATCGCGGGAATATTCTACTTCGTGCTGAATGCTGTCGTTACAGCCGTGTTCATGCTTATCGAAAAGCACTACAACTACTACCACTGAACGGGAGGATCGTATATGTCTATATTAGAGGTCAATAATCTTTCCAAAAGCTTCGGAGACCTACAGGTGCTGAAGGATATCTCGTTCAGCGTTGACAAGGGACAGGTGGTCTCGATAATCGGCCCCTCCGGCTCGGGAAAATCCACCCTGCTAAGATGCGTCAACCAGCTGGAAACTGCCGACGGCGGCGAGATAACCGTTGACGGCATCAAAATGCTCACCACCGAAAACGGCAAGGCGGTCTATGCGCCGAAAAAGACCCTTAGGGACATAAGGCTCAGGATAGGTCTGGTGTTTCAGAATTTCAACCTGTTCCCCCACAAGTCGGTCATGCAGAATATCATCGAGGCGCCTGTCCACGTTCTGAAAAAGAGCAAGCAGGAGGCCGTGGCCTATGCCGAAGAGCTGCTGGAGAAAATGGGGCTTACCGGCAAGGAGAAAAGCTATCCCTGCGAGCTTTCCGGCGGTCAGCAGCAGAGAGTTTCGATCGCAAGGGCGCTGGCTCTCAAGCCGGAGATACTCTTCTTCGACGAGCCGACCTCGGCACTCGACCCCGAGCTTACCGGCGAGATACTCAAGATAATCAAGGAACTGGCAAAGGAAAGGATGACAATGGTCATCGTCACTCACGAAATGGAATTCGCAAGGGACGTTTCTAACCACGTCATCTTCATGGACGGCGGATTTATCGTAGAGGAGGGCGACCCCTCAAAGCTCTTCGGCGACACGCAGAACGAGCGCACCAAGCAGTTCCTGTCCCGCTACAAGGGGACAAACTGACCGCTTTTTCGGGGCAATTTTCGCCGAATGCTGTGAAATATATAGATTTTTGCCTTTTCACTTGTAATAACGCGAGGACTGTGTTATAATAAACTAAGTCTGATGTGAAAGATAATTGACAGTTGACAGTTGATAATGGATAATGAACGGTGTGCGTCCTCCGGGGGCTCCTTTCATTATCAACTATCCATTATCAACTATCAGCTAATACAGGAGAGGAATATCAAAATGGAACTGATCGACAAGAATAACAAGGCACTGCTGGAGGAGTACGAGCAGTTTGCAAAGACAAGCATATACGGCAACTTCATGCAGTCGCTCCGCTGGCCCGATGTTAAGGAGGGCTGGGACTGGGACGCGGTCATCTCCCGCGGCAAGGACGGAAAGATCAGAGGCACCTGCCTCGTTATAATCAAGAAGGTGCCTGTGTTCCGCTCAACATTTATGTATGCCCCACACGGCCCTGTCTGCGACTGGCGGGATAAAGAGATCGTCGCCGATCTCTTCGAGGGCATCAAGGTGCTGGCAAAGAGATACAAGTCCTATCAGCTGATGTGGGATCCCTGCTTTGAGGAAAAGGACAGGGATATCTCCGAAATGCTGATCGGCATGGGCTTCAAGCATACCTACAACGCCCCCGAGCTGACTACCATTCAGCCGAGGAACAACTATATGCTCCGCAACATCAAGGGAAAAACTCCCGACGAGGTAATGGCCTCGTTCAAGCCCGACTGGCGCAACCGTATCCGCAAGGGGCCAAAGAAGGGCGTAGTCTGCAAGGTCTGCGGAACAGAGGCGCTGGACGATTTCTATCCCATGATGCAGGCCACCGGTATCCGTGACGGCTTCTCTATCAGAGGCAAGGAATATTTTGTGAAATTCATCGAGGGTCTCGGCCCCGAGCATTGCCACCTGTTTATGTGCTATACCGAGGAGGACGGCAAGCAGATCCCCCTCTCCGGCGCTGTCACGACACAGTACGCCGGCAAGACCTGTTATGTTTACGGTGCCTCCGCAAACCACCACCGCAACCTTTATCCCAACTACCTGATGCAGTGGACAATGATAAACTGGGCGCTGGAAAACAATAACTTCATCTACGATTTCATGGGCATTCCTTTCTATAACGACGAGACCAATCCCAACTACGGCGTATATAAGTTCAAGAAGGGCTTCAACGGCGAGGTCGTTACCTATGCCGGCGAGTTCTACTATGTGTTCAAGCCCTTTAAGAAGAAGCTTATCGACTTCTGCGAAAGGGTGGTAATGAATCACCGCGAGCGCCAGCGTCAGAAGCTTCTGAAGAACCGCAACAAGGATTTCGGCACCGAGCAGGCCGAGCAGAAGCCTGCCGAGCAGCCCGAGGCAGGCAAATGAACGAGGTAAGGATCATTCAAGGCCTTGATAACGCCCCCGAGGCCGAGGCTATCCGGCGGGAGGTCTTTATGGAGGAGCAGGGCTTTCACAACGAGTTTGACGACATCGACAAACGGGCGTACCATGCGGTGATATACACCGACGGCAAGGCCTCGGCCGTGGGAAGGCTCTTTGACGGCCGGAGCGGCTGGCACATCGGGCGCGTGGCTGTAAGGAAGGAATTCCGAGGAGCAGGTCTGGGGGCGCTGGTGGTCATGTCGCTGGAGGAAAAGGCCGCCTCTCTCGGAGCAGAGTGCATCCGGCTGTCGGCGCAGGTAAGGGCGCAGGGCTTTTATGAAAGGCTGGGCTACACCGCCGAGGGCGAGGAATACCTCGACGAGACCTGCCCGCACATTGCAATGTACAAAATGCTGTAAGGCGCTTGCGCTAAATGAACAAAGAAGAAAGAATAAACAAGGTGTCCGCTTTTCGGACGGTTTTAAAAATCATCGCCGGGGGCGATACCTTGTTTATTCTTTCTTCTTTTTTATTTTAGCGGACACGCGCCCGCACTTTGCGTTCATTCTGCCTCGTCATCAGAGGCGGTTTCTGTTTCCGCTGTGTCCGGGACATAGGTCAAGATGATGTCTGCTGTTTTCTCAAAGCACATATTTTTCTTAAGGCAACACCGCACGACCCCTGTGCATCAGCATGCGCAACCTCAACTGGCGTTGAGGCACAGATTTTCGTCAGATTGCCTAAATTCGACGCAGGCTTGCGTGCGAAGTGTGCTTCGCTTTGCGCAACGTCAAGGAGAATTGACGTCATCTTTGATGACGTTGGTAATCATGACGGATAAGCCGGTCGTCAAGCAGGCTTGACACGGCAGATGATGTGCAGAGGCGTTAGCCGCGGGTCGTGC
>JAFSSS010000021.1 GCA_017450925.1 Ruminococcus sp. | reverse complement strand
GTCCAGCTTTTCGTCAGATTGCCTAAATTCGACGCAGGCTTGCTGACGCAAGTCAAGGAGAATTTGGGTAATATGACGGAAAGCTGGCAAGCAGATGATGTGCAGAGGCGTTAGCCGCGGGTCGTGCGGTGTTGCCTTAATGTGTCTAATTACATTTTCACAAAGGGGTGATGTGCTTTGATAAGAAAAAAACTGGCTGTTTGTATAACGGGCTTTGATCTTGATTACGAAATGGATGTTGTCCACGGTGTCCATAGCAGATGTCAGGAGCTTGGATATGATCTTCAAGTGTTCTTTAATGCTACACATAAGCCCGAGCGCGGTATTGATCTTGTTATAACCGATGAACTCTGCAACGGCGAGATGTCGGTCTATAAGCTAATGGATTACGACAAGCTGGACGGTATCGTTACCTTCGGAGAGTCGCTGCTGGGTGAGGATACCTTCTTTGACATAAGAGAAAAGGCAAACAAGCACGGCGTTCCCTTTATAAATGTGGATGATATGGTCCACCTTGACAATAAGCGTATCGTGCTTAGCAATACCTATGCTATGTCATCGGTCATCGAGCATCTGATAACCGTTCACGGACTCAGGCGCATCGCCTTCATCGGTGGGTTCAAGGATAATAACATCCAGTCGGAGGAGCGGCTTGCTGCCTATAAGGCTACTCTTGAAAAGCATGATATCCCGGTGGATGACAGCTTGATATTCTTCGGTGAGTTCTGGCGCAAGGCCGTTGACTGCACCGAGGAGATACTCAAGCTCCCGCAGCTGCCGGAGGCTATCGCCTGCGCCAACGACACTATGGCTTTCTTCTGCATGGACGTACTCAAGGAGCACGGCTACAGGATACCCGAGGATATCATCGTTACCGGCTTCGACTCTATCAGCGAGTGTCAGGACTATTCTCCAACGCCAACGACTGTCAAGCGGGCGACCTTTGAAGCCGGCAAAAAGGCGGTTGACCTTATCACAGATATGTGGGAGGGCATCGAGCCGGAGGATGTTACCTATGTCGAGTCCATACTCGTAAAGGGTCAGTCCTGCGGCTGCGTTCCGATAAAGCGTTCGGAACAGATGACATATAATCAGAAGAAGCAGTATTCCCTCGATTTCAAGGAGTTCACCCGCTACCTTCTGGATATGAACATGGAGTTTGCAGCGGTCGAGGATTCTAAGGAGCTGTTTCGCAGCCTTGATTTCGGTGCAAAGATATTCAAGCTGGAAAAGCTTTATGTCTGCATCAGCGCTGATATCGAAAAGTCTAAGGACAAGATCGATATAGATAAGGATATCCCGCCCTGGACGGTGCCGGAGACTATGGTGTCAATGCATCAGTGGGGGCATGATGTCCCGGTCGGAACCGAGTTTGAGACCGGCAGGCTTATCCCCGACGGCTTCCACGACGAGAACGGGCCTGTGACAATGGGCTTTGCACCGCTTTATTTCAAGGATCTGTTCCTGGGCTATATCGCGGCTAAGCTTTCGACCATATACATCGCCGGCGATCTGCTGGCAGTGTGGCTGCAGTCGATATGCAACAACGCCGGCAGCTTCTATATGAACAACAAGCTGAAGAATGCTTTGGGCGAGCTGGAGATACTCAACCTGCACGATGCTCTGACGGGGCTTTACAACCGCCGCGGAATGAAAAAATATGAAGACGAGCTTCTGCAGCGCACCTTGTCGGAGGGAAGATATTTCTCTGTTATATGTGCGGACGTTGACGGGCTGAAGCTCATCAATGACGAATACGGACACGAGGAGGGCGACAACGCTATCTCGATCTGCTCCGCCACCATTGAGGAGTTTTTTCCCGATGACAGCATTTGTGTGCGCACCGGCGGTGATGAGTTCCTTATCATGTCCGCCTTTGATGAGGAGGGCGAGCCGGAAAGGATCATAAAGCAGATATATGCAAGGATCGACGGCTACAATGAGGAACACCGCACGCCCTACAAGCTCGGCTGCAGCTGCGGATATGTGATACTCAAGCCCGATGCCTCTACCGACCTTACGGCACTGAAAAGCGAGGCCGACAGCCGGATGTATATCGAAAAGCACAGAAGAAAGACTGTCAGAAAATTCTGAAAACAGAGATCCCGCGAGGCAAATCTCGCGGGATCTTTTTGTTATGCGGGAAGTCCGCTTTCAAGAGCTGACTTGTAGGCGCTGTCCTCCAGCTTTTTAAGGGCTGCGCGGGCATCGGCAAGAGCCGTTTCGGTGCCGGCCTCTTCATAGGTGGTGACTGCATCCTCGGCACGCTGCTCGTAGATAATCTGACTGCGCACGGTGCTTATCAGCTTTTTCGTCCATGCCTCGTAGGCGGCATCGTTGAGATGCACATAGTAATCCGAGGTGTATTCGTCCTTTAGGCCGCCGTTGTCATCCTTCATTATCGTGCTGATGTCGATGTAATAAACATCCGGGTGAGAGTCGCAGTATTCCTTGAGGATAGCATTCAGTGCGTCAACGTTGTCGTTGTTAAGGAACTCCGTCTCGCTGCCGATGTAAACGGGAGTAAGGGCTTCAAGATATATAGCCACATCCGGGTTGTCCTTTCTGATGCCGTCAAGGTATTCGATAAAGGTCTCGCTGACATATTCGGCATCACCGTACATATCGTTTGTGCCTAAGTTGATGAATACCCGCTTTGCGTCGGTCATTGCCAGCAGCTCTCTAGCGGGAGCAGTAACGCCGTTGTAGCTTAGCTGATACTCCGGGCCGTTGCGGCCGTCGTCGTTGTAGATGCCGTAGCTGCTAAGTGCAAGGTAAAGCGGCGAGCCGAGATAATCCTCGCCCTGCTCGTCGAAATACATCATATGTCCCACGCCGAGGGAGCATCCGATGAATACCGACTGTGAGAAGAACTCGTTGATCTCCGACTCCGGCAGGGGAGTCGAGCGGCTCTTATAGACGGTCAAATCTGCCTTCAGCTCGGTGGTCTTGCCGGAGGCTTCATAGGCTGCAGTGATAACTGCGCTGCCCTCGCCCTCGGCGGTAACAGTACCGTCCGCGGAGACCTTTGCCACCTTTTCGTCGGAGGAGGTATAGGTCACGGCATTTCCGCCCTCGGCGGCAAGAGAAAGGCTTGAACCCTTCTTGACCTCGGTGTGCAGCACGAGCCCGGGCGCGTCCGCCTCCGACGCCACGCCTCCAGCGGTGTATTCAACGCTGCTGTCAAAGCGGGAATATCTGACATCCACATTGACCTTAGTGACGAATGAAGCATCGCCGTCAGCGACGGTCACGGTAAGCTGGGCGCTGCCGCACTTGTTGGCGGTAATGCTTCTCCCGCTGACAGATACCACGCTTTCGTCAGAGCTGACTATTTCCGGCTCGGCGGCATCCTTAGCAGCGGTAAAATCAAGAGTGCGTGTCTCGCCGGAATAAAGAGGCATCGAGCAGGTCATGACAGTGCCGGCAGCCTCCTTCTCCGCTTCGGATTCGGCCGCAGTGGGAAGTGTTGCCACTGATTGAAGTGTGCTTTTGCCGTCAATATCGCTTCCGCAGCCGCAGAGGAGCAGTGCAAAGGCAGCCGCTGCAGCAGCGGTTTTTATCCTTAATGACATTTTAGACATCTCCTTATGTTATACTATTTAACCTTTATATTATAACACATCGCAGATGCATTTTCAAGTATCTGATGCAACTTTTTATAAAGCAGCACTGATGCAACTTTTTATAAAGCAGCTGGCCAATACACAACCGAATTTGTATAAGTCGGTTTCAGTAGGCAAGGTCGCTCCCGCCGACAAATTCCCGCACCAGTGAGGTGCCGGGCACCAGCTCCATATCCACGGGCTCAAGGTATTCCAGCATCTCTATCATAAGCCCCAGCTGGTCGAAGTCGTAGCCGGAGCTGTGAACGCGCCTAAGGTCGTCCAGCAGATAACGCTTGTAGGCCGAGGGCTCGTAGGCCATGAAGGTGTTTATGGAATACTGGGCAAAGTGCTTGTAGGGCATTATGTATTTGTCCTCGCCCCGCTCGACGGATGCAAACATCTCCATAGTTGCCACCGCATCCCGCCCGCGGAAAAGCTTGTCGCGTATCAGCCGGCGCATAAGCCGGAGATGTGAGGGGTGGAGCAGCTCTCCGCTTTTGGACTCCAGCCTTGTTCTCACCGAGACATAGACCCCGTTTGCCACATCGGTATGCTCGCCCATAACAGCAGGATTGAGGGCGTGGATGCCCTCGAAAATGATGATCTCGTTCTCGCGGCGCTTCAGCCTTCTGACCTCGCTTCCGCGATCCTGCCGGGTGAAATCAAAGGTAGGCACTTCGATCTCCTCACAGCGCGAGAGCATTTTTATATGTTTGCCCAACAGCTCCAGATCAAGCCGCGAGGGCGACTCGTAATCTATGGTGCCGTCCTCGGCGCGCTCGGCGGTGGCTTCATCCAGCGGGAGAAAATAGTTGTCCATAGAGATAGTATGTGCCTCCATTCCCGCCTTGTCAAGATATTCCTCCAGCCGGAGAGCTGTGGTGGTCTTTCCGGAGCCGGAGGGTCCCGCCAGCAGGATTATCGGCTTTGCACCGCGGCTTTCCGCGATAGAGTCTGCCACAGTCTCGATCTGCAGCTGATAGTCCTCCTCGCACCTGCGCACGAAAGAAGAGGCCTTTTTCTGTATTCTCTTGTTGATAGCAGTGCAGTTTAATTTTTTCATATATGCTACTCCTTTATAATGTGTTCTATAGCCTGCCGATGATCTCCCGGACGGCCTTCTCCGCCGCCTCGACCTCCAGCAAAAACTCCTTTGCGGAGATACGCATCGCTCCGCCGCCTAAGATGATGACCTGCTCCAGTCCGTCGGAGGTGGCCACTCTTACCCGATGCTCCTTTGAAAGCTGTCTCGTGGTGCGCTCGATGTAGGTGTCGGCGGTCTCGGCCTCCTTGGTGTAGATGACGGTTATCCCGCTATGCTCCTCGATCTCCCGGTGTTGTCCCTTGACGCGGTAGGCATCAAAGACAAGTATCAGCTCACACTGCATAAAGCCCCGGTAATTCGCCAGCCGGTTGATAAGCTCCGACCGGGCAAGGTCAAGGCTCTTCGCCGCCAGACGCTTCAGCTCCGGCCACGCGAAGATGATGTTATAGCCGTCCACCAGTATGTAAAGCGGCCCCTTCGGCAACGGCCGGGGCTTGCTTTTGTCCGTGACAGGAGACTTCGGGGTGTGCATTTTCTGCTCTCTTTTGCGGTCGATCTTCCCGTAGGTCTGCTCGAAGATCTTCATCAGCTCCTCGTCCTCTGCGGCGCGGCGAACAAAGCTGTCTGCTCTAAGGCGCACCGCCTCGGCCTCCTCCTCCACGGTCTTTGCGGGAGCGGTGCTGACGTGCATATATTCGTTTGCCTCGTTCCACGGAACGATGTGTCCCGCCCCATGGGAGCAGAAAACAGAGTCAGCGGTGTTGTGCAGATCGCTGTCCGGGTCGTAGCCGGCAGCGGCGATGACCTCCTCCGCATTGTGACAGATATCGTATCCGTCCGATTCGGTATAAAGCCGTCCCAGTCCCTTAGTATATGCAGCGACCTCGGTATGATAGAACCGCAGCGCCGATACCGGCGCCCGCCCGGTGATGACTGCTCTTTCGCCGTCGGAGTCGGGCGGTTCGATGCTTGCGCCCATTTTATCAAGGTCTGTCAGCGCCCGCCCCACGTTTGCCGCAGGTATCTCCAGCGTGAAGGCGTAATAGGGCTCCAGCAGGACGCTTTCGGCATACCGCAGTCCCTGCCGGACAGCCCGGTAGGTGGCTTGACGGAAGTCTCCGCCCTCGGTGTGCTTGATGTGAGCCCTTCCCGCCGTAAGGACGATGCGCATATCCGTAATGGGTGAGCCTATCAGCACACCGCGGTGAAGCTTTTCCTTGAGATGGGTAAGTATCAGCCTCTGCCAGTACCTGGCACGGACGTCCTCACTGCACTCGGAGGCAAATTCCAGTCCGCTGCCCCGGGGCAGCGGCTCCAGCCGGAGATGCACCTCCGCATAGTGCCTGAGAGGCTCAAAGTGTCCGGCACCCTCTGCGGCTGCCGCCACTGTCTCGCGGTAGGCGATGCGCCCCTCGCCGAACTCCGTCTCTATACCGAAGCGCTCCGAAAGTATGCGCTTTACTACCTCAAGCTGCACCTCTCCCATAAGGGAGACGGTTATCTCGCGGGTCTGCTCGTTATAGCCCACGGCAAGGGTGGGATCCTCGTCCTCCAGCGACCTTAGCGCCCGCAGCAGGATGTGATCGTCAACGCCCTCCGGCGGCTTTACGCACCAGCTTAGCACAGGCTCCAGCAGGGGAGCATATTCCTCTCCGCCGGTGCCGAGGCTCTGCCCGACACAGCAGCTTGAAAGCCCCAGCACAGCGCAGACCTCTCCTTGAACGGCGGCCTCTGTGTTCGTATATTTCGCTCCGCTGTAAATGCGGATGCGGCTGATCTTTTCGGTCAGTTCATTACCCTGTCGGTCGGTATAGGTGATCGGTGTCCTTACGGAAAGGCTCCCGCTGATAATGCGCATGAAGGTGAGCCTTGCGCCGCCGTCGTCAGCGATTTTGTATATCCGTGCGGATAGCTTTTCCCGCTTCGGCGGAACGGTGATGAACCTGTTCAGACAGTCAAGCAGCTCTGTCACGCCCTTTGACCGCAGCGCCGAGCCGAAGCAGCAGGGGATCACCTCCATGCTGCGGACTGCCTCTCTTATGCTCTCGTCGGATATGCTGCCAGTCTCAAGATACTCCTCCATAAGTCTCTCGCTCGTGACCGACAGAGCCTCGTCCAGTTCCTGCGCAGGCAGCGAAAAGTCCACACATCCCGGCGAAAGCTTCGCTTGTGCCGATCGGAGGGCAAAGTCCTTGTCGGCACCCGGCATATCCGTTTTGTTGATAAAGATGAAAACAGGCACCGAATACTTTTTCAGAAGCCGCCAAAGGGTCTCGGTGTGGCTCTGTACCCCGTCCGTCCCGCTGATGACCAGCACTGCCGCGTCTATGACCGAAAGCGTCCGCTCTGTCTCTCCGGAGAAGTCAACGTGTCCCGGAGTGTCAAGAAGAGTGTAGGAAACATCCTTCCAGTCAAAAACGGCCTGCTTTGAAAATATGGTGATGCCCCTGTCCCGCTCGATCGGGTTGGTGTCAAGGAAGGCGTCCTTGTGATCCACCCGCCCCAGCTTTCTTATGGCTCCGCTCTCGTAGAGCATAGCCTCTGAAAGCGTGGTCTTTCCCGAGTCAACGTGAGCAAGGATCCCTATAACTGCTTTGTTCATGTATCATTCTCCGACTCATCCAGCTCCTTCAGCTTTTCCTCCGGTGTCCAGCTGGGAAGCATTTCGTCATAGACTGGGTCGAAGCCCGCCTTGACTACCACTTGATACTCGTCCTCATAAACTATCTCCCCGGGGGTGTTGGTATAGACCACAAAATACTGCTGACCGTAGCGCTCCAGCAGCCACATCAGCGGCTTCATCATTTTCATCATGAACTCGGTGTTCTCGGTCTTGAAAAAGCAGACCACGTTCTCCCGCCTCATGCAATGGGGCGGATAGGGCAGCACCTCCGAGAACCAAAGATCTATCTCTTGAAACAGATCGGCATCCTCCTGCTCCATGACCCCGTCACGGATAAGCTTCTGGAACATACTGAAAATGCCCTTGGCGTACTTGGTGTTGATTGCCAGCTCCTTGCCCTGTATGCGTACATATTTGAATTTCATGGTATCACCCCTTTTGCAGCTTTAGTATGTATCTCACTCCGCAGGCATAGTGTTCTGTCTTGACGGGCGGTTCATATATTCGTATAAACCCGTTTCGTTCGTAGAAACGCTGTGCGGCGGTCATGCTTTCGAGAGTTTCAAGGAAGCAGCGTTCATATCGCTGCGAGGCATATGCAAGAGCCCCGTCCAGCAGGCACTGCGCAAGGCCTGTACCCCGGGCGGCGGGAACAAGATACATCTTCTGCAGCTCGCACAGCCCATTGCTGTCAAGAGGGCCTATCCCGCAGCCTCCGGCAAGAGCCCCGGCCTCGTCCTCCGCCACCCAGTATCGGGCTCCCTCTGCCGAATAGACCTCGGAGAACCTGCCAAGCATCGGGTCAGCCCAAGCGGTGCCGTCATGATCTCCACCGAACTCTACAAGGCAGGAGCGTATGATCCGCTCGATCTCCTTATTATCCCGCTCCTCGATAGGACGGACAGTGTATTTCTGTTTCATATGTCAGCATCAGCTCTGCCACTTGCTGCAGAGGTTGGCGATAGTATCCGCCATTTTGCCCAGCTCCTTGTTGGTGAGCCCCTTGCTGGACTGAACGATAGCGCTTAGGCGGTCGAGGGATGCCACCAGCCGCTGATAGGCGGTGCCGGGCTTGGCAGTGCGGGTTATCGGGACAGGATCGGTGTTGCGGAATACGCCGGTGAGCAGGTCAAGCTCCGCGCCGCTGTAGGGACAGTAAGCGTCCAGATTGAAGTCGTCCCGCAGATGCTTGGTATATTCCTCTGCAACAGCGCTGTCACCGTGGTTGACGAAAACCTTTCCCGAAACACTGATGTGTCCTATCCATTCGTCAAGCCCCTCTCTGTCGGCATGACCGCTGACGCCGGGGAGAATGGTGATCTCGGCGCACACGCTGATGTCCTCGCCGAACAGCTTTACCCGCCGTACACCCTCGCAGAGGGAGCGTCCCAAGGTCTGTGCCGCTTGATAGCCCACGAACACCACGGTGCATTCCGGCCGCCATAGGTTGTGCTTAAGATGATGCTTTATGCGTCCCGCCTCGCACATTCCGCTGGCGGAGATGATGACCTTAGGCGTGCGGTCGAAGTTGATCGCCCGGGACTCGTCGCTGGTAACTGCCAGCCGCAGGCCGTCGAACATGATCGGGTTTATCCCTCTGCTGACGTAGGACATAGCCTCCTCGTCATAGCAGGAGTCCTTGTTTTGCATGAAGATGCCGGTAGCGTCGATAGCCAGCGGAGAATCCACATACACCGGGAAATCCGCGTGGCCTGTCACAAGCCCCTGCTCCTTTATCTGCCGGATGAAATAGAGCATCTCCTGCGTTCTGCCTACGGCAAAGGAGGGGATGACCACATTTCCGCCCCGGTCAAAGGTGCGCTGAAGCACCTCTGCAAGAGCAGAGGCATAATCAGCCGGCCGCTCGTGCAGGCGTGTTCCGTAGGTGGATTCCATAACGACATAGTCTGCATCGGAGAGATACTGCGGATCCCGCAGCAGCGGCTGATGCTTGTTGCCGATATCCCCGGAAAAGACAAGCTTTCGGGTCTGTCCCGCCTCGGTCAGCGTGACCTCGATGCTTGCAGAGCCCAGCAGATGCCCCGCATCCACGAAGCGTATCTTAACTCCCTCGCAGACCTCGGTCTCTTCATCGTAGTCGTGCGGCACAAGGCACTTGATCGCGGCCTCGGCATCGTTGACCGTGTAGAGCGGTTCAACGTCCTCCTGCCCCTTGCGCTTGGCCTTACGGGAGCGCCACTCGCTTTCAAATTCCTGTATATGCGCCGAATCGCGGAGCATTATCCCGCAGAGATTTGCGGTGGCCTTTGTGCAGTGTATCTCTCCTCTGAACCCGCCGGCACAAAGCAGCGGCAGCAGTCCCGAATGATCTATATGTGCGTGGGTCAGCAGCACAAAATCAATGCTTGACGGTGCTGTCGGCACCTGCACGTTTTCATAGACATCCACTCCCTGCTCCATTCCGAAATCCACAAGGAAGTGCTTCCCGCAGGCGTTTATATAGGTGCAGCTGCCGGTGACCTCGTGTGCTGCTCCGATAAAATTCAGTTTCATATTTTATCCCTCCAGTCGCAATAGTGAGCATATCCTGCTCTATAATACAGTATAGCACATTCTATATATTTTTGCAATATAATTTCCGAAATTTATTGTATTTTCACAAAGAAAAACCTCCGGCTTATGCCGGAGGCTTGAAACAAACGTATATCAGATTATTCCGAAATAGAGCAGAGCAACTACGACACCTACGCCGATCAGTGCAAAAAGTCCCAGAATGATAAGATTCTTCATGGACTTCTTCTCGGCAGCCTTGTGCTTTTTGAACTGGTCAATAGCGTCCGGCTCATAACTGATCCTCTGGGACTTGGCGCCCAGTGTGGGGTTGAGCATATCGTCGATCTTGACATTGCGGTATCTCTCTTCAAGGGTCTTGCCATTGGCGGCTTTATCCTGTATCTCGTAGGGCGAGTCCAGCTTGCTCTTATCATAGGTCTTCATGTTGATAGCGTCCATGGTAAGATCGGCAGTCTGCGGAGCCGCCAGCGTGTCGCCGTTGTTGAAGGCGTGCTTGGTATCTACATCCTTCATGAACTGGTTGCGGCTCCTGTTTGCACGGAGCATCTGTACCAGTGCCTGGGTGTAGATGTTCTGCTCCTCCTCCTCCTCTTCGGACATTTCGGTAAGGTTGATGTCGGTGGAGTCCTTTATGATGTCTTGGCCTTCCTCGTCGATAAGCCTTGTGGTCTTTTTCTTTTTCAGTGCAGGAGCAACGACCTTCGGCGTATCGGAGGCCGAGGGAGTTTCTACGGTAGCGGGAGCGGTATAGGCTTGAGTCGGAGCCGACTGCGTAGGTGCGGGACGCTGCTGACGGGGCTTGACTGCCGGCACCTCGTCCTCGTCATCTATCGGAGCAACAGGCTCTTCGACCTTGATCTTAGGCGCAGAAACAGGCCTTCTTATCATCTTCGGAGCAGAAGTCTCTGTTCCCGGCTCTGAAGTTGACTGGAAATGCAGCTCCTTGCGGGCAGCGATCTTATCATCGTCATCGTCAGCGACCGGAACAGGGACTTCACCGGGCTCAACAGGCTCATCCGGGATCACATGATCCTCGTCCGGCTCCTCAAAGATAGTATCAGCCGAGATAGTTGAGGCTGCCTGTGCAAACATATTCGACTCGATCTCCTCCGACTCGCCGGAGAAGGATATCATTTGACCGGTAGCAGGGTCGTAATACTCCTCGCCCTCCTTTGCGGCCAGCTTCAGCTTGGGAGCAGGCTCACCGGGGCCGGGCAGATTTCCCTGCGGGATCTCGATCGGAATGAACACTTCATTGACATCAATGCCCTTGAGTTTAAGAATGTCAGTGGCATTGTCGCACTTCATAGAGCCTCTGACCATTTCCTTCAGCGGCAGCAGGATGATCTCACAGAAGGTAACATAGAAGGATCTGATGATAGATTTCTGCGGATCGACCATTTCAGCAGGGAAGCGGTTGTCAAAGTAATATTCAAACTTGTCGGGGGAGCAGGTTATAAGCTTGTCGATATACTTTGCCAGCTGGATCCAAAGCTCATGCTCTTCCATATCGGGGTCGTTGATGACCAGCCACATATAGCATCTAAGGAAACAGTCGTAGCAGGTGATGTCTCTCAAATTGAGAGCAACGTCGTCGATATTCAGAGCCATGGTGAAAATGCTGTCGGAATAAGCAAAGCAGCGGTAGCCGTTGCTTTCCAGCTTGGCATAGGCGGTCTTGAGCGCTGCGGTGTCTCTTGAAAAGGGCGGCAGCGAGTCAAAGTCAAAGACGGTCTTCAGCGACTCCGGGTGTCCGGCAGACGCTGCGGCCACAAATTCATTGTATCTTTTCTCGATATCCGCCTTGGATGAATTGACGGCGATCCCCAGTACCCGGAACGGGTTGCAGGCAAACAGTTCTGTTGCTGTAATGCCGATCTTATGTGTCAGCAATTAAATTCCCCCTTGAATTAGTTAATTATTTTTATTAAATTAGATCATACCTTAAATATTATCACTTTAATAATTATAACAAACTGACGCGCTGGATATGATAACATTTGATGTATATTGTGTGTACGTTTAATGAACTTTACAAATTATCCACAAATTCGCAAGGTAATGTTTTTCAAAAAAGTGTTCAAAACTTATTGCATTTTTCCCTAAAACGGTGTATAATTAAATAAATATATTATGTATTTTTGACGATACCGAATATAATTTTAACAAATATAAATCAAGGAGGTACTTTTTATGGCACTTTTCGGACATAAAAAGCGCACTGACACACCGGCTCCCGCAGCCAAGCCTGCCGTCAATCCGGATGATATCTTCAATACTCCGGTCAGAAAACAGAAGCAGGGCGGTGAAACTGTCTATATCAAGGAAAACAAGAACGATGATATCGCTCCCGAAACTGTGGGGCCTGCTGCTATTGACCCCGAGACCATAAAGAAGAAAATGGCCGCTCTTGAAAAGGAGCTTGAGGAGCAGAAGAACAAGCCTGTCGTTACCGCTGCCGACTTCACCGCTGAAAATGTGGGCCAGTCAGAGGTCAGCGCTGCACAGGACGATTTTGAAGAGACCTACCGCATCGAGCATGAAAGATTCCTCGCCGCTCACGAGAACAAGGCTATCGACTCCGCCAACGCCGAGGGCGTTGAGGCAAAGATCAGCGCTATGGTAGGTGAGGTCGAGGAAAGAGCCAGAGCAAGAGAGGCCTTGAATGCCGACATAGATCAAGTGTCACAGTCAGAGGTCGATAGAAAGCTTAGCGAGCTTGGCGTTGCCAAGGATGTTACGCTGGATAAGGAGTATAAGAATATCGAAGCCGTTTCTGCCAAGGATATGAGCGGAGTAGAGGAGTATATCCGCACAGAGCTGGATACCCGCGTTCCCCCCAGTGACGATGACGATATCGAGGCCGTCAACGACCAGTACCTCGCAAAGAAGACCGAGGAGTTCATGAAGCAGTACGGCGACAGAAAGAAACAGGATTGAACCGTCTGCTGCACATTTGCATAATTATTGTTTATAGGAGCGATGTAAAGTGACGATAGATGTTGAGAACCCGATCATCAGCTATGCCAGAAGAGGTCAGCCTTTTCAGTATGAAAAAATGTTTTTCACAACTATCGAGCCGTATATTCTTGAGTTCAAAAACTGCAGGCTCGAAAAGCTGACAGAGGAAGACGCTGCACGCTGCCTTGCAAGGATCTTTAAGAAAATGGAGGTCAACGGCGTTCCTGTACTGGAGTTTTTCAAGGATGTTATCGACAAGTGGAAGTCTGTGGGGAGCAGCCAGTTCACTATCACCAGCAAGCTGTCTTCGATCATTGCCCGCGATATCTTCTGCTGCTTTGACAAGAACCTTTATGACAAGAACGACGAATTTGCTGTCTGCGACAGGATATACTGTATCGTCAAGGACGGCGTAAAGGATTTTATCATATGCGAGAATACCGTTAAGGACGGCAAATTGAGCCGCAAGCACCTCTCTCCCGAGGCGGAGTATTTCGCCGAGCTGATGAAGTTCAACGAGGAGGGCAAGCTCCCTAAGGTCAACGACGAAAAATACTGACGTTATTACTTGATAAAGGAGAACATCTGATATGGTTGTTATTGAAATGGAAAACGGAAAAAAGATAACTATTGAGCTTTACCCCGATGCCGCACCGATCACAGTCGCCAATTTTGAGAAGCTGGTAAAGGAGGGCTTCTATGACGGGCTTATCTTTCACAGAGTTATCGAGGGATTTATGATACAGGGCGGCGACCCGCTGGGCAACGGCACCGGCGGCTCGAAGGAGAAGATCAAGGGCGAGTTCATGCACAACGGCGTGCCTAACCCGATCAAACACACCCGGGGTGTCATTTCTATGGCAAGGTCAATGGATCCCAATTCCGCCAGCTCCCAGTTCTTCATCATGCATAAGGATGCCCCTCACCTCGACGGAAACTACGCCGCCTTCGGCAAGGTGGTCGAGGGTATGGATGTGGTTGATGAGATCGCTTCAACCCCCGTCGGCTTCAACGATAAGCCCCGCACCCCGCAGGTGATGAAAAAGGTCACGATAGAATAAAACAATGCACAAAACTCCCGCCGGAACGCTCCGACGGGAGTTTTTAAGACAAAAAAAACACCTCTGCCGCAGGGCAGAGGTGAATGCTTCATATAAGTCTGATCTTGTTGACTTCCTTTTCAATGTCCGCAATACCCTTTTTGCTGGAGCGGAAGCAGTAGCTGTCGTCATTTGTCTTGACGTTAAGCTCCGCTTTAAGGAACTTGGACTCGGACGTTACTACTCTGATAAGTTTTTTATCCACAAAAAGCGTTACCGGCAGGTCAGTGGTCGAAGGACAGATGACAAGTATTCCCTGCTTGGCACTGATAAAGTATCCGGGACGCTCCGATATCTTGGTAGCGTTGCGGTTGGCTTTAAGGGTAAACCTGCAGTTGTAGCATTTGTAGTAGTCAAACTTATCTACATCAACCTCCATTTGTATGTGGAGCTGCCTAACGACCCTCTGCCATTCAGGAGAGTCAATATTGATTGAATTATCAGTAGCGAGAACTTCGAGCAGTGTCATTCTTACCACCCTTTCTTCTGATGAGTTTTTAGTCTGCACGCCGGTCGGAAAAAGCCGGCCAAAAGCAGCGTGAGCAGCAGTTGGTCGGGGCGACAGGACTTGAACCTGCGGCATCTTGCTCCCAAAGCAAGCACTCTACCAAACTGAGTTACGCCCCGTTGATAACATTTTTGCAGTATCTGTATCATTACTATTATACACTTTTTTATGAAATTTGTCAAGGTCTTAGATACGGAATAAATGTGTCATTGGTAAATATGTTAAATAAAACTCCGTAACGGAAAAAATGCAGAAACGGGACGAGAGCGAGCAAAAGGGAAGATGTAACCGGCGGGGCAGAGAAAGCAGTAAAGTATGAACAATCAATAAACACCGCCAACAAAGCCTTGACAATCAAAGCGAAAGGTGATAAAATATTATAGTGGATTTCGAGGTGTAGCTCAGTTTGGTAGAGCACTACGTTCGGGACGTAGGGGCCGTGGGTTCAAGTCCCGTCACCTCGACCAGCATCAAAGCTCGCAGATACGCGGTTTCAGCGTTTGCGGGCTTTTTTCTTTTCTGCTGATTTTGCCGCTTAGGGAGATATTCAGGGAGATATTAGG
>JAFSSS010000020.1 GCA_017450925.1 Ruminococcus sp. | reverse complement strand
GTGTCAAGCCTGCTTGACGACCGGCTTATCCGTCATGATTACCAACGTCATCAAAGATGACGTCAATTCTCCTTGACGTTGCGCAAAGCGAAGCACACTTCGCTCGCAAGCCTGCGTCGAATTTAGGCAATCTGACGAAAAGCTGTGCCTCAACGCCAGTTGAGGCTACGCATACTGATGCACAGGGGTCATGCGGTGTTGCCATAACTTGTTTATTCTATCATACTTCGGAAAAAAATGCAATATTACAAATGTTAAATTTTTAACGTTCTCAAGGAAACGAGGAGCAAATGTAAACAAATTATGAAAAGTTGCACGTCTGCGTGCAACAAAAGGTGTTTTTCCGGCTGTAGGTGAAAGGGTCCCTCGGCGGGCGGGACAGCCTGCCGGGGAGGACGGATGAGGGGGGAGACCCCGGTCGGAGACAAGGAGGCAGGGATGAACGCGGTGAGCATCAAGGATTTTATTCTAAGCTTTGTAAGGCGGGGAAATGTGAAGGATGCGGCAATTGATGCCGGCATTGACCCGGAGAGAGCGGGCGTTGACGGACTTAGGCTTATGGCAAGGCCGTCGGTGAGGAAGCAGATCGAAAAGGAGCGGGAGGAGCTTTATGCAAACGGCTCGGATATACGCGCGGGACTGGAAAGGCTGGCATACGGCAGGGTGAACGATGCGGCTGCTCTCGTTTTCGCGGACGAGCCCGATGCGGAGATGATCGCAAGGGCAGATCTGTTCAACGTCAGTGAGCTGAAAAAGGTCAAGGGCGGAGGCGTTGAGGTCAAGTTCTTTGACAGGCAGAAGGCGCTGGAAAAGCTTTCGGAGCTGGACACGGGCGAAATGGGCGACAGGAAGGCTATGAGCTTAGTGGAAATGATCTACGGCGGTGACGGCGGTGGAGAGGATGAGTGAGAGAATACTTAACGAGAGTGAGATACTTGAAAGAGCCGGGAGGCGGAGAGTCAGGAAATACGGAGGGGGACTTGTGCTTTCGGAAAAGCAGGAGAGAGTTCTGAACTGGTGGCGCAGAAGGAACTGCTGTGACGGGATAATATGCGACGGAGCGGTGAGGTCGGGAAAGACCTGGAGCATGAGCATATCCTTTGTCATGTGGGCGAGCTGCACATTTACGGGGCATGATTTTGCGTTCTGCGGAAAGACGATAACCTCGGTGAAGAGAAACCTTGTGGTGCCGCTGATGAGGACGGCCAAAAAATGGGGCTTTAGGGTAAAGGAATACCCGTCGAAGAACTATCTTGAGATATCCCTCGGGAGGAGGGAGAACAGGTTCTATCTTTTCGGAGGGCGGGACGAAAGCTCGGCCTCGCTGATACAGGGGATGACGCTGGCGGGGGTGCTGCTGGACGAGGCGGCGCTTATGCCGCGGAGCTTTGTGGAGCAGGCGGCGGCGAGATGCTCGGTGAGGGGGTCGAAGCTGTGGTTCAACTGCAACCCGGAATACAGGGAACACTGGTTCAAGAAGGAATGGATCGACAAGGCAGAGGCGAAGAGGATACTTTATCTGCACTTTGACCTATGGGACAACCCCTCAATGGATAAAGACACGCTGAAGAGGTACTGCAGGTTCTACTCGGGGACATTTTACGAGAGGTTCGTGCTGGGGCGGTGGGTCAGCACTGAAGGGATGATCTATCCGATGTTCAGCAGAGAGAGGAACGTATGCACAGAGCTGCCGGAGAGCTTTGAGAAGTATGCAGTAAGCTGTGATTACGGGACGGTGAACCCGTCAAGCTTCGGGCTTTGGGGCTTGAGCGGCGGGGTATGGTACAGGATAAGGGAATACTACTACGACTCGCGGAGAGAGGGGAGACAGAGGACAGACGAGGAGCATTACATCGGCTTGGAGAGGCTGTGCGGAGGCACAGAGCCGGAGCAGGTGATCGTAGATCCCTCGGCGGCATCGTTCATTGAATGCATAAGGCGGCACGGGAGGTACAGGGTGACGGCGGCGAAGAACGATGTAGTATCGGGGATAAGGCGAGTAGCTGGGGCGATAAGCACTGGGCAGATAAAGATACACGAAAGCTGCGGGGACTGTATAAGGGAGTTCGGGCTATACCGTTGGTCGGAGAACGGCGGGGCGGACGTACCGGTGAAGGAGAACGATCATGCTATGGATGATGTTAGGTATTTTGTGAGTACATATCTGAAGGACAGGGCGGAGGCATTTTTCGTAGCGGCATTGCCGAGACCATGAACAAAGCCGGAGGGAAGATCGCGAAGCGCGTTAAAAAGCGCGCGGTCAAGCCTCGCGCCAGAGGCTTGCGGGGTCAAGGGGCAGAGCCCTTGCAGGGTTTGGGGCGGAGCCCCATTCGGCGCGATAGCGACGACTCCGGCGCTGCACAAAGTGACCAGTAGGGCGCAAAAGCAGGAAATCACATCCCCGGTAAGGGGGACAAGCAAAATGCAGCGCCGGAAAAAGTAGTCCTCCTGCACTCGCAGGAAAGAGCGTTAGCGATTTTCCGTCCGCAGAACAACAAAGCGGCAGCGCAAACAAGCGGCAGCGATTTTCCGTCCGCAGAACAACAAAGCGGCAGCGCAAACAAGCGGCAGCGATTTTCCGTCCGCAGAACAACAAAGCGGCAGCGCAAACAAGCGGCAGCGATTTTCCGTCCGTAGAACAACAAAGCGGCAGCACAAACAAGCGACAGCGATTTTCCGTCCCTTAGCAAACCACGCTATAGCACAGGCAGGCGAAAGCAGGAAAGAGCGTTAGCGGTCCTACGTCCGGCGATGAAGAAAGCCGGGGGCATACAGGCGGGGTCGGATATCAGCGGCAGGAGAGGCAGAGAACGACTAAAGAGGAGGATAATATGTTGAGAAAAAAGAAAAATCATAAGGCGGAGCGGGGTGCGTTTCCGGCGGAAAGACAGGTGTTCAAGCTGGCGCCGGGATACAGCAGCTTTGAGAGCGAGTTCTATGAGGCGTTGAGAGCAGAGGTGCCGATATTGGACGCCTGCTTCGGGAAGATCGAAAGACTGACAAACGATTTCCGGCTGATAAGCGGGGAGAAAAGAGCGCAGGCCGGGCTGGACAGGTTCTCGGAGAATGTAAAGGTGGGTGTGTCGGGAAGATCACTGATGACCTTTGCGGACTTGTACCTTGATACGCTGCTGACCTACGGCAGGGCGCTGGGGACTATCGGCATCGACCGGAGAAGCAGAAGGATCAAGGGCGTGAATATCGCCGATCCCACATTATTCAAGGCCGTTAGGGGAAGTGACCCCTTTGATGTAAAATTCAAGCTCAATGCAGGAGAGAGGGAGGTGAAGCTGCCCGATGAGTCCAAATGGTTCTATACGACTCTGAACCCCTCGGTGAAGCACCCGGACGGTGTATCGCTGTTGAGAGGCATACCGGCACTGTCGGAGATACTGATGAGGATATATGAGTGCGTGGGACAGAACTTCGACAGGGCGGGCAACGTGAGATACGCGGTGACCTATAAGCCCGCCAATGAGGCGGAAATGGCCTTTGCGGCAGAGAGAGCAGGCCAGATCGCCAAGGAGTGGTCGGAGGGAATGGCAAGCGCAAGGAGCGGCGCTGTCAAGGACTTTGTGGCTGTGGGCGATGTGGATATCAAGGTCATCGGCGCGGATAATCAAGTAATGGAAACACAGGTGCCGGTGAGACAGCTGCTGGAGCAGATGATCTCGAAATTATCAATACCCCCTTTTTTACTGGGACTCAACTGGTCAAGCACTGAACGCATGAGTTCACAGCAGGCAGACATCCTCACCAGCGAGCTGGAATATTACAGGCGGCTTATAAGCCCGGTGCTCAGGAAGATAGGAGAGGCTTATCTCAGGCTGGAGGGATATGGCTGCGGCTGCACGGTGGAGTGGCAGAACATCAACCTCCAGGACGAAGAGGCATTGGCAAAGGCCAGGTTCTATAACGCACGGGCGGCAGTGCTGGAAAACGGTGTGAAGGGAGGAAACTGAAATGGATACGGAATTTGTTTTTGACGAGGGTGAGCTTGAAAAGGTCAACAGGTTCACAAGGAGCGACGTCACGGCGGAGGAGGTCTATGCGTTCCCGGTGGTTTTGTGTGACAACGAGATCGACAGGGACGGCGAGAGGTTCTCGGTGGAGACGCTCAAGCAGCTGGCGGAGCTGTTCGTGGGGAAAACGGGCATCTTCGACCACGACCCGAAGGGCGGAAATCAGACGGCAAGGATCTATGAATGCGAGGTAAGGCAGGACGCGGAGAGGGTGACCTCCTGCGGGGAAGTGTACAGTTTTTTGTACGCTAAGGCTTACATGATGAGAACGGAGGGCAACCGCGATCTTATCACGGAGATCGAGGGAGGCATCAAGAAGGAGGTATCGGTAAGCTGCTCTGTGGGCAGGAGGATATGCTCGGTATGCGGAAGCGACAGGGAGGAGAACCCCTGCGGGCACATCAAGGGCAAAAGCTACGGCGGCGTTATATGCTGTGACATACTGGAGGAAGCATCGGACGCTTATGAATGGTCGTTTGTGGCGATACCTGCGCAGACGGAGGCGGGAGTGAAGAAGCACTTCGGCAGTGAGGGGAACGATGACACGGCTGTATTGAAGGCTGAACTGGCGCGTGAGCGGGAGGTCAGCGGAAGGGCGTGTGATCTGCTCAAGAGGGAGATCATGGCGCTTAGCTTTATGGTAAGGCCGATCATGGCGGTAGAGGTCGTGAAGGCGCTGACGGAGAAAATGAGCTTTGACGAGCTGGAGGCGCTGCGCGGGAGACTGAAGGCGCAGTGCGTACAGGACGAAGCCGACGGCGGGGAGCTGTTTGGTGAGAGGGTCAAGGGCAGTGCAAACGGGCAGTTCAAGCTCTGAATGCCGGACGGACAAGACATCTGAGGCCTCCGGCGAGAGCGAAGGCTCTCTCACCCTGCCGGGGGCTGATGAGGTGAGTATAATACAGCGGAAAACTATAATCAAAAAAGGAGAAATGAAAATGTACAACAACATCAAACTTGACAAGGGACTTTATTCGATCACCGGCAAAAGCTTTACACAGGCGCTTAGCCAGCTTGACCCGGACGAGAACTATGCCGGCACCGAGCTGGCGGGACTGGATGCTTTCGAGAGACAGCTGAAAAGATTTGACATCAAGCTTTCCGGCGAGAACTGCGACATGGTGGAGAAGTTCTTCGTAACGCAGGAATCGGCGGTGCTGTTCCCGGAGTATGTAAGAAGAATGATAAAGCAGGGCATGAACGAGGCCTCGATCATCGGGAACATCGCGGCGGCCTCGACCTACACTGACGGGCTTGATTTCAGAGGGCTGACGGTGACTGTCAGCGGAAATGACAGCGGTGTATCACAGGGCGGAAACCTGCCGCAGACCACTGTAAGACTGGCAAACGCGGCCTCGGAGCTGACAAAGTTTGCAAGAAAGCTCAACTGCAGCTATGAGTCGATCAGAAAGCAGAGGCTTGAGGCCTTCGGAGTTATTCTGAAGGGGCTGGGTGCGCAGATCTCGAGAGCCGTGAACAAGCTGGCGGTGACTGCTCTTTCAAGCGGAGTTACTCCGAGCAGCATAAGCGGAGACAGCATCACATATGCTGATCTGGCGGCATTCTGGGCCTCGATCGGGGACTATGACATGAACGTTATGGTCTGCGGGCCGGATGTAATGGCGGAGATACTGGGTCTGGACGAGATGAAGCTTTGCGTATCCGACTTCATGAGCAGCGGAAGGGTAAAGACACCCTACGGTGTGACGATCGTAAAATGCTCGGCTATAGATGACGGCAGGATCATCGGTATCGACAAGACCTGTGCCGGTGAAATGGTTTACGGCACTGACATCGTGGTGGACTATGACAAGCTGATCTCGACACAGTGCGACGAGATCGCCTGCTCGGTGACGGTAGGCTTTTCAAAGCTGATAAGCGGGGCTGTAAAGGTACTGGACACCGTGTCTTGATAAAACGCGGGAGGCATATCTGCGGGGGCGCTGCGGCAGGCGGCGCCCTTTGCGGGATATGACTGCTTCGGGGAAGGAGGAATAGCAATGGCTTCGATAGACATTGACCATGTGACCGAATTTTTTACAAGGATATGCGGCATCAGCAGTGCGGCGGGCTACACCGATCTGATCTCGCGGGCGGTGGTGAGGATAATCAACTCGCTGACGGTGACGGAGCTGTCGCCGGGGCAGGCGGTATGCTGCGAATATGCGGCGGCCTGTGAGGCGGCTTATGAATACGCGCTGGAGGAGGCGAGTCATGAGCGGCCTGTTATGAGCGAAACCGGAAGGGTCATGAAGAGGAGCGCGGAGGCTGTGACTGTGGAAATGGCGGACAAGCTGCGCAAGCACGCCTTTGGGCAGTTGGCGGGGATAATCAAGGCCGGAGGCTTCGTATTTGAGGCAATGGAGGGATGAAATGGACGAGCTGCTGTTTTTGATAACCACGGTATTTACGAGAGGCGGGTTCACGGTGGAGCCGGAGAGAAGCGGCATTGAGCTGTGGAAGCGCGGGGATGTAAGATATGCGATCCCGAAGATCAAGAGGATCGGGGCATCGGAAGGCGTCAGCGGCAGAGGGCAGTATCTGGGCTGTGAGGTAACAGTGGATGCAGAGGTGAGGTGCTACGGCACCGACTGCGGATATGCTGACGGAGATCATTTGAGAGACCTTATAGGCGGGGTAGGACAGATACTGCTGCTGATGCACGGAAAGAACGTGAAATGGATAAGCTCGGGCGAGGTGGTGAGAGACCCGGTCACGGGGAGGAACGTTATCACGGTGACGCTGGAGCTGAAGGGCTATGAGGATGTGGAGGTAGAGAGCGATGAACAGTGACAGGAACGCTCTGTATGCCGATCTGGGCAGCGGGCAGTTTGAGCTGGACAGACTGACGGTAAGCTTCGGGACGGTGATATCTGAAGTAAGGCTGCTCAACGGGGGCAGTGACAGAAGGGTCATCGGCGGGACGAAGAGGCTGGTGCTTGAGGGCAGGTACGGCATTGCCCGGGACGGCACATTTTTCAGAACGATGATGAGGGGGCTTGAGGGGTCGGCGGTCACCAATGCGGTGATAGGCGGGGTGACCTATGCGAGCCTGTATGCTGAAAAGGCGGTGCTTACCGGGACTGATGACAGCGGCATCGGGAAATTCACGGTGACGCTGTGTGAGCTGTAGGGAGGCGGACGATGAGCGATATATGCAGGCTTAGATTTGAGCTGCGGGACGGCTCTGTGCAGCTGATAGAGAAAACCGTGAAGCTAAGGCTGTACAAGGACAGATATTCGGCGGCGGCTGTGCTTAGCGGCAGGGCGGTCTGGGACGGACAGGTCGGGGACGTACTGGGGATAACGCTGGCGGCCGACGGACACACTGTACATCACGGATATGCGGAATACATAGTATCGGAGCAGAAAAACGGGCGGACGGAGGTAAGCTTCAGCTCGCCGGGGTGGAGCAGACTGCTGGCGCAGAACGAGCCTGTTCCGGGGCTGAACTATGATGTCACGCTGGAAACGCTGATACAGACAAACGTCCGCATTCCCTATGTTACCTACGAGAGTGGAACGCAGCAGGTCAACTATGTTTATGTGAAGGAGCATTCGACGATATGGGATGCGATAACGGCCTATTCGCGGAAGGCCTACGGGACATTTCCGTACATTAAGGGAACCAACGAGGTGACAGTTCAAGTGCCGGCGGGGGCGATCAGAGCCTACGGGCCATCGGACATCATCGGGTTCGGGACGGCTGTTGACAGGCGGACGGCGCTTTCAAAGGCATACATGGCGGACATTGACGACCAGTACAGCTACTGGGCGGAAAACCCGCAGGCGGCGGCTGACAGGCTTGTGAGGGAGAGATACTTCCCGCTGGACAGGCAGTGGCTGGACAACCCCTCGGAGGGGCCGGCGATAAGGGTCGATCTTTCAAAGAGGAGATACAGCGTCTCGTATGTAAGGTTAGTGGGCTACCGCAGGGAGGAGCTGTTCGACAACTTTTCGGCCTTTTCATCCGGCAGGAGCCTTGCGGGGAGGATCGGAGGCGTTGAGGTCATTTTTGAAAAGGGCAGAGCGGTGACCACTCTGTACGTTATGGACTGACAAAAAAGAGAGCCGGTCGGAGCGTTATGCTCCGGCCGGCTTTTGTGCTGCCTTAATATTTGACTACTGTGCCTTCGGTGATGTTTTGGATCTTGCAGTTGACTGCCTGCTTCAGTGAATGGATCTTTATGCTGCCGCTGGTGACGGTGACGCCGGAGGTGGCTTCGATGCCGTTGCCCTGGGCATTCTGGACATCAACGGTAGTATTTTCGGCGGTGACGACGCCTCTTGAGGCATCGCCGCCCACGTCGATGACCGACTTGATGCCGTCCTTGCAGGCGGTGATAAGGATATTTCCGCCGGTGAGCTGGACAGAGTCCTCGCCGTAGAGGGCTGCGCCCTTGGCGCTTAGCTCGTACTCGCCGTTCTTGATACGGAGGTCGTTGGAGGTCTTGACGGCGTGCTTGGTGGAGCCAACTACCACAAGCTTGCCCTTGCCCTTGATCGTTAGGTCATCCTTGGCGGAGATGCAGGCGTTGGTATCGCTGGCGGCGCTGTCGGTGAAGGTATTGGTGCTGCCCTCGACGAGGTGGAGGGTAACGCCGTCGGCCGAAAGGATCTTGACGGGCGCGCTTGAGGAGCAATTGACGGTAACGCCGTTAAGGTAGATATCGACCTTAGCCTCCTTGGGGGCGTTGACGATTATTTGGCCGTCCTCGAGCGTGCCGGTGAAGGTATATTCACCTGCTGCGGTAACAGTGACGGTGCTGCCATCGGCAGACACACCTGCGGCGCCCTCGCTTACAGCGGCGGAGGTGCCGTTGAGGGTGACGGAGGCTGAGCCTGTGCCGGCAGTTTCCTCGCTGTCGTTATCGGCGGCAGGGTCAGCCGATACGGCGGCTGTGCTTTCAGCGGCGGAATTTTCAGCGGCAGATATTTCCACAGAGGATTTTTCCGCTGTGTTCCCTGCGGAGGTGTCAGTCTGTGAGCTGTTGGTATTTATCGAGCAGCCTGCGGCTGCGGTCATAGCGGCAGCCAGCAGGGCGGTGCAGAATATTTTGATCTTCATAGCTATTCTCCTGTAAGAAAATTTTCCTTATTATACCACAATTCCCCGGGTGTGTCAAGGAAAAAACGCAATATGCCGGGAGATGTCTCAAGAAAAAAGCGGGAGCCCGGCAAAGCAGAAACGCCGCGGCATTTCTCGTTGAGAAACGCTGCGGCGCGGGATGATCGGATCAATCCACCTTATTATTGGCGATAACTGCTGCGACCAGATTGCTGGGAAGCTGATCGTATCTTGCCAGCTCCAGTGAATAGGAGCCGCGGCCCTGTGTCATCTGGCGAAGCACCATAGTGAAGTCGGCCATTTCGGCCTCGGGCACTTCTGCGACGACCTCGGTGAGGCCTTTCTTTGCGGCGGGGTTCATGCCGAGGACTCTGCCGCGGCGCTTATTCAGCTCGCCGATGATATCGCCGGTATTCTCGTCGGGGACGATGACCGTAAGCGTGTCGATAGGCTCCAGCAGCATAGGCTCGGCCTTGGGGATGCCGTCCTTGAAGGCGAGGGAAGCGGCGATCTTGAATGCCATTTCAGAGGAGTCAACGGGGTGATAGGAGCCGTCAACGAGGATAGCCTTCAGACCCACTACGGGGAAGCCTGCAAGCACGCCCTTCTTTACGCACTCCTGGAGACCCTTTTCAACGGCGGGGAAGAAGTTCTTGGGAACTGCGCCGCCGAACACTCTTTCCTCGAAGATCAGCTCATCGGAGATGCAGGGCTCGAACTCGATCCACACGTCACCGAACTGGCCGTGGCCGCCGGACTGCTTTTTATGTCTGCCCTGTACCTTTACCTTCTTGCGGATAGTTTCCTTGTAGGCGATCTTCGGAGCCGAGGTCTCGATATCAACGCCGAAGGTATCGTGCAGCTTGCCGGCTACGGAATCAAGGTGCAGGCCGCCGAGGGTGGTGAGTATCATCTCGAGGGTATCGGGGTTCTGCTCGTATTTGAGTGTCTTGTCCTCCTCAAGGAGCCTTGCGATAGCGCCGGAGATCTTGGCCTCGTCGCCGGAGCCCTTGGCCTTTACTGCCATAGCATAGGTAGGCTTCGGGAAGTTGATAGCCTCGAATTTAACGACTCTCGAGGCATCGCAGATAGTATCGTTGGTATTGACGTTCATCTTGGTTGCTACGACGATATCGCCGCAGTTGGCCTCGGTGACCTCGATCTGCTTTTTGCCCAAAAGGGTCATAAGCTTGCCGACCTTTTCGGTGGAGCCGGTGGTGGCATTTACAACGTCCTTATTGGTTTTCAGCACGCCTGCATGGACCTTGATAAAGCTCATCTTTCCGACAAAGGGGTCGGCAACGGTCTTGAAAACGAAGGCTGCAAGAGGAGCGTCCTTATCGCACTTGATCTCGACGGGGTCGCCGTTCTTATCGACAGCGTCCTTGGTATCGTTATCGGAGGGGGCGGGCAGCAGGAGCGAGATCTCCTTGAGTATCATATCTATACCGGAAAGATCAACAGCCGAGCAGCAGACAACGGGGGTGATCTTGCCCTCGTTCATGCCCTTATGGATACCGTCGATAAGCTCCTTCTGAGTGAAGGCCTCGCCGCCGAAGAACTTTTCCATAAGCTCCTCATCGGTCTCGGCAACGGCCTCGGAAACGGCCTCGACCAGACCGTCTATACGGTACTCCATATTCTCGGCAACGGCGGCGGTAGGCATATCCGTTTCAACGGCGTTGCCGTTCTCGTACCTATAGCACTTCATCTCGATAAGGTTAACATAGGAAACGACCTTCCTGTTAGCGATAACGGGGACGATAACGGGGCAGACCGTGGGGCCGAACTCGGTTTTGAGCTGGGTCAGCACGTTATTGAAGTTGGCGTTGTCGTCATCGAGCTTGGTAACGACGAACATTCTCGGCTTGCCGTTTTCCTCGGCATAGTCATAGGCCTTATGGGTACCCACCTTGACGCCGGACTTTGCGGAAACGGTTATCATAACGCAGCCGGCGGCATTGATGCCCTCGACCATACCGGCCTCGTAGTCAAAAAGGCCGGGAGTATCGAGGAGGTTGATCTTGAAGCCGTCTCTCTCAAAGGTGGAAAGGGAAGTATATACGGAACATTTTCTTCTGATCTCTTCGGCGGTATAGTCGGAAACGGTATTGCCGTCAGCGATCTTGCCGAGGCGGTCTGTGCAGCCGCTCTTGAAAAGCAGAGCCTCTACCAGCGAGGTCTTGCCGGAGCCGCCGTGGCCGGCGACTGCAATGTTCTTGATATGAGTGCTTTCGTAGGTTTTCAAAGTGATTCTCTCCTTGCTTTAAAAAGTTTCCGTTTGTCAAATTGTTATAAATGCACAACATTCACACAAACCGATACTATAATTATATAATATTTTCACACTAATTGCAATAGCAATTGGCACATTTCTTTTCGTGATTATGAACAAAAAATTAAACAAACAACATACACATTACACAAAAAGAAAGGGCGAAAAGGCTTGGAGAGAAACAAAAGCCCTCTCCTGCTGTAAGCGGGAGAGGGGGGATAGTCATTCAGCGACATATTCGCCGCTGCGGAAATCGACTGTGATCGGGCGGTGGGTGCTGACCTCGCCGGCGATGATCTTTTTAGCCACGAGGGTCTCGATGCGGCGCTGGATATATCTTTTCAGCGGGCGTGCGCCGTAGGCGGGGTCGAAGCCCTGCTCTATGATGGCCTCCTTGGCCTTATCGGTGACGGCGACGGAGAGCTGCTTATCGGCAAGTCTTTCTGACAGCTCGGCGAGCATAAGGTCAACTATGCGGCCGATCTCGTTTTTGGTAAGGGGCTTATAGTAAACGATCTCGTCGAGGCGGTTTAGGAACTCGGGGCGGAAGGAGGCTTTCAGCAGCTTATCGACCTGCTCCTTGGCGTCATCGCTGATCTCGCCGTCCTCGCGGATGCCCTCCAGCAGGTAAGGCGAGCCTAAGTTGGAGGTAAGGATTATTATGGTGTTCTTGAAATCCACGGTACGTCCCTGCGAGTCGGTGATACGGCCGTCGTCCAGCACCTGCAGGAGGATATTGAACACATCGGGGTGAGCCTTTTCTATCTCGTCGAAGAGGACGACGGAATAGGGCTTACGGCGGACTGCCTCGGTAAGCTGGCCGCCCTCGTCATAGCCCACATATCCCGGAGGCGCTCCGATAAGGCGGGTGACGCTGAACTTTTCCATATACTCGGACATATCTATGCGGACGATATTCTTTTCGTCGTCGAAGAGGGCTTCGGCGAGGGCCTTTTCCAGCTCGGTCTTGCCGACTCCGGTGGGGCCCAGGAAGAGGACCGAGCATAGGGGCTGGGTGGGGTTTGCGATGCCGGCGCGGGAGCGGAGGATAGCCTCGCTGACCTTAGTGACGGCCTCGTTCTGGCCGATGACACGCTTATGGAGTATATCCTCAAGACCCAGCAGCTTTTCGCGCTCGCCCTCCATAAGCTTGGAAACGGGGATACCTGTCCAGCGGCAGATTATCCGTGCGATTTCCTCGTCGGTGACCTTATCTCTCAGTAGAGAGTCGGCGGAGGGGTCTTTTTCGAGGGCTTTCTCGGCCTCCTCCAGCTTAGCCTTCAGCTCGGGGCGTCTGCCGTATTTGAGCATTGCGAGGTTATCGAGGGCATACTCGCGCTCTGCCTTGGCGATCTCGGCATCGCACTGCTCCAGCTCCTCGCGGATCTTCTGGACGTTAGCGATAGCGTCCTTTTCATTTTTCCACTTAGCCTGCATAGCGTTAAACTTATCCCGATGCTCGGCCAGCTCCTTGCGCACCTTTTCGAGCTGCTCACGGGCGAGGTCGTCGTCCTCCTTTTTGAGGGCGGTCTCCTCAATCTCGAGCTGCATTATCTGCCGTCTGATATCGTCCAGCTCGGTGGGCATGGAGTCGATCTCGGTACGGATAAGTGCGCAGGCCTCGTCCACGAGGTCGATAGCCTTATCGGGGAGGAAGCGGTCGGAGATATATCTGTTTGAGAGGGTCGCGGCGGCGATCAGGGCGGCGTCCTGTATCTTCACTCCGTGGAACACCTCATAGCGCTCCTTGAGGCCTCTGAGGATAGCGATAGTATCCTCGACCGAGGGCTCATCGACCATTACGGGCTGGAAGCGGCGCTCGAGGGCGGCGTCCTTTTCGATATACTCGCGGTACTCGTTGAGGGTGGTAGCGCCGATACAATGGAGCTCGCCTCTTGCCAGCAGGGGCTTAAGGAGGTTACCGGCGTCCATAGCGCCGTCGGATTTGCCTGCGCCGACGATAGTATGCAGCTCGTCGATAAAGAGGAGAATCTGTCCGTCGCTCTTTTTGATCTCCTGCAAAACGGCTTTCAGGCGCTCCTCGAACTCGCCGCGGTACTTAGCGCCTGCGAC
>JAFSSS010000019.1 GCA_017450925.1 Ruminococcus sp. | reverse complement strand
GGGGTCGTGCGGTGTTGCCTTCATATCTGCACTGCGTCGCTGTTTAGGGGCATTGACTTTTTTCTGTGATTGTGTTATAATTCATGCAAAGAACGGAGGTGCTGACGGGTGAAAAGAATGCTGATATGTATTATTGCTGTCCTGCTTGCGCTTTGCGGCTGCTCCGTCAACACTCTTGAGACTGACAGCAGCCGGGAGGGGGATGCGGAGCTTCCGGCGGAGGATATCACGGTTTATAGCTTTAAGGCCGGCAAGGCAGATGCTCACCTTATATACAACTCCTCCTTTGCCGTGCTTATCGACTGCGGTGAAAAGGGCTTCGGCAAGGAGATCACCGGCTATATGTCCGACCACGGGATAAAGAGTCTCGATCTGCTTATCATCACACATTTTGACAAGGATCATGTGGGCGGGGCGGCCAAGGTCATAAACGACACCGAAATAAAGCGGGTCATGGTGACAAATTACATCAAAAACAGCAAGGAATACGACAGCTATGCCGAGGCCTTGTCCACTAAGGGCATGACCGCCGAGACCGTCAGAAGCCGGACAGAGCTGATCTTGGGCGGGACAGAAATAACGGTGTGTCCGCCGTTGAGAGACAGCTATCCCGACTCGCCCAGCAACAACGCCTCGCTTATCACTACAGTCCGCTGCGGCAGATGCTCGCTGCTCTTTGCCGCCGATGCGGAAAATGCGCGGCTCGATGAATTTATGCGCACCGAGGGCGGGCATTACGATTACGTCAAGATCCCGTATCACGGGCACTTCCAGCAGAAGATAGCACCCTTCCTGCAAATGACTTCGCCGCTGGTGGCGGTGATAACCTCCTCTGACCGTGAGCCGGAGGATCCGCAGGTGATGAAGCTGCTGGCTGCCGACGGCGCGGCAGTTTACCTAACAAGGCAGGCGCCGGTAAAAGCTGTCTGCGACGGAAGGACTGTCGCGGCATCCTATGACGAATAAAGCAGAGCAAAAAGCTCTCCCGCTTCGGAAGGAAACGGGAGAGCTTTGTTATTCATCGTCCGGGAGTTCAAGCTTACCGCGGATGTCGTACTTTGCCAGCAGCTCCGAGGTCTTGCCTTTTTCTGCCTGTGAGTCAAGCTTGGCAAAATCAGATTCGGTGTAAAGCTTCCAGACTTCATCAGCGGTTTTTCCCTCAAGAGGGGTATCAAGGAAGATATCCTGCCAAGCGGCCTCCCACTGGTCGAAGGAATAGCTGCCGCTGCTGCAGATATCACAGAACCGCGCGATAAGGTCGATGCCGTTGGCGTAGTCTGAATAGATACAGTCGAGCCACACCAGAAAACGCACCGAGGTCTCGCGGGTGTTCTGTACATCTGCGGTGGGCAGAGCCCAGACCTCGTCGTTGAAGGCGCCGCCGTCAAGAGGGTATTCATAGCGGCAGAGGTCGGCAAACAGGTCGGGATAGCTTCCGTATTCCAAAAACTCCTCCTCCCAAGAGGAGCTGTTCCGAACTATATTACCCAGCTCACGGGTAATGCAGTCATAGTCGCCGGGATTGTCGGCAAGCCACTGGTCATGGAGGCGGATAATGTTCCCGCTTGTCCGGGCGACCTTGCTGCCGTGGTTTGAGATAGCGATGATGACATCGTAGGGCGCCTCGGTGATCTCGCCGAACCGGGCATACATCCGCGGATAGCTTTGCCAGAAGAGCCTTGAAAGCTGAACCATATCCTCCGGCGAGGTACGGTTTTCCCACCGGCTCAGGTCGAACACCAGGCTGAAGCCCTGTTCGCCCACTACGGCGGTCTCGATTATGCGGTCATCGTCGATACTGACCTCAACGCCCTCTCCCACATCTGCAAAAAGCTCTTCGGAAAGGAAGGCTCTGCTGTCCGGGATGCTTTCCTCGGCGGGGAGGGACTCTGCCGTGGTGACAGGTTCAGAGGCCGAGGTGGTGACCGCAGTGGTGGTAACGGAGGATGCAGTGGTCACGGCAGCAGAGGACATATCCTCCGGGCGGGAGCTGCTTTCGGCACCCTCGCCGCAGGAGGTCAGCATTATAGCAGATATAGCGGTAAGAGCCGCAGGCTTGAGTTTACGTTTCATATACATCACCTGTCTTCTGTGTAGGTTCGGAGTATTCAGCCGCCGTCAACAGAGCGGCGCGGTACAGCTCGTCAGCGCGTTCGGGCTGATAGGAGAGGTAGGCGATCACCAGCTCCTTTTCCGGGAAGATCACGCAGCGCTGACCCCATTTTCCCACCATAGAGAAATGATCCTTTCCTATGCGGAAAAAGTAGCCGTAGCTGTCTCCGGCGCCGGTAGCGGTGTAGGGTGTTACTGCTGCCTCTATGTGCTGCCGGCTGATGATCCGGCTGCCGTTCAGCTCGCCTTTGCGGAGATACAGCTGACCCAGCAGTGCCAGCTCGCTTACCGAAAGCTCGATGCCCGTAGCGCCGTAGAAATGCCCCTCGGGAGAGCGGCTGAAAGGAAATTCGTCTATTCTAAGCGGGTCAAGGATCCGGCTGCGGAGAAATTTCATCAGATCGCCTCCCACGGCGTTTTCGAGCGCCGCCCCCACCAGATAGGCGGGAATATTGGAGTAATGAAAGCTTTCATCCGAATGGCCGGGGTCGTTTCGGAGAATAGCTCCGAGCCAGTCATCCCCCTCGGGTCGGAAGGGATAGGCACCGGCCGTCATGGTCAGGAAACGGTGAAAGGGCAGGGCTTTCATTTCCGGCGAGGCAAGAGCAGCATAGCGCTTTTCCAAAAAGGAGCAGAGGGGCATTTCCGGGGAGACAAGACCCTCGTCCCATGCGGCGGAAAAAGCCGCAGAGGTAATGGATTTTGCTGCCGAATAAACAGGGTGCCGCACATCGCCCCCGGGGGCATCATGCAGCAGCCGTTCTCCCCGGCATATGATCTCGGCCGAGAACACCTCAAGGCCGGACTCCTCAAGGCGTGAAATGAAAGCATCTGTCATCTGAAACACCTCTGACACTATTATAAACCATAATATCAAAAATGTCAAACCGCCGGCATGAATAAATGATCCCAATCTCGATACACATCGCCGAATTGGGATCGTGATTATGTGCCTGTGCCTGGCTTGACAAATCCTATAGGATTGGTTATAATTAAAGTAACAGAACTGAAAGGAGCAGAGGGTTATGATGATCTCCACCAAAGGGCGCTATGCGCTTAGGATGATGCTGGATCTTGCTATGTCGGAAACGGACGAGTATGTTCCGCTGAAGGACATTGCCGAGAGGCAGGGGATAAGCATAAAGTATCTTGAGCAGATAGTATCGGTACTAAGCCGGGCGGGATATGTCAGAAGTGTGCGGGGCACCGGCGGAGGCTACAAGCTGGCCAAGCGGCCGGAGGATTATACTGTAGGGATGATACTGCGGCTCACCGAGGGCAGCCTTGCGCCGGTAAGCTGTCTTGAGGCGGATGAAAACACCTGCCCGCGGGCGTCGGAGTGCATGACCCTCGGCGTCTGGAACAAGCTTTATGATGCAATAAACAGTGTGGTGGACGGCATCACTCTTGCAGATATGATCCGTGACAGTGCAGACAGGAACGGCGGAGATATGTACTGCATCTGAACCAACTAAGGCTGTTTTCCGGCAAGCTCACGGGCAGCGGTGACGATATCCTTGTGGGAGATGCTGCGGGGGTCAAAGCGGATGACCGTATAGACAAGCTGCATTACCAGCCCCGCTCCGAAGGTGCTTATAAGCGTGCCGATGCCTACGGGGCCGCCCAGCAGCCAACCGAGGAGCAGCACAGCTCCCCAAAGCAGGATCTCCACCAGTCCGATCGGCAGAAAGGGTATCCTTTTCCCGAGCCCCACCAGCAGCGCATCACGGGGGCCGCAGCCCTGTCCGGCGGACATATATATCCACATCCCCAGCGCCATGAACACAAAACCGGCAACCATGATAACTATCCCGAGCCAAAGCCTATCGTTTTCGGGAAAGGGGTTGAGGCTGTTGAACAGCTGTACGAAATTCCCTGTCAGCAGAGCATCAATGACCGTGCCGAAGCCGATGCGTTCTTTTAGCAGCAGGTCTGTCATCAGAACGGCGACGGCTATCAGCGTCATGGAAAGGCCGTAATTGAAGGGCGTATGGGCGGCTATGCCCATTCCGAGGCAGTCCCAGGGGGCAAGGCCGATGTTGGCGTAGATCGTTAGGTGTACGCCGAAGGAGAACACCAGCAGGCCGGCGGCGATCCTAAGCCAGCCGAGTATCAGATGAAGGCGGAGTGTATTCTTGCTGTTCACTTATAAGACCCCTGTCATAAATTGGTATTGCCGATACGGTAAAAAAGGCTCCGGGCGCTCCCGGAGCCTTTGTATTTTCAGCATTATTTGCTGTTGACCAGTTTCTGAAGATCGGTAATATCCTTCATGCCTATTTCGCCGTCGCCGTTGAGGTCAGCGTTTGCAATTACGATAGTTACGTCCCAGCCGTTTACATAGCGCTGGAGATCGGTTATATCCTTCATGCCTATTTCGCCGTCGCCGTTTACATCGCCCTTGAGGACAGCTGAGGCATCAGTCCATTGAGCGGTGAGGGTAACATTTCCGGTAATGGTGATGCTGGTGGTATTGGCAGCGCCCTTATCCCACTTGCTGAACACCTTGCCCGCGGGGGCTTTAAAGGTGCAGGCCGGCAGAGTATATTTGCTGCCGTAGGTAACGGGAACGGAATTCATTGTGCCGGAGCCGCCGTTTGATGCAAATGTTACGGTATAGGTCTTTGCCTTCCACTGGGCGGTGAGGGTAACATTGCCTGTAATGGTGATCTTTGTGACACCGGCAGTTCCCTTATCCCAGCCGTTGAAATCATAGCCGGTGGGGGCAGTGAAGCCGCAGGACGGCAGAGTGTAGGAAGAACCCTTTGCAACAGAAACGCTCTGCATTGTGCCGCTGCCGCCGTTGGAAGCAAAGCTTACGGTGCAGTAGGTCACTGCATCAGCCCACTGGGCGGTCATGGTCATATCGCTGTTTACGGTCACCTTATCATTGGCTTTGTAGGTGGTGGAGCCGCATTTCCAGCCGGCAAAGGTCTTGCCGGAGGGAGGAGTAAGCTTGCAATCAGAGATAGTATAGGAAGAGCCGGCAGCAACAGTATCAGCGAGGGGCAGCTGTCCGGTTCCGCCGTTGGCGGCGTAGCTCACGGTGTAATAGGTCGTGGTCTGAGTTGATTTCCATATAGCCTTAACAGTAGTATCCTTAGTGATTTTAACGCTCTTGTTTTCAGCGCCCAGATCCCACGAATCAAAGGTCATGCCGGAGGGAGCTGTGAAGCTGCACACGGGAAGGGTAAAGAGCGAGTCAGAGGAGGCGATCATGTCCTTCATCGTGCCGGAGCCGCCGTTGGCATCAAATTTAACGGTGTAGTATTCTGTAACGGTCTGTCCGCCGCCGCCTGCGGTAAGAGCAGCCTCGCCGCCGCTGCCGGTAACAGAGAAACTGCTGTTATCGGAAGAGAAATAGGCAGAGGGAGAAGCCGTACCCATATAGCTGCTCCAGCCGGTGGTAAAGGTGCCGGCAGTTGTGCCGTAGAAGCCTATTTTAGCGCCGGTCTTGAGGGCGCCGTTAATGGTGACAGCTGTAGCAGAGAGGTTTGTATCAATACCTTGAGCGTGGTTGCCTGTGATGACGGGGTTGCCCGAGATGTAGGTGTAGTTTGCGGTATAGTAGGGATCGTTGTTATCGTTTTTGGGGCTGTCAACGCCGGCGATCATGTGGCCGTAGGCATCGCCTGTTGCGATATTCCCGGTGATCGTACCGCCGGAGATATAAAGCTTGCTTTGGTTATAAATGCCGCCGCCTGTCAGCGCCTGGTTGTCCGAGATCGTACCGCCGGAGATATAGACTTCACCGCCGGCATTGGCGTCGTTGAAAATACCGCCGCCGCGGACTGCCTTGTTTCCTGTGATCGTACCGCCGGTCATGTAAAACTTTCCGTCGTTGTTTATAGCGCCGCCGTCAGCGTTTCCGCCCGAGCCTGCGGTGTTCCCGGTGATCGTGCCGCCGGCAAGGGTAAGTGTGCCGGACTTTTCGTTCTTGATAGCGCCGATAGTGGTGTGCCAAGCGCCGGTGATCTTGCCGCCGCCCTTGCTGTCTTTGATAGTGAAATTACCGAGGTTCACGAAGATCTGACCAAAAGAACTGGCCGAGCCCATGTTTCTGTTGATCGTGCATCCGTTCAGATCAAGTGTGATATTTGCTCTCTTTGAGATCTCGATAGCATAATCGCTGCTGCTGGCGGTGATGTTGGAACCGAGTATAACGGTATTGGTACCGCTGGACAGCTTTGATTTAAGATCTGACCAGCTGTAAACGGTGAACGTATCTGCCGAAGCAACGATACTGCCGAGACCTGTGCTTGCGGGAACGAGCCCCACAGCGATAGCCATAGCTGCGCCGACGGAAGCAGTTTTTCCGAGCAGCTTTTTCAAACTGAATGACATTGCTTTTCCTCCTTGTAAAAAATGAATTTACGCTATTAATACATCTTAATTATATCACAACAAAAAAAAGCCGTCAAGGGGGGAGAAGTCAAAAAAATGCACAGTTTCGCAGGGTGTGAAGCTGTGCATTTGTACAATATCAGTAATACATTATAACGGGAGTGCCGAGGGCAACGTTATCGTAAATATACTTGGCGGCGGGCACCGGCATATTTATACAGCCGTGAGAGCCGTTCCACTTATATATATTCCCGCCGAAAACATATCTCCATGCCGAGTCATGCATACCTATCCCGCAGATCGACACGTTGTTCCAGTAGTTGCAGGTGGTGTCCCAGCTTTCGCCGTCGGCATTGGTGGCCTTCATGCGGTAGTTATACTGCTTGTCCCAGAGCTTGTAAACGCCCTCGAGGGTCGTTCTTGCCATAGAGGTGGTCTGGCCGGAAACGATAAAGCATTCATATTTCAGCTCGCCCTTCTCGTAATACCAGAACTGCTGGTTGGAGAGATCGACCTCCATATAGGTGTTGCCGATATCGTCGTTCTTTTTACGCGCTTCGGGAACGCCGGTATATTCAAAGCCGAACTGTGTCTTGTAATAGATCGGCTTGACCTTCTTGACCGACTCGCCCTTTTCAAGCATCTCGATAAGCTCGTCGCAGGTAGCGTCCTTATAGATCCACCAGCCGTAAACCGCATCGTCGCTGTGCTTTACGGTGATATCGCCCTGTAGGGTGGCGTGGAATTTTCTGTCCTTGCCGTAGGTGTCATATTTTTTCGCCAGCGACTCTACATACTCCATGCACTTATCCCTGTCGGCGGTGATATTATTATCTTCGTCAACAGTGATAAGAGACCTTAGCTTTTCGCCGGTAAGCTTTTCAGTAGTATAATCAAAGTCATAAACGATAGACATCTGCCAGATCTCGTTGAGCTTATCTACCTGCTCCTGCAGATCGGCGGCAAAGACCTTGGGCGGAATATAGCAGCCCGAATCGGCGGCATTGACCTCCAGCGTGCCGGCGGCGAACTTGCCCAGCAGAAAGCTTTCCAGCTTGGAGTAATCCATTTCGTCGCCTTGAACGGCCTCCTTTACGGTATAGCCGTCGTCCTGCTGCACTATCTGTGCGTCCTGATTCTTTGCGCTGCCCCAGTCGGCGGAAGCGAGCAGGCTTTTGAGCTTTTCCTTGTCATAGGTAGAGGTATCGGAGAAGGTATAATCGGCAGTGCCGAGGTAGCCTGTGAACCATGCGCCCGCATCCTGCTTGCTGAAAAGGCTTTCAAGCTGCTCCTTGGTATCATACCTGTAGCCGAAGTCCTTCAGCGGGATGACGACATCGGTGCCGTCCTGCTTGTGGACAACGAAATCACTTCCGATATCGGAGTGAAGAAACTCCTTCTCCACCTCCTCAAGCGACATTCCGCTGACGTTCTTGTTATTGATATAGGTGTTTGGCAGGAATTTGCCCTGATAGTGGCTCCTTCCCACGAAATAGGTGACCCCCAGTCCCACAACGAGTGCGGCAAAAACTCCTCCCGTGATTATAAGAGGAAGGTTCGATTTCTTCTTTTTCTTTCTTTTCCTGTTAGTTGCTGCCATTTTTCATGTCCCCTTTGTATATCGGCAGAAGCTGTTGAACAGCTAATTGTACAAAAATAGTTACACTTATCCTATCTTAAAATATTATATCACAATGCTATGATAAATGCAATAGGGTAAACTATGAAAATCACATGGTCGATTTGTGAAAATTATTGTTGATTTTTAGCGGTTTTCATATAAGAGACAAGATAAAGCGAGCCGCAGATAAGCAGAACGTCCTCGGGGAACTGCTCTGAAAGCCCGGAAACAAGGGCGGTTATCTCCTTATCTGATATCTCGGCCTGCCCGCCGGCGCGGGTGATGATATCCGCCAGCTCCGGGGCGGGGATGTCCCTGTCGGAGAAGCCGGAGACGGGATAGAACCTTGTGACCAGCGGGACAAGCTTTGAAACGGCATCGGATGCATCCTTATCGGTATGCATACCGATAACGGCGCGGACAGTCCTGCTGCCGAGGCCTTTGAGGAATCCGGCGAGGGCGTTCATGCCGTCGGGGTTATGGGAGCCGTCGAGGACGGTGAGGGGATCATCCGAGATTATCTCTACCCGCCCGGGGATGCGTGCCGCGGCGATGCCCATGCGGATATTCTCTTGACTGACTGGCAGCTCCTCGGCTATAAGCCTTAAAGCGTCGATGACCGAGAGGGCATTTGACACCTGATGAAGTCCGGGCATAGCGGTGCTGTATTCCTTGCCCCGATAGGTGAAGCGGCTGCCGGAGATGCCTGCTTCACTGACACGGCAGAGCTGAAGGTTCGGGATATTCAGCAGGGACTCTTTTTCGGCGGCCTGTCTGCGGAACACGCGGACGGCCTCGGGGGGATTGCCGGCAGAAAGCACGCAGGGACGGCCGGGCTTGATGATGCCGGCCTTCTGGAAGGCTATTTTTTCCACAGTATCGCCGAGGATAGCGGTATGGTCGAGGCCAATGGAGCCGATGACGGACACGAGGGGAGAGGAGATGACATTGGTACTGTCGAGCAGGCCGCCGAGGCCGGCCTCGAGGATGACGATGTCACAATTCTGCTGTTTGAACCAAACGAAGGCGGCGGCTTGAGTTATCTCAAATTGAGAAAAGCTATCTCTTAGGGGGTGGGATTCGATAATGGGGGAGACGGCGGAGAGGAGGGAAGCGAGGTCAGATTCAGGGACATTTTGGTTATTAAGGCGGATGCGGTCATAGAAAGAGATAATATAAGGCGAAGTAAAGAGGCCGGTACGGTAACCGGCGCGGGACAGCACCTCGGAGAACATTTGGGCGATAGAGCCTTTGCCGTTAGTACCGGCGATATGGATAAAGCGGAGGTCATTTTGGGGGTCGCCGAGGGCGGCGAGGAGAGAGCGGATGCGGGAGAGGTCGGAGACACGGCATCCGAGGCGTGAGAAGGAAGAGATATAAGCAACAGGGTCCACAGGGCGCTCCCTCCGGGGTGTGTTATTCTGATCTGCGTTTTGCATAATCCGCTTCCTTTCTGCATAGTATTCTATGAGGTGATGCTCATGGACAGAAAAAAGGTCTGTCTGCGCTCGGCAGGCATTATTGCAGCACTGGTCGTGGTGCCGCTCGGGATATGGGGCTTTTCCTTTGCGGCTCCGGCTCTGTCGGATATTTCAGCCGCCGGTGCGGTTATTTCTATGGGCGGCTCGGTATCTCCGAAGTCCTCCGCCCCGGGAGAGAGCGCAATGCTGATCCGCGCCCCCGTGAGCGCCGGCTGCCGCGATCTCGAGGCCGCCCCGGAGGAAATTCAGCTTCGCAGCTCTGTCCCCGTCGAGATCGCCTCCGCTAAGCCCGACCCCGCTGTTATCGCCGCCGTCCCCTATCCCGATAATATGGATAGCCGCGACGGCACAGTTCTCAAAATGAACTTCGGTCACTACGACGGCTCACAGTATTTCGACCTCGACGGCGGCGGACAGGTGCGCAACGGCTCCGACGAGTGGGATAACAACGACCTCTATAACGAAAGCAAAAAGCCCCCCGATTTCTCCTTTGAGACCTCGGAGGGGGAGCCTCTGGTGCTGATATATCACACCCATACCACCGAAAGCTATGAACCCTCTGACCGGGATTTCTACGACGCTTCTTTTCAGAGCCGCACCACCGACCCCGCCAAAAGCGTGGTCGCCGTGGGGGACAGGATATGCCAGGGCCTTGAGGCCGCCGGCATCCCCTATATCCACGATACCCTCCTGCACGATTACGTCAGCTATAACGAGGCCTACGATTCCTCCCGCACGACTGTTAAGGAGCTGCTGGCGAAATATCCCTCGATAAAGATCGCGCTGGACATCCACCGGGACGGCCTTCAGCGCGAGGACGGCACCCGCCTTTCTCCCGTGGCGGAGATAGACGGCAAGGACGCTGCGCAGATAATGCTGATCTCCGGCTGCGACGACGGCTCTCTCGGCCTGCCGCAGTATATCAAGAACTTTCATTTTGCCGCCGCCCTGCAGCAGCAGCTTGAGGGCAGCTATCCGGGTCTGACAAGACCCATACTCTTTGATTACCGCCACTACAACCAAGATCTGACTACCGGCTCGCTGCTGATAGAGGTGGGCAGCCACGGCAACTGTCTCGATCAGGCGCTTTATTCGGGCGAGCTTATCGGGAAAGCGCTGGCGGCGCTGATAAAAGAGAACTCACCGTGAGGCTCGCCAGTCCTCGAGGCATTTTTTCAGCTTGGGCGTATCGAGCATGAAGCCGGCCTTGAAGTGTCCTCCCCTGTCAAAGTCTCCGCCGATGTTCATTCCGCAGAGGAGCATTCTCTCGTTGAAGGCCGGGCCGCCGCTGCTGCCGCGGTTCAGATAGGCGTCGTGCTTGACGACAGTATCAACGGTCTCGGTGCCGTCATCGGTCGATACCCTTCGGGTGTCACGGCCGAGGACGGTGCCGTAGCTGTCGCTGATATACCGTCCGTCCGGAAAGCCGAGGCAGAGGATGCGCTCCTCCTCGGAAACGCTGTCCGCCCATTCGGGGCAGGCAAGCTCCTCCTCCGACTTGAAGCTGATGACCGCAGCATCAATCTCGCGGCTCATATACTCCACCCTTGCCTCGGTCAGCGATTCATAGAAGCTGTCGCTGACGACCTCTATCCCGGCGGCGCTGAGCGCGGGGTCGTTCACGGTCGAATAGGGCGTGTTGACCGAGAACACCTTGAATTCGGCAGTCTTGCTGCCTACGACATGGGCGGCGGTGATAGCATAATAAACGCCGTCTTCCTTTGAAAAGACGATGCCGCTGCCGCCTCCGCCGTATGTCACGGAGCCGTCGGAGCCGGTGGTCTTGGGTATGATGCCGATGACGCTTGACCGTACCTGACTGCCGGCCTCCCTGAGGTCGTCAAAGACGCGGTTTTTGCATTCGTTTTCGTGCAGCACCGGCATAACAAACAGTGTCATCAGCAGCACGCCTGCTGCGATAAGCACGCAGGCAAGCCCGAGGATAATGCTCATTTTTGTTTTCTTTTTCACAGCTGCACCTCTTCTCGCTTCACAACGGCTTTTTCGTCATCTGGCCCTTGTTGCGGGGATATTTGTCCGGGGTGGGACGTATCTTGCTTATCACGATAAGGCATCTGCCGTCGCCGCCGGGAAGAGTGTAATCCCTGCACAGCGACACCTCGCCGCCGAGGGCCTTTACTGCATTCTGCGCAGCCTTCAGCTCCGCTTTTCCGTCAGAGCCCTTCAGCGCGGCAAAGCAGCCTCCCACCCTTACAAAGGGGAGGCAGTATTCGCAGAGGGCGGACAGGTTCGCCACAGCCCTTGCGGTGGCTGCATCGTACATTTCCCGATGCTCCGGCCTGCGCCCCAGCTCCTCGGCTCTGCCGTGTATGCACTCCGCACCGAGGGAAAGTTCACCGGAAAGCGTGTTCAGAAAATTTATCCGCTTGTTCAGACTGTCCAAAAGCGTCAGCCGGATATCCCCGCGGAACAACTTCAGCGGACAGGAGGGAAAGCCCGCACCTGTTCCCACGTCTATAAGCCTTGCCCCCTGCGGGAGTATATCCTCCGACAGAAAGGGATAAACGCTGTCATAGAAATGCTTTTCCGCAATGCCCTCCGGGTCGGTTATGGCAGTAAGGTTCATGCGGCTGTTCCAGTCCGTCAGCAGGTCGGCATAGCGGTAAAGCCGCTGATACTGCTCCTCTGAAACCTCTATCCCACCCTTGGAAAACAGCGCCCGCAGGCTGTCAAATTCAGTAAGATACATGGTCAGTCCTTTCCGCCCCTGCCTGCCAGCCAGATAAGCAGCACGTTCACATCTGCCGGGTTCACGCCGGAGATGCGGCTGGCCTGACCTACCGACAGCGGTCTGATCTTATTGAGCTTTTCCGCAGCCTCAAGGCGCAGACCGCGCAGCTGCGTATAATCCGTGTCCGGCGGGAGAGCCTTGCTTTCCAGTCTGCGCATAGCCTCGACCTGCTCGAGCTGTATCTTTATGTAGCCCTCGTACTTGATGCCAAGCTCCACCTGCTCCCGAACCTCGCGGCTAAGCGAGGGGCGGCCGGGGTCAAATTCCGCCAGCCCGTCATAGGTCACCTGCGGCCGCCTAAGCAGCTGGACGAGCTTGATGCCTGTGGTCAGCGGCTCGGTGCCGACGCTTTCAAGATAGGCGTTCAGCCTTTCGCCGGGGCCTAAGTTTATCCTTTTAACACGCTCGGTTTCGGCCTCGATCTGCCGCTTTTTCTCGCAGAAGGCCGCATACCGTTCGTCGCTGATAAGCCCGATGCGGTGACCGTAGGGGGTAAGCCGCATATCGGCGTTGTCCTGCCGCAGCAGCAGACGGTACTCGCTGCGGGAGGTCATCATTCTGTAAGGGTCGGAGCAGCCCTTTGTCACAAGGTCGTCTATCAGAGTGCCGATGTAGCTTGATGCCCGGTCAAGCACCAGCGGCTGTTCGCCCTTGATCTTCAGCGCGGCATTGATGCCGGCCACAAGCCCCTGAGCGGCTGCCTCCTCATAGCCGGAGGTGCCGTTGAACTGCCCCGCACCGTAAAGGCCGGGGACGTTCTTGAATTCCAGTGTCGCCAGCAGCTCGGTGGGGTCGCAGCAGTCGTATTCGATAGCGTAGGCGTTGCGCATGATCTCAACGTGTTCAAGGCCCTTTATCGTCCGAAGGAATTTCAGCTGCACCCATTCGGGCAGTGAGCTGGACATTCCCTGCAGATAGTATTCATCGGTGTCGAGCCCCATTGGCTCGATGAAAAGCTGGTGGCGGGGCTTGTCGGAGAACCGCTTGACCTTGTCCTCGATAGACGGACAGTAGCGGGGACCCACACCCTCGATCTGCCCGGAATACATAGGTGAAAGGTGAATATTGTCCAGTATGACTTTATGGGTCTCGGCGTTGGTGTAGGCCACATAGCAGCTGACCTTGTTTTCAAGCTTTTCGTGGTTGTCAAAGGAAAAGGGGGTGATATCCTCGTCGCCGTCCTGCCGTTCAAGGACTGAAAAATCAATTGATCTGCGGTGTACGCGGGCGGGGGTGCCGGTCTTGAACCGGCGGAGGGTTATGCCGGCCTCGCGGAGAGAGTCGGAAAGAAATTTGGCCGGCAGGACGGAGTCGGGGCCGCTTTCATAGCTGACGGAGCCGACGTGGATGCGGCCGTTCAGATAAGTTCCGCTGGCGATGATGACAGCCTTTGCGGCGTACTCGGTGCCGAGGCGTGTGCGCACACCGCGGACACATCCGTTCTCAAAGAGGACAGCGGCGATCTCGTCCTGCTTGATGCGGAGGCTGCTGCACTGCTCGAGGGTCTGTTTCATACGGATGTGATACCTTACTCTGTCGGCCTGAACGCGGAGGCTGTGGACAGCGGGGCCCTTGCCGCGGTTCAGAATACGGCTCTGCAAAAAAGTAGCATCGGCGGCCTTGCCCATTTCGCCGCCCAGAGCATCTATCTCGCGGACGAGGTGACCTTTAGCGGTGCCGCCGATAGAGGGGTTACAGGGCATATTGGCAATGCCGTCGAGGCTTATGGTAAAGATCGCGGTTTTCATACCGAGGCGGGCGGCAGCGAGGGCGGCCTCACAGCCGGCGTGGCCGGCACCGACGACAACGACGTCATAGATTTCGGGAAAATTGAAAGACATAAGCAAGATCCTTTGCAAATAGAATAGGGGGGCAAAGACAAGCAGCCGGCGGGACGGACAAAGATGTAAACCAAAACGCGAAAGCGCGTTAAAAAGCGCGCGGTCAAGCCTCGCGCCAGAGGCTTGCGGGGACGGGGGCAGAGCCCCAGCGGGGTTTGGGGCAGAGCCCCATTCGGCGCGCAGCGACGACCGGCGCTGCACAAAGAACCAAAAGGGCGCCAAAGCAGGAACCCGCATCCACAGTAACGGGGACAAACAAAATTGCAGCGCCGGAAAAAGCAGTCCTCCCGCACTCGCAGGAAAGAGCGTTAGCGATTTTCCGTCCCTTAGCAAACCACGTTATAGCACAAGCAGGCAAGAGCGCGTCCTTAGAAACACAAAACCGCAGTCCCCACTAACCACGAACCAGCCCGCAGTCAAGAGCGAAGCCTGTCCGCATCAGTGTCGTTGACCATCATGCCGGTGTCAACAACATAGCATGGCTGTCCGCCGTCGATATATACGCCCCGCAGATAACGTGTGCAGGCCTCGGTGTTCACTGCCTCGCAGGGCTGAAGCTTTTCCGGGTCGATCTCGGCCATTTCCGCGACTGTGTCCGTAAGCAGACCGATAACTCCCAGCTTGTTCCTTACCGCAAAATTCGTCTCGCAGACAATAATACAGCTGCGGTTGGTGTATTCTCCCGGCTCGAAGCCAAAGCGTTTGCGCGCATCTATTACAGGTATGCTCTGCTCCTCCCATAAACAGGTGCCGGCAAAATAATCCGGGAATTCCGGTATCGGCTGCATCTCGCCGGCTACCAGCACCGTTCTGATGTCGTGAAATGGGATCGCAAATTTTCTGCCCGCCGAAAGAAAGGTCAGATATTTGATAATCATTATTTGTCACCCCTGCTAAGATATTCCCTTATGTGATACCCGATCCTTTCAAGGTCGCATTGCTTTGATACCGCTCCCAGCTCAAAGGCCGCCTTGGGCATACCATAGACCGCAGAGGTCTTTTCGCTCTGGCCGATCGTGTAGGCTCCCGCATGGTGCATCTGGGAAAGCCCCCTCGCTCCGTCCTTGCCCATGCCCGTAAGGATAACGCCGATAGCATCCTTTTCAGCACAGAAGGCAGTGCTTTCAAAAAATACATCTACCGAGGGACAGTGACCCGATACCTTCGGTCCCTCCTCGCAGGTGACAAAATATCCCTTGCTGTCCTTGAAAAGACGCATATGCTTGTCGCCCTGTGCAATGACTACCATGCCGTTTTTCAAGTAAAGCCCCTGCGTTGCTTCAACGATCTCCAGCTCCGGGAACTTGGCGTTCATGCGCTTGGCGTAAAGCGAGGTGTAGCCCTCGGGCATATGCAGCACAACACCCACCGGGGGAGTGTTCTTGTCAAAGCATTGGAGTATCTCCGGCAGAGCCTCGGTGCTGCCTGCCGAACCGCCGATAGCAATAAAGCGGCGGCGTTCATGGGCAGCAGCAGTAAGATCGTCAGAGGCCGATTTCCTTACGGTGTAGAACTTGCAGCCGCTCTTGACCCGGGTTATCTTCTTAGCCGCGTTGAGGGATTTTACGAGAGCAGTCCTGAACTCCTCATAGCCCCCCTCCTCCGGCTTGGGAAGATAGTCCGCCGCTCCCGCTTGCATAGCCTGCATGACAAGGTCGCGCCGCGAGGAGCAGACGATGACCGGGATCGTGTATTGCGGTATCAGCTGGCGCAGGAAGGCAATGCCGTTCATTTTTGGCATTTCGATGTCAAGTATGAGCATATCGGGCTTGAGCTTTTCGATCTCGTCCCGCGCTTCATAAACGTTGGCAGAGCAGGCGCAGACGGTAAAGCCGTCAGCAGCATCCACCACGCTTTTCAGAAATCTTGAGAACAGAATGGAATCGTCCGTAATAAGAACTCTCACATCTGCCATTTGATTTATCCCCCTTTCAAAGGCTTGCGCAAAACCGCAGGCTGAACTGTTTCATATTTTATTCCCTTGGGAGCGTTCTCTGCATGGCCGATATAGAGATACCCTCCCGGGACAGTGGCGTTATAGAACCTGTCGATAAGATCCTTTTTGGTCTGTTCGTCGAAATAGATCATAACGTTCCGGCAGACGATAAGGTCGAACTGCTTTTTGAAGCTGATAGGTTCCATAAGATTGTGGTATTTGAACACCACGTTGTTTCTTACCGCATCTGTCACCTGATATGTGCCGTTGCTGTTGCGGACGAAATATTTCTCCTTCCAAAGGGCGGGAAGCTCCTGCAGAGCCTGCTCGGGGAACACGCCCCGCTTTGCCATTCTGAGGGCGTTGAAGGAGATATCCGTAGCAAGTATCCTGCTGTCCCACTGGCGGTGGCGGATACCGAAATATTCCTCCATGAACATTGCCAGATTATAGGGCTCGTTCCCATAGGAGCAGCCAGCGCTCCAGATACACAGCTCCCGGTTCAGCTTTACCTTTTCGGCTGCCGGCAGGAACTGCCCGGTGAAATGCTTGAAATGCTCGCTTTCCCGCATAAAGTATGTATAATTCGTAGTCAGGCGGCTGATGATGTTGGTCATCTCAATGCCCGACCGGTCAGCATAGACAGTTTCAAAATACTCTCCGAAATCGTCAAAGCCGCAGTCAAGCACATAGTTTTTCAGCCGTGACTCCACAAGATATTTTTTTTCATACAGATCAAGGCCGTACTTGGCTTTAATGAGCTTGGCAAGTCTCAAAAAGTCTTCGTCTTTGAGGATCATCCGTATTATTCGGCTCCTTCCTTCGGTACTGGATCAGCGGCTATTTGCCTTTTTCGCTGAATGCAAGGCAGTCGATCACAGAGATGCGTCTGCCCTTTAACTCGATATAGCCTGTGATGACCGAATTCTCCACCGGCGAGGGGCTTACCTCGTCGGGGTCATAGGCCTCGGCATCAATGACCTTGGGGACCTTTATCCCCAGCAGCGCACCCTCGCAATCCACCACAATAATGCAGCTGTGTTCGTCGTAATTCTGCGGCGGGAAGCCCATTCTTCCCGCAAAGTCCATTACCGGCACCACCTTGCCCCGCAGGTTCATGATGCCGAGGATATGCTCTGCCACCATAGGCAGACGGGTTATCTCCGGCACCTCGATGATATCGGTAACGGAAATTATATCAAACGCATAGATCTGATCCGCGCAGCCAAAGGTAAGCAGCTGCCCGGCAGATGTTCTGTCTGCTGCCATAGTCAAGACCTCCGTCAGCCGAGTTCAGCCCGGCTCTTTATTCCGTTGTAGATAAGCAGTTCGTTAATATCGGTTATAAGCGTGATGCTGCCGTCTGCCAGGATCGAGCAGCCGGCTATGCCCTTCTTTTTCAGATCAAACTTATTCAGCAGTATTGAAAGGGGCTTTACCACCACCTGCTGGTCGCTGGTAAGCTCGTCGGCGAAGATGACAGCCTCGCGGTCGCCCTCGGCGCAGTAGAGCATTATCCCCTCTGTCAGAGGTATGCGCTCGCCCTCCAGCTCAAAGGCATCTGCCAGCCGGATGACCCGCAGGCATTTTTCCCGAACCATGATAAGCTCGTCCCCGCCGGGGTCGTTTATCAGCTGGCTCTCCTCGGCTCTGAATATCTCCTTCACCGAGGATACCGGCACTGAAAGCTCCGAGCCGTTGGCGGTGACATCAAGCACGTCGATGATAGACAGCGAAAGGGGTATTCTGATAGTGAATTTTGAGCCCCTTCCCAGCTCCGAGTCGATAGACATCTTGCCGCCCACCGTCTCGATATTCTTTCTTACCACGTCCATTCCGACCCCGCGCCCCGAATATTCGGTGACGGTCTCGTTGGTCGAGAAGCCGGCGGTCATGATAAGCTCGTAGCATTCCGCGTCGGTATATTCATTCTCCGGCTTGGTGAGTATGCCGTTTTTCTTCGCCTTGGCAAGCAGCTTTTTGGGATCCATACCGGCGCCGTTGTCCTCGCAGGAGATCACGACCTCTCCGCTCTCATACCCGGCCGACAGCGTGACGGTGGCGGGCTCGGTCTTGCCGGCGGCGGCTCTTTCCTCGGGCATTTCTATGCCGTGATCCACGGCGTTCCTTACAATATGCATCAGCGGGTCGCCGAGGATATCCACCACCGATTTATCCGCCTCGGTCTCCGCCCCCACGAACACAAGGTTCACGTTCTTGCCGAGGGTCTTGTTCATATCGCGGACAACGCGGCTCATCTTCTGAAAGGCAGTCTGCACCGGCACCATTCGTATGGACATTACCACGTCCTGCAATTCGTCGGTGAGCTTTTTCAGCTCACGGGCGGACTTGTGGAACCTGTCCAGATTGCCGGTATATTCCTTCAAGTCGGGATTGGATGTAACGCCCGACTCGGTTATAACTATCTCCGCCACCAGATCGAGGAGCCTGTCCAGCTTTTCCAGCTTTACGGAGATTATGCTTCCGCCGCCGTGGGCGCCGCCCGCATCCTTCTTCGGAGCGGCAGCCGCCTTGGCGGGAGCGGCTTGAGCAGAGGGGGCGGCTGTCTCGGCTTTTTCCCGAGCTGCCGCAGCCTTGGGGGGCTCAAGCTTATCGGCGGTGAGGACGTTCAGCCCGTCCTTGAGTACAGCCAGCACGCTGTCGGGATCCTTGGCCTTTATCTCTATGCGGAAGCCGTTCTTTCTGATCTCCTCCTCCGCCTCGTCCTTCTCGAGGTCGGCGGGGACGGTTCTTACCAGCTCGCCCTCCTTTGCAAGGGAGTTCACCAGCACCATAGCCCGAATAGCGGGCATCAGACAGCCCTCCTCAAACCTGACGAGGTAGGTGCTGACGCCCTCCTCGGCGGAGCCTGCGGGCAGCGCCTCCGGCTTTTTCTCCGGGGCGGCAGCGGCGGCCGGGCGCTTGATCTCCTCGGCCTTTTCCACATCAACGCCGTCCTTGAGCAGTGCGATGACCTTATCCATATCGTCGCAGAGCAGCTTTATGTAAAAGCCGTTCTCTCTGATGCTGTCGTCGGCGCTGTCGGCCTCAAGATCGGCGGGGATAGTTGACACCACCTCTGCCTCGGCGCTGACGGAATTCATCAGCACCATTGCTCTGATCGAGGGCATCATGCAGCTTTCCGAGAAGGTGATCTGCACTGTTTTCAGCTCCTCCGGCTCGTCGGGAGAGAATATCTCAACAGCCTTTCCGGCGGAGGGGGGAGCGGCGGCCTCGCCCTTGGCAAGGTCGGTAAGATACTTGGCAAAGCCGTGGAGACGCTCTATGAACTCCGAAAAATCCGTCAGCGGAACAGACTCGTCCTCAAGGTTCTCGATCTCGTTTTTCAGATAATCCGAGGTAGTGAACGACAGCTCATAGAGCTGGGGTCTGTCGCATTCCAGCTCGGGATTTTCGCGGATGACGAAATAGATATCCTCCACCGCGTGAGCCAGCTCGGACATATTTTTCAGACCCATCATAGCCGACGAGCCCTTTATGGTATGCATGACGCGGAAGATCTCCGCGATGTCATCGGCGCCGAGTTCGCTGTCCTCGGTGCGCATCAGTATCTCATCAAGATTTTCCAGCAGCTCGGTCGATTCAAACACAAAGGTGTCCAGCATCGACTCCATGCCTGCATCAAACTTGCTCAATCTCAAAACCTCCCCGGGTCTGAATTTCCTCGGTGAACGCCCTGTTCACATATTTGCCAAGCAGTCCGCAGACCTCCTTGTAGGGCAGCCGCGAGACCCTGTGAGCCCTTCTTGACTCGTGATTAGAATAAACTGTGACCGTGCAGCTGCCGAACAGCTTCTGCACCGGCGACTGTCTTACCTGCACTGACGACACATTTTTCATGGGAATTATCATCTTTTTGAACTTATAAAGCGGGCAGCAGCAGACAGTGCAGGTGTCTCCCGTCATTCCGAGGGCGGTATATTTTCCTGCAAACCCCTGCACCACCATATACCATATCAGCGGAATAGTCAGCAGCACTGTAAGATAGTTTATCTCATGCTCGATGCCGGTCGAATAGAGCTTTATTACCGACCCTGCGGCCAGCGGCAGGAGGCTGATGACCAGCGGCCTTGCGAGAAAGCCCCAGACCGCCCGCTTGCCGGGTCTTATCTGCGAGCGCTGGCTGCCTTGCTCCGGCTCCAGCAGCTTCAGCGAGGCTGTCATCTCGCTGTTTTTTGTCAGCGGTATCAGTGCGGCGCTGTCTCTTTTTTTGCGTCCCGCGCCGCTGCACTGTATCCTTACGGAGCTTATCCTTGCCGGCTTCATCAGCAGGGACTGTCTTATCTCGTAGTAATTGATCTGCTCGCGGTTGATGACGGTACGGTTGCGCTTGTATTTTCCCGACCGTATCAGCAGCTGTGAGCTGCCCCTCCGGGTGGCCTCAAAGTTCCAGTGATCCAGCAGGTTGTTGACGAAGGATATCAGCCACCCCAGCACCACGGCCGCAATGACGATAAGTATCATCCTCGGGACGGTGCGGGAGAGATTAAGGGTATTCTGATCCACCTTCTGCAGACCGCTGTTGAGCTGTCCCGCAAAGTCATTCGGCCTTGTGCCGAGGCTTCGGGCGATCTGCCAGATCAGCGTTCCGAAGATTATCAGCCCCGACAGAAAGGAGGAAAACAGCAGCGAATACAGCAGCACGAGGGAATTTTTCGGCTGCACCGAGAACCTCGGCGCACCCTCGCTGCGGGAGGAGATAAGCGCGAAGATCTCCTCAACGTTCCTTTCCGAGATGACCAGCTTTATCTCGCTGCGGCTAAGGCTTCTGGCCTGTGTTTCGAGGTACATGGTGCTTGCTCTTACTGAACGGTACACCACGCCCTGCTCCACCCGCATAGCCGAGACCTCGCCGAAGCAGATCGTGGTCTGCAGCAGGCCGAAGGGGCCGGTATGGGCGGTTATGCAGCCCTCGCCTATCTCATAGAACACGAAAAGCCACCGAAACACGGCGAACACGATTATCGCCAGCACGGTGAAAATATCCAGCCAGTAGGTTCGCAGCCAGCCCTGAATGTCAAAATTCGAGGTAACGAGATTTTTGACCGCCGGTATCAGCAGCAGCCAAAGGGTCTTATAGGTATAGCCGAGAATTTTAACAGGGTGCTGTCTGTGCTTTAAAAACTCTCCGAGACGCTGCCGCAGACCGCCTGTTTTCATTCTCTCACCACCGTTTTAGCCGGGGCTTTACATCAGTCCCGACCAGATAATATTCTGCACATTATAGAGCGGCTCGGAGGACCAGCCTCCCGCGCCCTCGTCAAAGGGGACGAACCAAGCCGCTGTGAGCTGTTCGTCGAGGTCGATATCGAGGGAGCTGGCGCCGGCGCCCTCGTGCATTATCGTTCTGTCGGAATAGCTGAACCAAGGTGTCCGTCTTATATCGAAGCCGATGCCGTACTGGCGGTCGGGCTCGTTTGCGCCCCAGCAGCGGTCGGGGATGTTTTTAAGCTGCACCCGGCTCATCCTTTCCACCGACCTGCGTCCCAGCAGTCTTACGCCGTCAAGTCTGCCGCCGAAAACAAAGGCGTCGCCGAAGCGGGCGAGGTCTCTCACCGCAGAGCATAGCCCGCCGGCGGTCTTGGGGATGCTGTCCCAGATATCTCCGCGCACGGCTTTTGGGTCTGTCCTGCCGGAGATGATATCCGACAGATATTTCTTCTCCTCCGCATCGCGGTAAAACATTCTTTCGGCCAGCTCCCTTGTGGGATAGAAGCTGCTGTCCCGCAGGCCGAGGGGAGCGAGTATCCTGTCGGTGATATAGTCCTGTGCATTCATCCCGCTTGCCCGTGCGATGATCTCTCCGAGCAGTGCAAAGCCGAAGGAGCAGTACATCCATTCGCTTCCCACCGGCCGTCTTAGCCCGGCAGAGATGCCGGCTGCTATCCAGTCGGCACCGGGGTCGAGCCGTGCCGCCTCCTCGATAAGCTGCCAGGAGGACTTGGGGGCGCTTTCGCTGAAGCATCCCCCGTCGGGATAAAGCCCGGAGGTATGGGTCAGCAGATGTATTATCCTGATATCCGAAAAGGGCATTTCCTTAAACTGGGGCAGCAGGGTGCTGACGGGGTCGTTTATATTCAGCAGGCCGTCCTCGCTTAGCTGCATCACAGCCGTTGCGGTAAAGACCTTTGTCAGCGATGCGATGGGAAAGACGGTATCCGGCAGCATAGGTCTGTCATTCTCCGCAGCGCAGCCTTTGCCGAGGGCGGCGTAAGCGATGACCCTGCCCTTATGGGAGATGCAGTAGGCCACACCGTAGATGATGCGCCGGCTTATCATATCCTCCAGCCGCTCGTTGAGCTTATCTATCCTGCTGCTGTCGAAGCCCGTTTCTTCGGGGCGGCAGTCGGTTTTTCCTATTACGGCAGACATGATACTCCCCCTTTTTCTGTCTATTTGACACCTCTGTAATAAAGCCCCTTGGTGAAGCCCTCTCCTTCGGGGCGGAGACCCTTTCTGAAGGCAGAGACTGTCTCGCTGACCTTCTCCGGAGTCTCGTCGAAGAACGCCAGCGTAACGAACCGGGCAGTAGGGAAGTCATCAAGGCGGTCGCTGATGCACAGCACCTCTGAATTGAGTATCTCCACATAGCCCTGCTCTCTGGAGCATTTTACGGGCATACGCCGCCCGGTGCGGTCCCAAAGGGCGCGGGAGCAGCTTTTGCAGCCCAGCTGTGCCCTTACGGGGCAGTTGGCGGTAAGCATCATGGGCAGTCTTCCGTAGCCGAGGATGCCTATATCCAGCTCGTTTCCGAGGGCGCTTATCTCCGAGGCCTTCAGCTCAAAGGAGGCGGTGCAGTCGGCAAGCCCCATATTCTTCAGCGCCCGCAGCGCCAGCGTATTTGCGGCATTCAGTCCGAACCCGCCGTGGAGCGTGAGTCCGAGACGTTTTCCTATGCGTATATGTGCGTAATTGGTACACTCGATATGTGAAAGTCCAGCCTTTGCCAGTGCCGTGAGCCGGGAGATATCCTGCTTTTCGTCAAAGGTAAATCTTGGCATGACGGCGCACAGCCTGCTGCTGTCAAAGCCCTCCCGCAGCAGCCTTTCCGCAAGGCGCAGGTCGGCGCAGATCAGCTCGGCCTCCGGCATCCCGGCGGCAGAAAGCTGTCCCATATTATTTACATATATCCGCAGACTGCGCTTTTGCGCCCTTTGGGGCTTGTTCAGCGCGAAGTCCTTTTCGGTGAATGCCGGTCTGCGGGTGAAATATTCATACCGTTTTTTATCCAGCTGCGAGCATAGCTCCCGTTTCAGAGCAGACAGCTCTCCGGCGGGGACGGTAAGGCCGTCTCCGATATCGCAGTCCAGCTCCTTGAGCGAGTATATCGTATCTCCCAGCTTTGAGAACTGTCTTATAAGGTAATCCCTGTCGGCGGACTTTGTCCTTGCCGTCTGGGGCAGCCCGCCCTCTGCCCTTACGGTGAGGCCGTTTTCGTCGGTCATTTCGGCGGCTGCATTTTCGCCGTCCCTTATGCTGACGCTGACCCTTACCTCCGAGCGCTTGAACTCGTGTCTGTAAAGCTCGTGCAGTGCGGGTATAGCTCCAGCCGAGGCATCCACGTCCTCTCTGCTTCGGTGACCGAACATATCACTGCCCAGTCTGCCGGTATAGTAGCCGTCAGTAAATCCCGACCGCGAGAAGATCCCCTCCAGCAGCGCTGCATCGTAGGCTTTCCCCTCCAGCTCGGAACGCACGGCGTTTACTGCCGCCGCGACGTACTCCGGCCGCTTCATGCGTCCCTCGATCTTCAGCGAGGCTGCTCCCATTGCGTCCAGCTCCCGCAGGTGGGGGAGGTGGGACATATCCTTCAGTGAGAGGGCATAGGAGTATCGGCGGTTATTAACCGCCGATACAGGCAGCCTGCAGGCCTGGGCGCACTTGCCTCTGTTTGCACTGCGCGACCCTATCACAGCCGACATATAGCACTGTCCCGACACCGCCATGCAAAGCGCCCCGTGAACGAACACCTCGCATTCTACCGGCAGAGCGCAAAGCTCCCGGAGTATATGCTCCGGCAGCTCTCTCGCGGCCACGGCACGGGAAAATCCCAGCTCGCGGGCGAGCAAAAACCCCTCTGCCGTGTGGAGCGACATCTGCGTGGATGCGTGTATCTCCAGCTCCGGGCAGCATTGTCTGACGATCTCGGCCACTGCAAGATCCTGAGTGATAAGGCCGTCGATACCCAGCTCGCAGGCCGCTTTTACTGCCTCGGAGCATTCCTTAAGCTCTCTGTCGGTGATGACCGTGTTTATCGCTTGATAGACCTTGACACCCCGCTCGTGGCAGAGCCTTACAGCCTCTGCCAGCTCCTCGCGGGTGAAGTTTTTCGCATTGGCTCTGGCAGAAAAAGCCGCGCCTCCCAGATAGACAGCGTTACAGCCTGTCCGCAGTGCCGCCGTCAGCACCTCGGGAGAGCCGCAGGGGGCGAGTATTTCGGTCATTTTCTGAAGCCGTACTTCGGCGGCTCGGGCGTGCCGAGAGCCTTGGAGATGTCCTTTGCGATCATATCCTTGGCTGTGTCGCTGTCCTCGGAGGCAAAGGACTTGCGCAGCGTGATCTCCTTCTGCAGCTGCTCGACCTTTGCCTTAAGCTCGGCGATCTCCTTGTCAGAGGCTGCCTTAAGCTCTGCAAGCTCTCTCTCGGATGCCGCCTTCAGCTCCGCACACTTTTTCTCTGCTGCCTCGGCTCTTGCCTTTGAGGCGGTGGCATCGTCGAAGTAGTTTGAGATCTGGTTGCGGATGTTCTCAAAGTTGCTTCTGGTCTTGAACAGATCGTCGCAGGCCTCCAAGGCAATAAGCGCTGCTGCATCCTGAGACGTAAGCGTGGATTTGCCGTCCAGCAGCTCGGCCATTCTTCTGTTGAGAGCAGAGGCAAGATCGTTGGTATATTCCGCACTCTCGTCGGTGAGCAGTCTGTAATCGCGGTTGAAGATCCGCACGGTCACTTCGTGTTTCATGGCAATTTTTCCTTTCGCTTTAAAAATAGGTATTCTTATTTATATTATATCACATCTCAATGCATTTGTCATCACTTTTTATAAAAAAATTTGCCCCGCGCGGACGGTGCAGCCTCACTGAAAAAGAATTAACAAAATACTGTTGCTTTTATCAGACATATGTGATATAATCGTAATGTAAATTTTTTGAAACGGAGGAAATCTGTTATGGCTATGTATGTTACCTGTCTCGACCTTGAGGGCGTTCTCGTTCCCGAGATATGGATCGCTTTTGCTGAAGCAAGCGGCATCCCCGAACTGAAGAGAACTACCCGGGACGAGCCCGATTATGATAAGCTGATGAAATACCGCATAGGCATCCTCAAGGAACACGGCCTCGGTCTGAAGGAGATTCAGGAGACTATCGCAAAGATCGACCCCATGCCCGGCGCCAAGGAGTTTCTGGACGAGCTTAGAAGCTGCTGCCAGGTCATCATCCTTAGCGACACCTTCACCCAGTTCGCCGGCCCCCTTATGAAGAAGCTGGGTATGCCCACTATCTTCTGCAACACCCTTGAGGTCGCTCCCGACGGCGAGATCACCGGCTATAAGATGCGCGTGGAGAAGTCCAAATATACAACTGTAAAGGCTCTCCAGTCAGTGGGCTTTGAGACTATCGCCTCCGGCGACAGCCACAACGACCTCGGCATGATCCGCGCCAGCAAGGCAGGCTTCCTGTTCAAAAGCACCGATGCTATCAAGGCCGAAAATCCCGACCTTCCCGCATTCGAGACCTATGATGAGCTTCTGGCCGCTATCAAGAAGGCTATGGACTGATACGAATAAAACAGTGCGCCCGCATCCTCGCAAGGGGGATGCGGGCGTTTTTCATTTCATGAATATCTGCCGGCGCAGCTCCTCGGGGGTCTGGCCGGTGTAGTGTATCGCTCTGATGCCGAAGGCCTCGGAGCCTTTTACGTTGGGGAGGCTGTCGTCGATGAAAACGCAGTCCTCCTTTTTCAGCGAATAGCGGTCGCACAGGATGCGGAAGATCGCGGCATCCGGCTTGACCTCGTGTTCAAAGCAGGAGAAAACTCCACCGTCCATGTACTGCCGGAACTCCAGCGCCCAGGGGGCGGCGTGGATAAGGTACTCGAAGTAGTTTGACAGAAAGAACACCCTGTGTCCCTCGGCCTTGAGCTGCTTTATCATAGGTATGGTCGTGGGCTTGAGCTTTGGGCAGGAGCCGATCTTGGCGAATGCCGTGCGTATCTCCCTTTCGTACTGCGGTGCCTTGGCGATGAACCTTTGCAGCACCTGCTCCACGGAAAGAATGCCCCGGTCGAACTCGATCCATTCGGGGTTATGCCAGGTAGCGTCGATGACGGCCTCGGCGGCCTCGGGATCAAAAAGCCCGCGGACAAAGTCCTCATAGTCAAAGTCGATAAGCACCTTGCCGATGTCAAAAATTATATTCATGAACAGACCTCCTGTTTTCAGCTAATATGAATTATACTACAGGACGGCGAAAAAATCAAGCACAAAAATCCCCGGGTCAAACAGCCCGGGGATCAATTATTCACTTTTTTCTTTTCATTGTGATCATGATTGCTGTTCCCGCGAGAGTCAGAGCGCCGAAACCTACCGCAAGACCTGTACCCGGGTTTTTGCCGGAGTTTGAGCCGTTGCTGTTTGCTTTGCTGCTGTCGCCGGGATCTGTCTTTGAACTGTCAGCAGGTGTCTGACTATCCGATGCAGAGCTGTCGGTCTGCGAAGGTTCGTCAGCCTTGGAGCTGTCAGCCTGTGAGGGTTCGTCAGATTGTGAATCAACTACCGAATCATCAGCAGCTGAGCTGTCATCGAGTACAGTTCCTACAGGATAGCAGACAAAGCCGTTTTCCTTGGCATAGCGCTCGCCGTCGGTACCCTCGTTGGCAAAGATGATAAAGCCGTCGATTTTTGTTTCTGTTCCGTCATCATTATACCCAAAAGCTTTTATTTCGACTTTCACATTATCCGGCAGTGTCACAGAGTTCAAACCGGTGTTCAAAAAAGCATAGCTTTGTATCTCAGTGACCGAATCGGGAATGTTAACACTCTCGATATTTCCGTTTCCTAAAAATGCAGACCTTGTTATAACAGTTGTCCCCTCAGCAACTTCTGCGTTTTTTACTTTGGTACTGTATGCAACAAGAGATTTTTGGTTTCCTTCATTGTAGTATAAACCGTCGCCTATTATCTCATATCCTTCTCTTTCATCAATTACATCCGGAAGATATTCACCGATATTTACACCGTCCTTCCAATAAGAATCATAATACACCTCTGTGCAGTCCGCTGTAATGTGAAGGGGTTTTTCGTTTTTGTTTTTAAAGAATAGAACCTTTTTTCCCCAGTGATCAACAGAGTAAATGCTCCCGTCAATGTCCTGATAATTTTTGCATCCGTCCTCTATTATGATCTCTTCAAGGCTGTCGCATCTTTGGAGATCAAGCTTTGGATACGACTGATCAATGCTTTTTGGAATGTTGAAAGTTTTTATATTAAAGCAATATCTGAAAGTCCGTCTGCCTATTTCAACAACACTTTGCGGCAAAGTGATTTTTGTTATATTGTTGCAGTCTTCAAATGCTCCGAGATCATTCTGGCTGACCCACTCAACTCCGTCGGGGATAACGACTTCGCCGGTTTTACCCTCGGGGCAGTCAAGCAGTGTCTTCATATCTTTGGTAAAGAGCATTCCGTCATAGGAAGCAAACTTAGGGTTATCTTTATCAACGACAATTTCCTGAATGGATTTTGCTGCCCAGAAAGCATAAGAATCAATATCTGTAACTGTGGCGGGAATAGTTATTTTGGTAAAGGTGTTATCATGGAAACAGTCCATAGCCCAGCTGTCCGTATCAGGTGATATACTGGTTACAGTCTTTCCGTCTATTTTGCTTGGAACGACCACTTCCTTGTCTGTCCCGGAATATCCGGTGATTATCACATGGTCTTCATAGGTATAATATTCCCAGCCGTTATAGGTTTCGGCACTTACACTGATAACAGAGCCGTTTTTCTCTGTGCTTGCCGGCAGCAGCGCCGCCGAACCGAATACAAGTGTCAGAGCCATAAGTCCTGCTGCGATTTTTTTCTTCATATTATCATCCTCCAAATGTTATATTTCTGTACAGATATCATACCGCAAAATGCAGTAAATGTCAATAGAAACGGCCGCAATAACGGCTCTGACCGATAATATTTGTGAGTGTTCAACAAAATCTGACAGCCGTTTTACTGCATTTTGCAGTACTGCTTTTTACCACAAAATGCAGTATGTTATATTGTTTAGTGTAATTACAAATAATATAACAGGAGGAAAGCTATGGTTTTCAACAGGATAAGGGATCTTCGTGAGGATGCGGATATGAAGCAGCGGGAGGTCGCAAAGGCTCTCAACTGTTCACAGCAGGTATACAGCAACTATGAACTCGGTCAACGCGATATCCCGACAGATATTCTGATCGCTCTTGCTGAGCTTTATAAAACAAATACCGATTATATTTTAGGACTCACCAACAACAAAACATACTACAAAGACCTGTAAAAAGATCCCCCCGAATCGCTTCGGGGGGATCCTGTTATGCTTTGGAAATTACTTCTCGTCGCTGTAGAGCTTGGAGTATCTAACGAGATAATCGTATCTGTCAGCGGCGTTCTTGATAGCCTTGTCGAAGAGCTTCTCTGCTCTCTCGGGATTCTGCTTAACCAGCGAGTTGTAACGAACCTCGCCCATAAGGAAGTCCTTGTAATCCTTGGACGGAGCCTTGCTGTCCAGCGAGAAGGGGTTCTTGCCCTCGAGCTTCAGCTGAGGATTGTATCTGTAGAGGTGCCAGTAGCCGCACTCAACAGCCTTCTTCTCCTCGGTCTGTGCAATGGACATACCGCCCTTGATGCCGTGGTTGATACACGGAGCATAAGCGATTATCAGGGAAGGACCGTGATAAGCCTCGGCCTCGCTGATAGCCTTGATGCACTGGTTCATGTCAGCGCCCATGGAAACGTGAGCAACATAAACATAGCCGTAGCTCATAGCGATGCCTGCCAGATCCTTCTTCTTAACTTCCTTGCCGGCAGCAGCGAACTGTGCGATAGCGCCGGTAGGAGTGGACTTGGAGGACTGTCCGCCTGTGTTGGAGTAAACCTCGGTATCGAATACGAAGATATTTACGTCCTCGCCGGAAGCGATAACGTGGTCAAGGCCGGAGAAGCCGATATCGTAAGCCCAGCCGTCGCCGCCGAAGATCCAAAGGGACTTCTTGCGGAGGAAGTCAGCGTCCTTGAGTATTTCAGCCGATGCCTTGGTCTTGTCCTTCTTCAGAGCAGCGATCAGAGCCTCGGTAGCGGGAGTATTTGCAGTGCCGTCGTCAACGGTAGAGAGGAAGCCCTCGATAGCCTTCTTCAGGTCAGCCTTCTTGGTGTTCTTCTCCAGCTCAAGCACCTTGGCGATAGTTCTCTGACGGATAGTGTTCTGAGCAAGGAACATACCGTAGCCGTACTCTGCGTTATCCTCAAACAGGGAGTTAGCCCAAGCGGGACCCTTGCCTGCCTTGTTGGTGGTGTAAGGAGTCGAGGGAGCCGAGCCGCCCCAGATAGACGAGCAGCCTGTAGCGTTTGCTACATACATTCTGTCGCCGAAGAGCTGAGTAACGAGCTTGGCATAAGGAGTTTCGCCGCAGCCTGCGCAGGCGCCGGAGAACTCAAGCAGGGGCTGCTTGAACTGCGAGCCCTTAACGGTGGTAGCCTTGAACTTCTCAAGCACCTCGGGCTTCTCGGCCAGAGTCAGACCGTAGTTGAATACCTCCTGTTCAGCCAGCTGGCTCTCGAGAGGCATCATGGACAGAGCCTTGTTGCCCTTCTTGCCGGGACATACGTTCACGCAGGAGCCGCAGCCTGTGCAGTCCAGAGCGGACATTGTCATAACGAAGTTGAAGCCGGGCATACCCATCATGGGGATAGCCTTCTTCTTAGCCAGCTCGGGAGCCTTCTTCAGCTCGGCGTCTGTCATAACAACGGGACGGATAACAGCGTGAGGACATACATAAGAGCAGAAGTTGCACTGTATGCAGTTCTCGCCGTTCCATGCAGGAACGTCAACAGCTATGCCGCGCTTCTCGAATGCAGCAGAGCCCTGGGGGAAGGTACCGTCAGCCATGTGGGTGAAGGTAGAAACGGGAAGAGTGTCACCCTTCTGCTCGTTGCAGGGGATCTGGATCTCGTTTACGAACTTCTCGAGGGTCTTGTCAGCGCACTTGGCCTTGGGCATACCCATAGCGGTATCCTTAGCCTTCTTCCATGCAGCGGGGACCTTGACCTCAACTACCTGCTGATAGCCGGCGTCGATAGCGTCATGGTTCATCTTTACAACAGCGTCGCCCTTTCTCGAATAGGAGGCGGTAGCAGCGTCCTTCATATACTTAACAGCATCCTCGATAGGAATGATGCCTGCAAGCTTGAAGAATGCGGACTGAAGAACGGTATTGATCCTGTTGCCGAGGCCGACCTCTTTACCGATCCTAACGCCGTTGATAGTATAGAACTTGATGTTGTTGTTAGCGATAGTTCTCTTTACCTGTCCGGGGAGGTGCTTTTCCAGCTCCTTGGCATCCCACTGGCAGTTGAGCAGGAAGGTTCCGCCGGGCTTGATATCGGAAACCATATCATACTTGTTGATATAGCTCTCGTTGTGGCAGGCAACGAAGTCAGCCTGGTTGATAAGGTAGGTCGATTTGATAGGAGTCTTGCCAAAGCGCAGGTGAGAAACCGTTACGCCGCCGGACTTCTTTGAGTCATAAGCAAAATAAGCCTGAGCGAAGAGATCGGTGTGGTCGCCGATGATCTTGATCGAGTTCTTGTTTGCACCAACGGTACCGTCAGCGCCGAGACCCCAGAACTTGCAGGCGGTAGTGCCGGCAGGAGCCGAGTCGAGCTTCTCCTCAACGGGCAGTGACAGGTTGGTAACATCGTCCTCGATGCCGATAGTGAAGCGGGGCTTGAAGGTATCCTTCCAGCTTGCGTTCCAGTAAACGGCCTTGATCTGTGCGGGTGTGGTATCCTTGGAGCCGAGGCCGTATCTGCCGCTGGCAACGGGGATATCATGGAACTTTGTTCCCTTGAGAGCAGCAACTACATCGAGGTAAAGAGGCTCGCCGAGGGAGCCGGGCTCCTTAGTTCTGTCGAGAACAGAGATCTGCTCGCAGGTATCGGGGATAGCCTCGACCAGCTTGTCCGCACGGAAAGGTCTGTAGAGCCTTACCTTTACAAGACCCAGCTTGGTGCCCTCATTTGCGTTGAGGTAGTCGATAGTCTCTTCGATAGTATCGCATACAGAGCCCATAGCAACGATAACATGAGTTGCATCGGGAGCGCCGTAGTAATTGAACAGCTTATAGTTAGTACCGATCTTGGCATTTACCTTGTCCATATACTCCTCTACGATGCCGGGGATAGCGTCATAGTAGGGGTTGCAGGCCTCGCGTGCCTGGAAGAAGATATCGCCGTTCTGTGCGGTACCGCGGAGAACGGGATGCTCGGGGTTGATAGCTCTCTTTCTGAAGGCCTCAACAGCGTCCATATCGAGCATTTCGGCAACATCAGCCTGATCCCATACCTCGATCTTCTGGATCTCGTGAGAGGTACGGAAGCCGTCGAAGAAGTGCAGGAAAGGAACTCTGCCCTTGATAGTGGAAAGGTGAGCAACTGTGCCGAGATCCATTACCTCCTGTACGTTAGAGGAGCAGAGCATAGCAAAGCCGGTCTGACGGCAGGCATAGATATCGGAGTGGTCGCCGAAGATGTTCAGAGCGTGAGAGGCTACGCATCTTGCGGAAACGTGGATAACGCAGGGAAGCAGCTCGCCGGCGATCTTATACATATTCGGGATCATAAGGAGCAGACCCTGCGAAGCGGTATAAGTTGTTGTGAGGGCACCTGCAGCGAGAGAGCCGTGAACGGCACCGGCAGCGCCGGCCTCGGACTGCATTTCGGTAACCTTAACGGGTGTGCCGAAGATGTTCTTCTGTCCCTTTGCAGACCACTCGTCTGTGTGCTCTGCCATTACGGAAGAAGGCGTGATCGGATAGATAGCAGCGACTTCTGTAAACGGGTAGGATGCCCATGCAGCAGCGTTGTTACCATCCATGGTTTTCATTTTTCTTGCCATGTGTAATATCATTCCTTTCATTGTGATTGATTATGGCTTTGAAACTTTCGATCGGCAGGCGCAGTTCATCCGCGCCTGCCTTATCTATTCTATTATATCACTATTTTTATATTTTGTAAATAGTATTTTTGCAAAGAGCTTGTTAATAATTTTTGTGACATTTGACAGTCTTGACCGCGGGCGGATGCGGGATATGCAGAGGGCTTGATAAGACGGTTATCCCGGCAGAAAAAAGACCTGCACCTGCACGGGAACGCTCCCATGCAGCTGCAGGTCAGCAGCTGACGTATCTCTATGACACGGCCAAAGGGGTCATTGATCCTTGTCCTTGATAAGGAAGGAATAGATGAAGGCTGCCACAAATGCTCCGCACATAGGTCCGATGATGAAGATGAACATATGCAGCAGGGACTTTCCGCCGGAGGCGATAGAGCCGAAGATAGCGGGGCCGATGCTTCTTGCGGGGTTTACGGAGGTGCCTGTCAGCGGGATGCCGATCAAGTGAACGAAGGTAAGAGCGAGGCCGATGAACAGGCCGGCGTGCTTGCTTGTGCCCTCGTCGCGGCTGCCGGTAACGGACAGAACGAACAGCACGAATACGGCAGTAAGAATGATCTCAACGAGGAGTGCGCCGAAGAAATTTGTTTTGGCGGCGCTGTAGTCGCCGAACATATTTGCGCCGAAGAGGCAGTCGCCGATCTTGATCCTGCCGGTGCAGGCCACGATGATAAGGTGGCACAGCGAAGCGAATACCGAGCCGGCAATTTGAGCCACGGAATAAGCGATAGCGTCATTGAGCGACATTCTCTTGTCGAAATACATAGCGAATGAAACTGCCGGGTTAAGGTGAGCGCCGCTGATCTTTCCTATAGTATAGGCGGCAACTACGATCGACAGTCCGAAGGCCAGTGAGATCGCAACGAGATCGCCCCCGAAGATCGCGGTCCCGCAGCCGAAGAACACAAGGCCGAAGGTGCCCAGAAATTCAGCGAGCAGCTTTTGTGATTTGGTGTACATAATTATCATCCTCCCTTAAAAAATAGCACTAAAGGCTAATAATAGTTTAACTTATTTTTAAAGGTTTGTCCAGTAAAGATTTCGGCTTTTTTAAAATTTTCCGATTTGTACAAATAATATGCTCTGTTTCAAGCATAATGCACAATCCCCGTCAGAACTGCGGAACGATCAGCTTGCCCTTTTTGAGCGTTTCGAGCATAGCGGTATTCTGTTCGGCAGTACCCTCGTAGCCCTTGATAGCATTGGCAACTGCTATCTTTTCCTGAAAAGCGTAATTCTTGGGCAGCCCCAGCTCGTCGAAGGCCTGATAGAGGGTCTTGCAGGAGGCTGAGCAGGGGGAATAATACTTGATCCCCTTGGTAAGCACGCTTAATTGAGCGGAATAGAGGGAGTTGAAATTGGCTGCATTCGTAACTGCCACGGCCTTGATCTTGAATATGTTCCGTGTGCCGACCTTGAGGTTCTTGACGGTATATGAGGTAGAGGTCGTGGTGGCAATCTTCTTGTAGGTATTCTCCAACGGATCCAGCAGATAGATATAATACTTTGAGCAAAGCGCGGCGGCGTCCCATTTCAGTGTGGCCGAGGTCTCGGTCTTGGAGGCGAGACCCAGCTTCGGGGCGACGGGCTTTGGAGTGATATTATACACAGCCGAGGGCTTTAGGCTCCCGTCGGTGCCGACAGCATATATCTTTATCTTATACATCCTGCCGCTGGTGAGGCCGGTGAAGGTGAACTTCCGGTCGGTCAGCAGAGCCTTGAGCTTATAGGAGGAGGTGCTTTCGTTATAGAGATACACCCTGTAGCTCTTGGCGTTTGTCACCTTGTCCCACACTACCGTAACGGTGGTGGCGGTGGCGGTGGTGGCCTTGACATTTGCGGGAGCGCCCACGGTCTTTGGAGCGGCTGCAGTTGTTCCGCTCACGGCCGAGGAAAGCTTGCTGCCTCCGTCCGGGAAAAGCGCCTTTATCTTAAAGCTGTAGGCAGTGCCGGCGCTAAGGCCGGAGAAGACATATTTCAGCGTCGAGGCTGAAAGAGAGGCCTTCCTTGTATATGCGCCTGTGGATCTGTCAAGCATATAGGCTTCATAGCCCGAGGCATAGGGGACTGCTGCCCATGTGGCGGTCAGCGAGGTCTGCGCCGGCGAGCTTATCTTCACCGTGGGAGCGGTCTTGCCGCAGACGGCGGTGAGGGTCGCGGATGAAACGCCGTAATACCTTGTGCTGCCGCACTTGATATAGGGTCTTACATACAAGCTGTACATTCCCTTTGCAAGCCCCGACACGGTATATTTCAGCTCCGAGGTCTCGCCGAGCTTCACGGGAGTGCTGCCGTAGGGGGCGGCGTAGAGCATATAGCCGTTTGCCCCCGAGGGAGCCTTCCAGCTGACGGTATAGCTGCTGTCGGCCGAGGAGACGCTCACGCCTGTGGGGGCGGCGCATTTTGTAGCGCAGCTAAGGACAGCCGACTCCACACCGTAAACCAGACCATTCGGGGTGGAGTAATAGGATCTTACTCTTAGCTTCTGTGCGGTGCCCTGTGCCAGCCCGGTGACGGTGAACTCCGTCTGGTTGGTCATTCCGGCCGAAACATACTTGTTCCTGTCCGCATCGTATCTAAGCACCTCGTAGTCCTTGATGCCGTTAGCCGATGCATTCCACTTGATGCTTATGCTGTTGGCGGTCTTGGTAACGAACTTCAAGCCTGTGATCTTGCTGTCCTGAGTGCCGAAGAGGGTTTCCGGCGAGAAGCGCTGATAGGAAATGCCGTTGACGGCTTTCGTCACTGCTCTGATCTTAAAGGCATAGACCGTTGCCGGAGAGAGCCCGGTGACGGTAAAGGTCGTGCCGGCCGTACTGCCGACGGTGGAATAGTTTGTTTCATCCGGCCCCTTCATGCCGATGTCGTAAGAGATCGCTTCCTCAACGCCTGTCCATTTAAGGGTCAGGGAGGTGGTGCCGTGAACGGAGCAGCTGAAGGAGGTGGGCACGAATTTCGACAGTGCCAGCTCCGGCGTGGGGTCGCTGTAGATCTTCTCGCCGTTGACGGTGATATATGACATCACATAATAGTAATAATTTGCCGCAGTGAGGGTCACGCTGTATTTGAGCCCGGTCAGTGCAGCGAGGGAGGTAACGTCGCCTCCGTAGCCGCGCCTGAACACTTCATATCCCTCTGCGCCGGCGACCTTGTTCCAGCAGAGCGTTGTCTTATCCGATACCTCGGCAGTCGTGCTGAAGCCAGTGGGGGTATCGGGTTTGGTGTCGAGGTGATATCTGACGTTGAGATCTGCCAGCGGGCTCGACACGCCTGTAACGGGGCCGGCGGCGTACTGCCAGATATCGAAGTTCCCGGAGAACTTGGTGTTGGTGGTATAGTTTGCCAGCCAAAGGGGATACTTGGCCTGCAGTCTTTTTGCGTCGAGGTAATAGGTCATCCACTGGGGGTTGGAATAGACGCCGGGGCGGTAGCCGTGTTCGGCTATCCTGTCGCAGAAGGCCTCGACGATATCAGTCTTCTGCTTTACGGTAAGCCCTGCGGAGTCAAGTCTGCCCACGGCATTCTCGACGGTCTCCATATCGAAATAGACAGGCAGCTCGAGATCATAGCCCTTGATATACTTATAGACGAAATCGGCCTCTTCCCTTGCCTCGGCAACGGTGATAGCCTGGGTATAGAAATACACTCCCACCTCTAAGCCGGCGGCCTTTGCGCCCTTGAGGTACTCAAGGAACCTGTCGTCCAGCACGAGGGTGCCGGCGGAGCCGTAGCCGCGGTAGCCCGCTCTAAGTATGCAGAAGCTTACCCCTTGAGCCTTGACCTTGTTCCAGTCGATATTGCCCTGGAAGTAGCACACGTCGATGCCGTAGCTTTTGGGACAGTCCGCGAACCTGTCCTGATGCACCAGCTTATCGGCGCCGTAAAGCAGTGACAGCGGCAGCCGCAGCCTGAGGGCCATGGAGGTCAGCGGAGCTGCCAGCTCCTCACCCTCGGAGAAGCCGTCCATAAGGCGCTTTACATATTTATGGTAAGAGGGGTCGTTTTCCGAACAGGGAAGAGTGTCCCCCTCCGGGACGTACTCGGCCAGCTCTTTAAGCTCGGGGCTGTTCTCGACGAACCTTTCCTCCTCGGCCTGCGCCTCTCGCAGCTCCTGCGGGACGGCTTCAGCCTCAGCCTTTGGGGCGGACTTGGTCTGTGCTGCTTCGCCGGAGGCGGTATCGGCAGCACTGGTGGTATCGTTTACAACAGCCGCAGTCTCACGGGCAAACGCGGGGACGGCGGTCTGGACGGTCATCAGCAGAGCGGTCAAGGCGCTGACAGCCGCACGTTTCAACTTCATAGATATCATCCTTTCGCCGGCGTGCATATTTTATGTCTCCGCCGGTATCCAAAAAAACACACAAAAAACACGAACACTTATGGGTAATTACTATTATAACCAACAAAGGCAGTTTTGTCAAGGCAATAATTACAAATTGGTTACATTTTCTTTTTGACTTTGTTTCTGCTCCGCAACTATTTAAGGCAACGCCTTAATATAGATCGGTGTGGGTGAAAAAACAGAATCCCCCGCGGGGGTCTTGCTCCGCGGGGGGTTATTTACTTTGCTTTATCTCCCCGGATTATGCCTCTTCCATTGGTGGAGATGTAGCATCTGCCGAACAGCTTCGGGTCGCCGGATATCTTCGGGTTTACATTGCCCCATTTGTCATTGTCGGTGTTTATGCGCTTCCAGGTCGCGCCTCTGTCCTGCGACATATATACGCCCGAGCCCTCGCCGTTTGCTTCTCCTATGATATATACCGTGTCGGGGTCGCCCTCCTTTTCGGGAGCGCCCGTTCCGACGGCCTTGCAGTTCTGCACGTTTTCGGAGGTGCGTACTATCTTGCCGTCGGCTGTGTCCATTGTATAGAGCCCGCCGGCACCTACGGATATGTAAAGCCTGCCCTCTTCGGTCTGTGCCGCCTCGGCAGTTGCGCTCGGCACAAGGAAATCCGCCAGCTTGGTAAAGGTCTTGGCTCCGTCCTCGCTCATGTAGAACGTACCGTCGCGCCAGCCGTAGAATTTGTTCGGGTTTACCTTGTCGCTCTCGATGCCCGAGCCCATAGGCAGCCCCTCACACTTTGTCCAGGTCTTTCCCCAGTCGGTGGTGGAATATGGCTCGCTTCCGGGAGTGCCGCTCTGCCAGAGGAGTATCTTGCCGTCGCAGGAGAGCTTTACCTGTCCGCCGCTGTTCTTGTCTGTACCTTCGGGAAGCGAGGCTATGCCCTGCCAGCTCTTTCCGGCGTCGGTGGAATAAACTACCGATGCTCTGTCCTTTTCGGTGGCTCTTACGACTATATGATAGTCATTTACAGCGCAGTCAAGGTCGGTGGAGGGATAGTCTCCGAAATGCTCCTCGGGGGCTTTGGTGACATCGTCGTGACGGAAGCCGTAGATGTCTCCCATAGTCGAATACAGCTCGGGCGTAGCATCGTCCAGCTTCTTGGGAGCCACAAAGTCGAAGATCGCAGTTTCCTCGATGCCCATTGCCCTCGGGCGCACCTTGACGGTCTCGGTGCCCAGCTTGGTAAGGTTGTCGGTGCCGTAGATAGTAGCGCCTGTGCCGTACATTATCTCATCGGGGTTGAAGGGATTGACTGCAACGCCTGTCATCCACCAGCCCAGCTTCAGCTGGCCGTGCCAGTACAGCCACGGGCAGTCGTCCAGAACCATTTCGTAATTCTTCTCGAGGGTCTCGGGATCCCAAAGAGACTTCCAGCTTTCGCCGCCGTCGTTCGAGACAAAGACGTTGTCCTCGGGAGACCACAGGCAGAGAGTCGTCACCACGATGTTCTTCGGATCCTTGGCGTTGACGGAAAGTCCGCTGTAGCCGCACTTGTATTTCTGTGTGGGAGTTATCTCCTTCCACTCGTTCCCGGCGATGTCGTATTTCTGCACCGCGCCGACTGATGCGCCGTTGGGACCCACGCCGAAGCTCCATGTGGTATAGAGGAAGCCGTCAGACGACACCTCGCCGTGGAGGGGCTTGAGCTTGGTGTTGTTGCCGGTCATCTCAGCGGTGGGATTTTCCACCTCTGTCCATGTCTTGCCCGCGTCGTCAGAGCGGAATATCATATTCCCCTCGGTGCGGGCGGCGCCCACGAAGATAGTTTTTGTGGGCTCTCCCGCGGCGGAGGAGCTTTTGTCAAAGGCTGTGAAGGTCAGACCGATAGAATAGCCGTCCTCGTTATAGCCCCCCTCGGTCGGGAAGGACTCCACCTTGTTCCAGCTCTTGCCGAAGTCCTCGGAGCGGTAGAGGCCGGCGCTGCGCGAGCCGAAATAGATTATGCTGTTGTCGTTGGGGTCAACGGCCAGACGCTCGCCTGCACCGCGGCCTACCTCGTTGCCGCCGCAGCCGAAGGGCATATCCACCCGTGTATAGGTCTTTCCGTAGTCGTCAGAGGCAAGCATAGCGCCCTTGCCGTTGGTATAGGTGCCTGCCGCCACATAGAGGCGGTTGGGTTCGACGGGGTCGGTGGCGATGCTCTCGATGCCGATAAGGTTCCAGTCGTCGTCGCCGAACATATCCGAGATGCACTCCCAGCGGCCGGTGTCCTTGTTGAGCCTATAGGCTCCGCCGATGTCGGTGCGGCAGTAGGCCAGCCCCTCCTCGGTGGGGTTGTAGATGATATTGGGGACGAAGCCGCCGCCCTGTATCTCTACGCCGCTCCACTCCCAGCCGGTGTCGGCGCTTACGTTTGCGGGAGTGTCGGCGCCGCTCTCCGCCGAGGAGCTGTCTCCCCCGGCGGAGGAGCCCTCCCCCTTTGATGAACTGTCGTCCCCGGAGCAGCCGGCAAGAGCGAAAACGCTCATTGCCAGTGCGGCCGCAAGGGACAGTGTTCTTTTCAGTTTCATGATATACCTCCTTATAAACTCTAATGCTTCTGCTGACAGGAATGACAAAAACGTGTCTATATATTTTATTATACCATTTTGCAGCGATAAAATCAATCATAATAAACTGACCTGAGAGGGATATATTAACATCATGTCCCCGTCGGTCCTCGCGCGGTCCTCGCGCGGACGGCGCAATGCCGCCGAGCCGAACCCTGTGCGGGCGGAAAAGATAGTCTGCCGGCGGGTCGGACGTTGCAGGGTGTGAGCTTGTCTCCGTCGGGTCGAACTTAGTCATAGTACATAATACACAATAAAATACAACATACACCAACACAAGCGGTGATACACAGCATACACCAACGTATGAAGGTTCTAACGCATCTCAGCCGAAAGAATGCGAGTGCCCGCGTCACATAACGCCAAGCCGTCCGCGGCGCGGTGTCACGGTCACAGTACGAAACAAACCCAAGCCCCCAAAGGGGGCGCAGCGTGAACTAAAAAAGGCGCAGCGTGAATTAAAAAAGGAGAAGCGTGAATTAAAAAAATGTCTTGATTTATTAGGACGGGTGTGCTATAATACTATCGTATATGACCAAATTGCAAGGGGAATGTAAAATGAAAGAAAAACCCGGATTTATAAAACGCTCCTCCGAGAATGCGGGCAGGGAGCTTTATCTCAAGCTGTTCGTCGTTGCCTTTGCGGCGATGATGCTCAGCTTTATCCCGTCCATGATCGTGAATAAGGGCATATTCCTGTATTACGGCGACTTCAACTCGCAGCAGATGATGTTCTATCAGCACGCCAACGAGGTGGTGCGTGATGTGGGCATCGGCTGGGACTGGGGGACTGACCTCGGCTCAAACTTCATCGGCTCCTATTCCTTCTATCTGCTGGGAAGCCCGTTCTTTTGGCTGACGACCCTCTTCCCGCTGAAGGCGGTGGCCTATCTGATGCCCTGGATGCTGGCGCTGAAAACTGCGGTGGCGGCAGTGTGCGCCTATGCCTTTATCCGCCGTTTCGTGGAAAACAAGAGCGCGGCCTTTATCGGCGCGATGCTCTATGCCTTCTCCGGCTTTCAGACCTATAACGTGTTCTTCAACCACTTCCACGACGCAACGGCCTTTTTCCCGCTGCTGCTGCTCTCGTTCGAGCTGCTGACGCAGGAAAACAAAAAGGGAGCGTTTGCAATTATGGTGGCGGTCTGCGCGACGATAAGCTATTTCTTCTTCGTCTGCGAGGTGGTGTTCACCATAATCTATTTCTTCATACGGATGAGCGACAAGAGCTTCCGCATGAACTTCAGGATCTTCGGTATGCTGGCCTTTGAGGCAGTGCTGGGCTTTGTGATGTCCTTCTTCATACTGCTGCCCTCGGTAATGGACGTTATCGAGAACCCGCGCATCACCAGCTATCTCTGGGGTCTTGACATGGTGGCCTACAGCGATCATCTGCGGATACCCCGGATATTCCAGGCCTTCTTCATGCTCTCGGATATGCCCGCAAGGATAAACATCCTCAACTCCGACAAGGCAAGGTGGGCATCGCTGGCGGGATATCTGCCAATGTTCTCCATGTGCGGAGTCATCGCCTTTATGCGCACAAGGAAGAAGACATGGCAGGGAAAAATGATAATCGTCTGCATGATAATGGCCTGCGTGCCCTTCTTCAACTCCGCCTTTATCCTTTTCAACAGCAGCTACTATGCGCGCTGGTTCTATATGCCGATACTGATAATGTGCCTTATGACCGCGCAGGTCATCGACCGGGACAAGAACGAGCTGCGGTTCGGCTTTGTGCCTACGGCGATCATCTCTTCGATATTCGTCGGCATAGGGCTCCTGCCGAAGCAGAAGGACGGTCAGACGGTCTATGGGCAGGTGCCGAAGTACCCGGAGCTGTATTACGTTCAGGCTATCGTTACGATAGCTATGACGGTGATGCTGTTCTTTGCGGTGTATAAGGTGGCGGTCGATCGCCGAAGGCGGCACTTCACCCTCTGCGTCATGACCTCGGCGGCCTGCGCCGTGTGCATGATGAGCTCGGTCATCTACGGAGCGGTGCAGGGCAACGACAACGCCGACTATATCGAGCGGGCTATAAACGGCAGGGAGCATACCGACCTTTCGGGCTATGACGGCGATATGTCCGGGCTGGAAAACACCTTCTACCGGATAGACACCTCTGAAAGCGTGGATAACTGGTGTATGTACTGGGGTCTAAGCTCCATGAGGACGTTCCACAGCGTGGTGCCTACCTCGATCATGGACTTCTATACCTCCATAGGTCAGACCCGTGACGTGGCCTCGCGTATGGAGCCGAAGCTCTACGCGCTTAGAGGGCTCTTCTCGGTAAAGTATTATTTCAAGGAATACTCCGACAAGGAAAAGCGGGGCGAAAAGGAGCCTCACGCCGACAGCGTCATCACCGAGATGCCCGATTTCGAGTATGTGGGCGACCAGAACAAGTTCTATGTATATAAGAACAAGAACTTCGTGCCTATGGGCTTTGCCTATGATACCTATGTGTCTGACGAGGATCTGAAAAACCTCGGCGAGGCTGAAAAGCCTGTCCTGCTGATGCATTCGCTTGTGCTTAGCGAGGAGCAGGCGATCAAATATACCCCGATGATGACCAAGTACGACGTGAAGTCCGCGCCGGTGTCAAGGAATATGTACAAGCAGTCCTGCGAGGAAAAGCGGGCGCAGAGCTGTTATTCCTTTGAGTACGACTCACAGGGCTTTGAGGCGAAGATCAAGCTGGACAGCCAAAAGCTGGTGTTCTTCTCTGTGCCCTATGAAAAGGGCTGGAGCGCCGAGGTCAACGGAAAGCCTGTTGATGTGGAAAAGGTCAGCTACGGCTTTATGGCAGTGCCTGTTCCTGCGGGAGACAGCACTATCACCTTTAAGTTCAAGGCGCAGGGTCTTACCCTCGGAAGAGCGGCCTCGGCGGGTGCGGCGGCAGTGCTGGTCATCTATTGGGTCGTTGACTGTCAGCGCCGCAAAAAGCGGGGCGAGGATGTGAAGATCCCCGTGATCTCGCGGTTCATGAAGAAAAAAGGAGCAGGAGAATAAGGCTATGCATCTTGAAGAAAAAACGCTTGAAAGCGAGCAGAGGTTTGACGGTATAGTTGTCAAGCTGTATGTGGATAAGGTCGAGCTTGAGGACGGAAGAAACGCCGTCCGCGAGGTGATAAAGCATCCCGGAGGGGTGTGCGTGGTGCCGGTGAACGACAGGGGCGAGGTCTATATGGTAAAGCAGTTCAGATACCCCTTTGCCGAGGTACTGACGGAGGTACCTGCCGGAAAGCTGGAATACGGCGAGGATCACCGCGCCTGCGGCCTTAGGGAGCTGAAGGAGGAGATAGGTGCCGTCCCGGGGCGGTTCGATTATCTCGGCTGTCTTTATCCCACGGTGGCATATGACACCGAGATCATCCATATGTATTTAGCGCGGGAGCTTAGCTTCGGCGACAGGCATCTTGACGAGGACGAGTTCCTTGACGTGGTGAAGATCCCCTTTGAGGAGGCTCTGCAAATGGTCTATGACGGAAAGCTCCCCGATGCCAAGACACAGCTGGCGATACTGAAAGCGGCAAAGCTGATAAACGGCTGAACCGAGGCTTTTGAACAGGGCTGTTTATTGATAATGGTTTTGCGGCGCGGCATCGCAGCGCCGCAAAGTGCGAAAAAGGGCACTCTCCCCGCACGGGGAGAGTGCCCTTTTTTGGCTGGAGCCGTTCCTGCAGCAGCCTCGTTGCCGGCAGCGCACTTACGCTGTCATCGTAGTTTTGTATTTCAGGCAGATCTTGTCGGTGATAAGGGCGATGAATTCCGAGTTGGTGGGCTTGCCCTTGCCGGTGTTTATGGTGTAGCCGAAGAAGGAGTTGAGGGTGTCGATGTCGCCGCGGTCCCATGCGATCTCAATGGCGTGGCGGATAGCTCTCTCCACCCGGGAGGGCGTGGTGCGGAATTTCTTTGCTACCGCTGGGTAAAGCACCTTGGTGACGCTTTCGAGCATCTCCTTGTCCGCTACCGAGGCCATGATAGCCTCCCGCAGATAGTGATAGCCCTTGATGTGGGCGGGAACGCCTATCTGGTGGATTATATCGGTGACGATTATCTCAAGGTTGGGGTTCTGCCCCCGGCGGGAAAAGGCGGAGTCAGAGGTGATGTCGGTGTCGATATCCAGCATCATCTTGATGCGCTCGCCCAGCACCTTCACATCAAAGGGCTTGAGCATGAAATAGGATGCCCCGGCGGTCATCACCTGCTGCTCGATGAAGGAGTTCTCGTAGGAGCTGGTGACGATGAACATGGGCTTTTTGTAGGATGACTGCATGACCTTGCGGATAAGGCCGATAGCGTCAAGGTTGGGCATCACAGCGTCGATGATGACCACCTCCGGCGCTTCGCTGCGGACAGCGTCCAGTATAACAAGGCCGTCCTTGGGGCGGGTTATTACGAAAAATCCGAGGCTCCGCAGTGATGCCGCACAGCTCACGCCGTACTGGGCGGAGTCGTCGCCGATGAGTATCTTTATCTTATTGTTCATTATGTATTCCTCCGTGTAACAGATTGGCAGGCGGCGGGAGTTGCCGGCGCTCCCGCTTTCTGCCCTTGACAATAGTTTAGCACAGATAGCTGTAAAAATCAATACTTTTTTGCTCAAAACGTCAAAATCTTATCGACACGATTGTGCATGATGCTGCATATTTACCTATAAATATAACAAATTGTTATATAATCCAAAAGGACAGCAACAATTCCTGTTTATTCGACGAGGCTGGTCTGACGGAACATATCCTCGGCAAAGATCGCATAGCCCCGGGTGGGATCGTCAACGAACACATGGGTGACTGCGCCGACGATACGGCCGTTTTGGATGATAGGGCTGCCGCTCATGCCTTGAACGATGCCGCCGGCCTCCCGCAGAAGCTCCGGGTCGGTGACGTGGACGACCATATCGTGAGAGGCGCTGTCGGAGAGGTCGATATTTTCGATCTCGACGGTATAGCTGCGGGGCTCTGTTCCGGAGACGGTGGAGAGGATGCAGGCCTCGCCCGCAGTGATCTCCTGTTTAAAGCCGAGAGGGAGGGGTTCAGCGGAGGCAGGGGGGCTGTCCAGCCGGCCGAAGACCCCCTCGTTTATATTCAAGGTGATACTGCCGGTGGTATCTGAAGAAAGGAACTCACCGAGCAGCTGGCCGGGCTGGCCGTGTTCGCTGCGGGAGCAGCCGTTGATCCTCACATTTCCGACAGTGCCGTGAGAGATCGGCAGGGGCAGCTTGGTATCGGCATCGCAGATCGGGTGTCCGAGGCCGCCGAAAACGCCGGAGGCGGGGTCATAGAAGGTAAGGGTGCCGATTCCGGCAGAGGAATCTCTCACCCACATACCGGCCTTATATGTTCCGCCGCTATAGACGGGGGTCAGGGTAGCTATCCTTGCCGTACCGTCCCGGGAGTAGGAGACGGAGCAGGGCTCGCCCTTAGTTGAGCCGATGATCTCGCTGACACGTTTATTTGTGGTAACGGTCTGGCCGTTGATGCCTGTGATGACATCGCCTACGCGGATGCCGCAGTCAGAGGCGGGGCAGGAGCTGTTGACCTCCTCGAGGCCGATGACCATAACGCCGTCGGTCATAAGTCTGATGCCGAAGGGCTGGCCGCAGGGGACGAGCGAGGGGCGTGAGACGGCGGCGGCGGTGACGTTTTTTATAGGAAAGGTATCGAACAGCATAAGAGTGTGGTTATCCATATTTTCCTTTACCTCTGTTGAGTCAGATACGGGGCGCGAGGTAACTGTAAAAAAAGACTGCAGAGCGAGTTCATCGTCTCCGGCAGTGAGGAATGAAGCGGGAAGCTGTCTGCCGTAGAAGCCGATCAAGGCGATGACCGACACGGCGGCGGCACCCGCTGCGAATGCGACCTTATGAAAAAAGCGGCGCATGATATCAACATCCTTTCTTTTTGCGATTACACATATATTTTTGACAACGGTGCAGAATAAATTCTGAACAAAAATTTTCAGTGCGGTGTGGCGCGGGTGGAAAAAAGTGGAATGTATAAATGTGGTTTTGCGTTTTGGCTTTTGTGTTCTGCGGACGGATGATCGCTGCTGCTCTTTTCGGCTTGTGCGGGCTATTGGCGGATGTTAGGGCTGTCACTTTGTTGTTCTGCGGACGGATGATCGCTGACGCTCTTTTCTGCGAGTGCTTGGCGCTTTGTGGCTGTCATCATCGAGGGACGGAAATGCGCGCGGTCGCTTCGCTCCCTTGCTGTTTCCTGCGAGTGCGGGAGGACTGCTTTTTTCCGGCGCTGCATTTGGTTTGTCCCCATTATTTGGGATGTGGGTTACTGCTTTTGCGCCCTACTGTTTACTGTGTGCAGCGCCGGTCGTCGCTAACGCGCCGAATGGGGCTCTGCCCCAAACTCTGCAAGGGGCTCTGCCCCTTGACCCCGCAAGCCTCTGGCGCGAGGCTTGACCGCGCGCTTTTTAATGCGCTTTCGCGTTCTTTCCGCCAGCTTTGTTCGTCCCGCCGGCAGTCTGTCTTTCCTCCCGCACCCTCTTTGGCTCGGCGGAGTTGGGTGCAGGGGCACGCCCCTGCCGCTTCGCGTTCTTTCCGCCAGCTTTGATCGTCCCGCCGGCAGTCTGTCTTTCCTCCCGCACCTTCTTTGGCTCGGCGGACTTGCATTTTGTTTTCTTCTGTGTTATAATGTCAGTGCGCTTTGCATAAAATGTATCGCTCTTTCATATATATATTATCCCATTCAAGAGGTGCTTTATGTCAAAAAAGGATAGACTCAAAAAACAAAGTCAACAACAGCTGAATGCCAAAAAAATCGCTGAACGCTCCGAACAGCTCGAGCATGATTCCCCCCGCGAAAGCAAAAGCGCCCGCAAAATGCGCCGTAATGCCAAAAAAATGGACTCCGCCGTGACCCTCCTGCTGAAGCTCCTTATGTGCGTCCCCTTCCTTTGGTCGGGCCTCTATTACGGCGGTATCTTCGTCCTCGGTATCTCTATGGGGCAAATGGATGACGTCCCCGGCTATGTTGCCGCCCTCATCGGTGTCGGCGCCGCCCTCTGCCTCGTCGGCCTCGTGCTGGCCTTCTTGAGTAAGTATATCCCCCAGTTCGCCTTCATCCTCGTCGGTACGGTGGTCTATATGCAGGGCGCCTCCTATATCATTGATAAGGCCGTCACCCGCGTGGGCGAGGGCATCGGCCTCACCGAGGAGCAGAAGGAGTTCCCCTCAAAGTGGCGCTTCGGCCTTTACCCGATCATGTTGATGACCGCCCTCTCTGCCGTTCTGCTTATTATATGGATAGTCAGAAAGCTCCGCGCCAAACACCGCAGACAGAAGGACTTCGATAACTCTCCCGTCAAAAGCATCGTCGAGGATTGAATATCATCCCAAGTGTGAAATTATTTACCCTTGTTATTTTTGTGACAAACCCCGCAAACGGCAATCTGCCTGTTATTTGCGGGGTTTTCTTTTTTCTGTTTGTGCAGAATGGCGATTGACTTTAATGACGGCTGATGTTATAATATAAAGTGCTGTTTAGTAACTGTTTTTAGTGGTATGTTAGCTTGCGAAAACGTTTTCGGAAAACAGACAACGAATAAAAGAGAGGATCCTGTAAATTGGTTTTTGCCGATCTGTTTTTCATATACTTCTTTATGCCCCTGTGCATACTGATCTATTTTGTTGCAAGGAAGATACAGGCACGCAATATCGTGCTGCTGGCCTTCTCGATGCTGTTCTATGCTTGGGGCGAGCCTGTGTGGATCGTGATGCTTATAGCCTACTCGTTCCTCAATTACATGACGGGTCTGACTATCGGCAAAGCCAAAACGCAGAAACGGAAAAAGCAGGCGCTGATACTGGCGCTTATCGTGGATATCGGCGTGCTGGGGATATTCAAGTACAGCGGCTTCTTTGTGGAGAATATCAATAATCTGCTGCACGTTTCCATTCCCGTTCCCGACATAAAGCTGCCCATAGGCATTTCCTTCTACACCTTCCAGACGCTTTCCTATTCTATCGACTGCTACTGGGGCAAGGTCAAGGTGCAGACCCGTTTCTACAAGTTCCTGCTTTATGTTTCCATGTTCCCGCAGCTTATCGCGGGGCCTATCGTCCGCTATTCGACTATCGCCGAGGAGATCGACGACAGGCACACCGATCTGAAGGACATTTCCGAGGGCTTTTCCCGGATAATCCTCGGCATAGGCAAAAAGGTCATCATCGCCAACAGCCTGAACACGGTGGTAACTACCTGCTTCGGAACCGCCGAGAACGGCTACAGCGGCATCGGCACTATTTCGGTGCTGGGCGCATGGTTCGGTGCGGCAATGGTGGCGCTGTGGTATTACTTCGACTTTTCGGGCTATTCGGATATCGCTATCGGACTGGGACGCATCTTCGGCTTCCATTTTGACGAGAACTTCAAATATCCCTTTGTTTGCAAGAGCATAACCGAATTCTGGCAGAGGTGGCATATCTCGCTGGGTACCTTCTTCCGCGACTATCTGCTTTATGTGCCTATCTTCGGCAAGCGGCGGAAATACGGCGGGCTCTTCCTTGTTTGGTTCTGCACGGGTCTGTGGCACGGTGCAAGCTGGAACTTCGTTATCTGGGGACTTTACTACGGCCTCTTCGTGTTCATGGAAATGAAGCTGGGCAAGAAGAGATATAAGAACTGGAACCCCATATTTGCCCACATCTACACCAAGCTGGTCATCATTCTCGGCTTCGGTATCTTCTACTTTGAGAATTTCGGCGCTCTCGGAAAGTTCTTCAAGGCTATCGTGGGTGCAAACGGCAATCCCTTCTCAAACGTCATCACGAGAAACCTTTTCGTATCAAATATATTCCTTGTGACCGCAGCAGTCCTGCTGGCAACGCCTATCCTTCCCAAGCTCAAGGAGCTTGCGCAGAAAAAAGCAGGAAACTACTACTTCATGCAGGGCGCGGGCATTGTGATGAATGCCGCAGTGCTGATAATCAGCTCGCTGCTGCTGCTCAACACCACAAACAATCCGTTCCTGTATTTCAGATTTTAACGGAGGCATAAAATGGCCGATAACAATTACATTTTTCCCGACAGCGAGGAGCTGGAAAGGATATATCTTGAACGCCTTAGCAGGGTGGGAAAGGAAGCTCCCAAGGCAGAGGAAAAGCAGCCCGAGGAGCCTGTTCAGAACGACCCTGTGGATGCTCACGAATACAAGGATCCGGAGAAGGAGTCTCCCGAGGTGTTCGACAAAATGGTGGCTGACATAGAAAAGCGCCGTGCAGAGCGCAGCAGGAGCTACTGGTCGGACAAGCCTGCCGACCCTGCCGAGAAGAGCATCTGGCTCACGGATGACAAAAAGGAAGAGAAAAAGGCTCCCGAAAAGCGTCCCGAGCCTCCGAAGCAGGCCGAGCCGCGCCGTGAAGAGCCCAAGCCCTCCGGCAGGACGACCAAGCGCACCATAGAGATCAAGCTTTCCGAGGATATGCAGAAGAAAATGGCCTCTGCCAGAGAAGAGAAAAGGGCAGAGCAGCCCGCACCCGGGCGCCCGGCGGAGCGTCCCGTTCAGCCGCAGAGGGAGAGGGTACGCCCCGAGGGCGAGCAGGTCTCCCGGAGCAGGGTACGCCCCGAGGGCGAACAGGTCTCCCGGAGCAGAGTGCGTCCCGAGGGCGAGCAGGTCTCCCGGAGCAGGGTTCGTCCCGAAAGCGAGCAGCCCGCACGGAGCAGAGTGCGCCCCGAGGGCGAGCAGCCCGCACGGAGCAGAGTACGTCCCGAAAGCGAACAGGTCTCCCGGAGCAGAGTACGCCCCGAGGGTGAGCAGGTCTCCCGGAGCAGAGTGCGCCCCGAGAGCGAGCAGGTCTCCCGGAGCAGGGTGCGCCCCGAAGGCGAGCAGGTCTCCCGGAGCAGGGTGCGCCCCGAGGGCGAGCAGGTCTCCCGGAGCAGAGTGCGCCCCGAGGGCGAACAGCCCGCACGGAGCAGAGTACGCCCCGAGAGTGAGCAGGTCTCCCGGAGCAGAGTGCGCCCCGAGAGCGAACAGCCCGTTTCAAGCAGACAGCGCATCTCCGCTGACCCCTCCGACCCCACGCCCCCCCGCCGCAGGAAGAAAAAGCCCAAGTACAAGCGCTACGAGACCGAGTTCCATTTTCTGAATGCAGCCCTTTGTATGCTGCTGGTATTCGGCGTAGGCATCGCTCTTATCGTGGTAAAGCGTGAGAGCGGATATGTTGACTCCGAAAAGCGTATGCTGACGGAAAAGCCGGAGTTCAGCATCTCCAGCTGGTTCAAGGGCGAATACACCGAAAATATGGCGAAATACTACACCGATACTATCCCCAACCGCGAGAGCCTCAAGGGCTTTGCCGACACATTCTCCAAGCTCTTCGGCATAAATATCGGTGACGTTCAGATCAAGGGCGATGTCCAGCCCGGCAAGAAGGAGACCCTTGACGATAAGGACAAGCAGACAACCGCTAAGGTGACACTTTACACCGGCCCTGCCGAGACGACCACGACTCCGGCTGCCACCACCGGCAGCGGTGAGCAGAGTACCTCTCCCACAACTACGACCAAGGTTTCTCTTGAGACCAAAAAGCACATAGATGTTCCCGACGAGGGCGAATGGGCAGGAAACGTCATTCTGACCGGCTCCGGCCCCACCATAAGGGCGATGCCCGCCTTCTACGGACTGTTTGACGTGGGCGCTGACTATGCCGCAGTGCTTAACGACTACAAGAAGGCGCTGGGCGACAAGGTGAACGTGTTCAACCTTTACTGCCCGCTGTCCTCTGCTTACTATATGCCGGAAAGCATGAGAGATCAGTTCACCGATCAGCACGACGCGATACTGAACGTCGGCAGATATCTTGACGGCGTTATCAACGTGGACGTATATGACGAGCTTGCAAACCATGCGGACGAGTACATCTACTCCCGCACCGACCACCACTGGCAGCCGCTGGGCGCTTACTACGCTATGCAGAAGTTCACGCAGGAGGCCGGCCTCGTCGATACCTTCAAGGATATCTCCACCTATGAAAAGTGCGTGATCGACGGCTTCTGCGGCACGATGTATGCCTTCTCCGACTATGTTCAGGGACTGAAGGACTATCCCGATCAGATGATCTACTACAAGCCCGAGAACAACGATCAGCTTGAAGTAAATTACTGGGACAGCACCTTCCAGTATATCAACGAGAACAAGGGACATTCGCTGTTCTTTGACTGGGCCTCCGGCGGAAACGCCTACGGCGCTTGTCTGGGCGACGATCTGGATATCTGCGAGGTCAAGACGCCTGTTCACAACGGAAGAGTGCTTGTGGTGCTGAAGGACAGCTATGCAAATGCATCCATACCCTTCCTTACCAACAGTTTTGAGAAGATCTATGTGGTGGATTTCCGCTATGCCGACATCAGCATGGTGCAGTTTGCCAAGACCGTAGGCGCTACGGACATGATCTTCACAGTGTCGATCTCCGGCGGTCATACACAGACCCATATCGACCGCATCCGTGCGGATATGTAATGCAGCAAAGCATATTCTCTCCCGCAAGGGAGAGCGTATGCTTTTTTGGTTGGTGTGTGCAACTTTTGGACAGAGCGTGCAACTTTTGTCCGTTTTGGCGATTCTGGCGATCGCTTGAAGCTTTTGGCGAATGCTGAAATTTTCTGGCGAATTTAGCTGATAGTGATAATGATAGTGATAATGATAGTGTTAGTGATAGTGAGAGTGAGAGAGAAAGATAAAGGTGCGCACAGCGCACCTTCGGCTTCGCCCTCTCCCCCCCCGCATTTCAGAAGGAGGAGCTTTTTATGAAGGAAACAGTCATCTCAAGGTTTTTGCGCTATGCTGCGGTAGATACACAGTCAAGTGAGGAGTCTGACAGCTTTCCCAGCACAGAGGGACAGACAGTCCTTGCACGGATGCTGGCAGAGGAGCTGAAGTCCTTGGGCGTTCACGATGCGGGCTATGATCCCGCCAGCGGGTGCGTCTATGGGCATATCCCGGCGAACAACGGCGGGGCGGGGAAGACCCTCGGCTTTATCTCCCACATGGACACCTCGCCGGAGACCTCGGGCAAAAACGTCAGACCCCGGCTGGTGGAGAACTACGACGGCGGCGACATCGTCCTCAATGAAGCAGAGGGCATCGTCCTTTCGCCTAAGATGTACCCCGAGATGCGGGACTATATCGGCAAGACGCTTATCGTCACCGACGGCACGACACTTCTCGGAGCCGACGACAAGGCGGGCGTAGCGGAGATAATGACAATGGCCGAGGCGCTCACGGCAGAGGATGCGCCCCTCCACGGGCGGATAGCCATAGCCTTTACGCCGGACGAGGAGATAGGCGGGGGCATCGCCCGCTTTGACCTTGCCCGCTTCGGTGCGGATCATGCCTACACCGTGGACGGCGGGGCTTTGGGCGAGCTGGAGTATGAATGCTTCAACGCGGCCTCGGCTAAAATAAGCATCAAGGGCGTGAATATCCATACGGGCGAGGCCAAGGGGAAAATGAAGAACGCCTCCCGCATCGCGGCGGAGTTCGACAGCCTCCTGCCGGCAGAGGAGCGCCCGGAGCATACAGAGGGCTACGAGGGCTTTTTCCACCTTGAACGGATAGCGGGGGGAGTTGAGTCGGCAGAGCTGGAATATCTTATCCGCGACCATGACCGGGAGAAATTCAATGCCCGCAGGGTGCTTATGCTTTCGGCGGCGGAGGAGCTGAACGCCAAATACGGAGCCGGCACCGTCACCGCAGAGCTGAAGGACAGCTACCGCAATATGCGGGAAAAGATCTATCCCGATAATATGTTCCTTATCGAAAATGCCGAGAGGTGCATGAAGGCTCTTGGCATAGAGCCGAGGATCCAGCCCATACGCGGCGGCACCGACGGAGCGTTTCTTTCGTGGAGAGGACTGCCCTGTCCCAACCTCTGCGCCGGGGGACACAACTTCCACGGCAGATATGAATACTGCTGCAAGGAGTCCATGGAAAAGATAACACAGCTGCTTATAATGCTCGCCGCCCCGGAAGAGGGATGAATAAAAAAAGAATAAAGAAGAAAGAATAAATAATAAAGAATAAATAAGGTATCGCCTTCGGCGATGATTTTGAGATCCGTCCGCGCAGCGGACACCTTGTTTATTCTTTATTCTTTCTTATTTATTATTTGCGGCGGCGCACACAACGGTACGGTCAGCAAACCCTTGTACGCCGCCGCCGCATTACGCTCGTCTGTTTTGCTATAAATTATTCAAAAAAACGCCGTCTGTTTTCAGCATTTCGCAGAATTGGAATTAAGCTGTTGACAAATCGGTTAGCGGCGTTTATAATAAAGGTGTAAGAATGATAAGTGTTATAATGGATGAAAAAGGGTCTGCCGGGGCGGCAGACGACCGAAAGGAATATTGCTATGGAAACGTTTGATGTATTCTCCGTGTTCACTATGCTGGGTGGACTGGCGTTTTTCCTCTACGGAATGAACGTCATGTCAACGAGCCTTGAAAAGCTGACAGGCGGCAAGCTTGAGTCGGCCTTGAGAAAAATGACCTCCAACAAGATCAAAAGCCTCTTGCTGGGTATGGGGATCACTATCGCTATCCAATCATCGTCCGCTGTGACCGTTATGCTGGTGGGTCTTGTCAATTCGGGCATCATGATGCTTGAACAGACCGTTGCGGTTTGCTTCGGTGCCGATATAGGCACAACGCTTACCGCGTGGATCCTTAGCCTTTCGGGCATTAAGGGCGATAATTTTTTCCTCAAGCTTTTAAAGCCCTCCTCGTTCTCGCCGCTGGTGGCGCTGGCAGGCATAATGCTCATCATGCTGGCGAAGAAGAGCAAGAAAAAGGATATCGGCTCTATACTGCTGGGCTTTTCGATACTGATGACGGGCATGACCCTTATGTCGGGAGCCGTTGCTCCGCTGGCAGAGTCCGAGGGCTTCCGCAATATGCTGGTGGCGTTCCGCAACCCGCTGCTGGGCGTGCTGGTGGGTGCTGCCTTCACGGGAATAATCCAAAGCTCGGCTGCCTCGATCGGTATTTTGCAGGCATTTTCCTCCACCGGCTCGCTGACCGTGGGAATGGCTGCCCCGCTGATAATGGGTCTTAACATCGGCACCTGCGTGACGGCGCTGCTTTCAAGCATCGGCGTAAAGAAGAACGCCAAGCGGGTGGCGGCGATACACATTCTGATAAAGATAATCGGTGTGGTGATAGTGCTGCCGATAACGCTGCTGCTGGAGGCCACTGTCGCCAAGGATTTCTTCGACGACACTATCTCTCCCGTGGGTATAGCTATCGGGCATACGATCTTCAACATCGTGATAACTCTGCTGCTGATGCCGTTTTCAAATCAGCTTGTCAAGCTGTCAAGGAAGATCGTCCGCGACAAGGACGAGGACGAGCCCTCTGCGGAGGACGAGCCCAAGCTTGATATGAACCTGTTCAAGATCCCCTCGGTGGCTGTTGAGGCCTGCCGCGAGGCATCTGTTCAAATGGCAAGGCATACCGAGACCACCATTACCGATGCGCTCTATGTTCTGCAGAAATGGGATCCCAAGCTTTCGGACAAGGTGGTCGCCGGCGAACAGCTTATCGACCGCTACGAGGACAGGCTGGGAGCCTATCTGGTGAAGATCTCCAAGGCCAGCGTTTCCTCGGCTGACAACCGCAAGGTGTCAAAGATGATGCACATCATCGGCAACCTCGAGCGCATCTCCGACCATGCGGTAAATCTTATCGAGTCGGCGCAGGAGCTTCACGACAAGCAGTATCAGTTCTCGGACTACGGCATCAAGGAGATGAACGTCATCTGCGCGGCGATAGACGAGAACATCCACACAGCGATAAGGGCGTATGTTGATAACGACCTTGCCCTCGCCCACCGCGTCGAGCCGCTGGAGGAGGTGGTGGACAAGCTGATAATCGAGCTTAAAAACCGCCACATCGACCGCCTGCAGGCAGGACAGTGTACCGTGGAGCTGGGCTATATCTTCCAGGACGTGCTGATAAACCTTGAGCGCATCTCCGACCACTGCTCCAACATTGCCGGCACTCTTATCGAGATCGACGAGAAAACCGAGATCCACGAATACTGGAACGATGTCAAGCAGAACGACGAAAAGTTCCGGGCGCTCTACAAGGAGTTCAAGGCCGAGTATTTCGCAATGCTCCCCAAGCTGCCGGAAACGGTATAGAGCGCAGCGGCGATAAAGCAGTATTTGTAATTATCAGCTTTATTTGCGCCGCTGCTAAAATAATAAAGAAGAAAGAAGAAAGAATAAAGAATAAACAAGGTATCGCCTTTGGCGATGATTCTTGATACCGTCCGCTGCGCGGACACCTTGATTATTATTTCTTATTCTTTCTTCTTTTTTGCGGGTGAAAATATTTGGGATAAAACCTTTTTGTGATGCCTGCACTTTGAGCGCAGGCTGTTTTTGTATCTGTATCAGAGCTTGTTGACGGTCTTGTTTTTGATCTCGCCGGTGATCTTGGCGACGAACTCCTCGGCGGTCATGGAAACGGTCTTGCTGTCCTGTGTGCGGACGGAGACTGTGTTTTCCTGCGTTTCCTTTTCTCCGATAATGACCATGTAAGGCACGCGCTCGGTGTACTGTGCCTGACGGATCATATAGCCGATCTTCTCGTTGCGGTCGTCAAGCTGTACGCGCACGCCGGCGTCATAGAGCATATCATATACCTTCTCGGCATACTCGGCGCTCTTCTCGGAAACAAGAAGTATCTTCGCTTGAACGGGTGCGAGCCAAACGGGGAAGCGGCCCTTAGTCTCCTCGATAAGATAAGCCATAAAGCGGTCAAGCGAGCCGAGTATCGCACGGTGGATAACAACGGGTGTCTTTTCCTGGCCGTCGGAATCGGTGTATTTCAGATCGAACTTGGCGGGCAGGCAGAAGTCGAGCTGGCAGGTGGAGAGGGTGTATTCGGCGCCCACGGCGGGGACAACGTTCACATCGAGCTTCGGGCCGTAGAATGCGGCCTCGCCGATCTCCTCGGTGAACTCGATGCCCAGCTGGTTAAGCACATCGCGCAGAGCGCTCTCGGCCTTCTCCCACATCTCGTCGTCCTGATGATACTTCACCTTGTCGGCGGGGTCGCGGAGCGAAAGCACGCAGCGGTACTTGTCGATGCCGAAGTCCTTGTAGGCCTCGAAGATCAGATCGACCACCTTGCCGACCTCGTCCTTGATCTGGTCGGGGGTGCAGAAAAGGTGAGCATCGTTCTGGCAGAAGTGTCTGCCCCGCTCGATGCCCTTGAGGGTGCCGCTGGCCTCAAAGCGGAAATCGTGAGCGATCTCGCCGATGCGGATAGGCAGGTCGCGGTAGGAATGCTTCTGATTGGCATAGATCATCATGTGGTGCGGGCAGTTCATGGGTCTTAGCACAAAGCTCTCGCCCTCGACCTCCATAGCGGGGAACATATTGTCCTTGTAATGCTCCCAGTGGCCGCTGGTCTGATAGAGAGCCACTGTGCCGACGCAGGGGGTCATAACGTGCTGATAGCCCAGCTTGCGCTCCTTGGACTTGATATACTCCTCCAGCTCCTGCCAGATAGTATAGCCCTTGGGCAAGAACATCGGCAGGCCGCGGCCGACGAGGTTATCGGTCATGAACAGCTGCATTTCCTTGCCGATCTTGCGGTGGTCGCGCATGGCGGCCTCTTCAAGGCGCTTTAGGTGCTCCTCCAGCTCCTGTGAGGTGGCGAAGGCTGTGCCGTTTATACGGGTGAGCATCTTGCGGGAGGCATCGTTCTTCCAGTAAGCGCCGGAAACGTTCAGTATCTTGAAGGCCTTGAGTGTCTTGGTGTAGGTCAGATGAGGGCCGACGCACATATCTATATACTCGCCCTGCTGGAAGAAGCTTAGGGGAACGTCCTCGGGCAGGTCGCCGATATGCTCCACCTTGTATTCCTCGCCGCGCTCCTCCATGAGCTTGATTGCCTCGTCCCGGGGCAGCACGAAGGTCTTGAAGGGCAGGTTCTCCTTGACGATCTTGCGCATCTCGTTCTCGATAGCTGCAAGGTCGCTGTCGGAAAGCTTTACATCTCCCAGATCAACGTCGTAATAGAACCCCTTTTCGTTAGCCGGGCCGTAGGCGAACTTGGCGTCGGGATAGAGCCTTTTCACTGCCTGTGCAAGAATGTGCGCGGCAGAGTGGCGTATAACGTGCAGTTCCTCTTCCTTGGGGCACTCGCCCACATGACCGTCGTTGTAGATGACTTTCATAGTTATTACTCCTTTATCTTAATAAATATCTTAATAACAAACAAAAACCCCTGACGCACAAAAAAGTACATCAAGGGTGCAAAGATCGCACGGTTCCACCTTGGATTTTAACTCATTGCTCCTTAACGCGGAGGACGCCTGCGCTTACTTTTCCGTTTAAGGCTTTGGGCGCGGGGGCTCGGGAGGGGTCTTCACCGGTGCTTGCACAAGAGGCTCACAGCAAAACGCCTCTCTCTCTGAATGCCCCGCAGCGGATACTTTCTCCGTCATCGCCTTTGGAATATTGTAAATTACATTATATCATACATTTCCCCGCTTGTCAAGAGCGCCGCTTTTACGCAGCGCGGCGGCTTTACACCAGCACCTTTGAAAGGAACAGCTTGGTGCGGTCGTTCTTGGGGTCGGAGAAGAACTTGTCGGGCGGAGCCTCCTCAAGGATCTGTCCGTCGTCCATGAACATAACGCGGGAGGCTACCTCCTTGGCAAAGCCCATTTCGTGGGTGACGACGATCATCGTCATACCGGCCTCGGCCAGCTGCTTCATCAGCTCCAGCACCTCGCCGACCATTTCGGGGTCGAGGGCGGAGGTGGGCTCGTCGAAGAGCATGACCTCGGGGTTCATAGCCAGCGCCCTTGCGATAGCGATACGCTGCTTCTGTCCGCCGGAAAGCTGTCCCGGATAAGCGTCGCACTTGTCATACAGCCCCACCTTTTCCAGCAGGTCATCGGCGCGGCTGTTGGCCTCCTCCTCCGAGAGGATGCCCAGCTTGACCGGTGCAAGGGTTATATTCTTTCTGATAGTCAGATGCGGGAAGAGGTTGAAGTGCTGAAAGACCATTCCCATGCTCTGGCGCATGAAGTTTACGCCCTTTTCGTTGAACCCGAGCAGGTCAACGCCGTCGAGCTTGATAGAGCCGGAGGTAGGGCGCTCGAGCAGGTTGAGGCAGCGCAGGAAGGTGCTTTTGCCGGAGCCGGAGGGCCCGATTATTACCACCTTTTCTCCCTGTCTGACGGTGGTGCTTATGCCCTTTAGGATATGCAGGTCGCCGAAGGATTTATGCAGATCGCTGACGACGATCAGCTCGTCGGTAAAGGCCTTTTCGGTCTCCTCCCGGGTGGGAGCGTTGTTATCTCTTTTCATTCTTGGCGAGCCTCCTTTCGAGCTTTCCTACAAGCGAGGTAAGGATTATTACCATTATAAGGTAGATAGCCGCAACAGCCAGCAGCGGCATGAACGCTTGATAGGTCTGGGCGCGTATGATATCTCCGCCCTTGGTAAGATCCTCCATGCCGATATAGCCGGCAACCGAGGTCTCCTTCAGCAGCACGATGACCTCGTTGGCCAGTGCGGGCAGCACGTTCTTGAAGGCCTGCGGCAGGATGATATAGAGCATTGTCTTGGAATAGCTCAGGCCGAGGCTGGAGCCGGCCTCGAACTGTCCGTTGTCGATCGACATGATGCCCGAGCGGACGATCTCGGCCACATATGCGCCGGAGTTTATTCCGAAGGAGAGGATAGCGACCAGTATCTTGTATCTTGAATTAAGCGTGGCAAAGATAACGAAATACATTATCATCAGCTGCACTACCATAGGCGTTCCGCGTATTACCGTAAGGTAGATGCGGCAGATGAAATTGCCGACCTTCAGCTTGCCGGTCTTGTCGTGGGTGGAGCGTATCATCGCCACGAGAAAGCCCAGCACGATGCCTATCAGTGCGGCGGAAAAGGTGATGATAAGTGTGTTGCCGAGACCCTTTACCAAATAGAGCCAGCGGTCGTCGGTGACGAAGGTCTCCTTCAGCTTGTCAATAAAATCGCTCATTGGTTTTCTCCTTGTTGTTTATTTTTCCGGGAAAGAAATATGCTTATCCCGATATATGCTGCCAGCACTCCTGCAGCGCAGAGGGTGATGACCAGCCCCGCGGAGGTATATTTATTCCTGTAGGTGAAGAGGATGCTGCTGTCCCCCGCCTCACATCTCACGGCCATAAGGCCGTTATCCACCCTTTCAACGCGGGCATCGCTGCCGTTGACCTTAGCGCTCCACCCCTCGGAGAAGGGTACCGAGAAGAACACCAGCGCAGGCTTTTCAAGGCTTATCTCTGCCTCAAAGCGGCTGCCCTGCTGTTCAAAGCGGGAGCAGCTGTTTTTCCGCCTTTCGGCGCAGGTATCGCTGTAGCGGTCTGCCGCATCCGCGAGGGACGAGGTGTCGAACTCCTCAAGTATATCGGCATAGCGGCTTATCTGCTCCTCGTCCAGCACCAGTGCCTCAAGGCAGGCATACTCCTTCATCAGCACAGGCTGCCCCTCAAGGGCGGCGTTTGTGGTATAGCGGTCAAAGGCAAAGCCCATAGGTATGAACTCGCTGTTGCGGTAGATGTTTATATCGCTGCTGCCGGAGACAAAGGTAAAGCTCCTGCCGGAGGCCGGCAGCACCTCGGCGGCAGGACGGGCGTTGCCCTCGTCGTCGAAATAGGCCTGGTCGGCGTAATACTTCACCGAAAGCAGGGTCATCAGCGGGTATTCCGAGATATCGTAATCCGACTTGACGCCCCTTGCCAGCCCGAGGGAGTTATAAAAGCTTATGACCGAGGGCTCGACGGTGGAGTTGAAATACCTCACCGTGGGATAGCCCCAGATCACCGGCATATTCTGCAGATTGGCCTCTGACGAGGTGCGGAAAAATCCGCTGTCCTCCGGGAAAGCGTTTTCATCCCGGAAGTCAAGGACGCTGTTCATGATATAGCTTTCAGAGGTGCCGCGGAAGATATAGCCGCAGCCCACGGTCAGCAGCATCCCGGCGGTGCAGAAGCCGGCTGTACGGGTCAGCAGCTGCCGTGTGAGCAGCCCTCTGTCCTCCGGCGCGGGACGCAGCATGGGCATTGCCAGAAGAGCAAGAGCCGTCAGTGCGAACACCGGCTGTATCAGCGCATAGGCATAGTTGCTGAAGGAAAGTCCGATGACGTTATACTTTGCCAGCAGCGTGACCGTCAGCGAAGCTGCGGCGGCCGCACCTGTTATGACTGCGGCTGGGAGGAGCCCCTTTTTCAGAGCGGCGCCGTCCTGCTCCCACATTTCGGCGGCGCGGGCAGTCATCACGGCAGAGATAAGGGCGGGCATATAGAACCACCGCCCGTAGAAGGTGGCGTTGAACAGCGAAAAGGCTTGATTGAGCGCCGGGACGAACATCATCACGGTGCAGACGGTCATCAGCAGCTTGAAGTGATCTCTGCCCTTGACGCAGCGGAAGTAGGCTATCGCTCCGCAGAGGGGGAATACGCACACCGCCCCCGCAAAGCAGCCGGAGGACTGCGCCGTGGTCATGCCGAAGTTGTTCAGCAGCGTGATATCCGGCAGCAGGAGCAGATTTTTAAGTATGAACAGATAGTTCGAGGGCTCGCTGTAGCGGATAAGGTCAGCCCCGGAAAGGGCGGCCTCCAGCCGGGGGTTCCCAAGCACCGACATGGCCGAGGGCAGCAGCAGCACTGCCGCCAGCAGCGTTCCGCAGACGGCCTCGAGGGCTATAGCCGCAAAGCGCCTTGCTGTTATTCCGAAGCGCCCGGAGATAAGCCCCGTGACGAAGTATATCAGCAGGAATATTACCTGCCCGAAGAAGAAATAGTAGTTCGTAAAGGCCGCCAGCGCCACGGTCAGCGCGAAGAAGCCGTGCCTGCCCTGCCGTATCAGTTTTTCCAGCGACAGCAGCATAAAGGGCAGCAGCAGCACTGCGTCGTGGAAGTGGTTGAAAAGCACGTTGACGGAGTTATAGGCCGACAGTCCGAACAGCACGGAGGCGATCAGCGCGGCGCGGGTGTTCTTCACGAAGAGCCGCGCGTATGCATAGGCGCCCACTGCGGCAATGCCGGATTTCAGCGCTATGAAAAGGGGCATCAGCGTTACTGCCAGCCGGGCGGGGAAGAGGGTCATCAGCCAGAAAAAGGGCGAGCCCAGCAGGTAAAAGGAATAGCTTGCGGCGGTGTCCGAGCCCAGATCGGCGAAAGCGTCCCAGCCGGAAAGCCCGCCGGAGCGGACGGCGCCGATAAGGTGGGTGTAAAAGGTTATCTGCTGCTTGTTGTAATCGCCGTAGAGGAAAAAGCGTCCGCCGTTGGCGATCATGATCGGCAGAAAGCAGAGCATACACCCGGCAAAGGCGATGACAAAGGCAGTGATATATTTTTCCCTTACCCGCTTTTCCATACACTCACCCTGCTTAGCAAAAAAGGCGCACGCCCGGGTGCGCCTTGATCGGTTGCTTATTACTTCCTGACGATGATAGCCTGAACGCCGGTAGCGTAGGAGTCAGAGAAGAGAACGTTCTTCTTTCTGTCCTCGGTAACGGTCATGCCGGCGGCGACTACGTCAGCCTTCTTGGACTCCAGCTCGGGGATAAGGGAGTCGAATGCGATATCCTCGATCTCAAGGGTCATGCCCAGCTTGTCAGCCACGGCCTGCATGATATCGGGGTCGATGCCGACGATCTTGCTGTCTTTCTTCAGCTCGTAGGGAGGGAACTCGGCATTGGTAGCCATTTTGAGGGTGCCGTTGTCTCTCTTCACATCGGCGGGGGACTCGTAGCTCTTCTCGTCCTTCTCATCACCGATCCAGTGCTTCATGATGCCGTCTATGGTGCCGTCGGCCTTCAGCTCGGCCAAAGCGGCATTGACCTTGGTCTGAAGCTCGGTGTTCTCGAGGTTGAAGGCCATAGCGTAGTCCTCTGAAACGAAGGGATCGTCCAGGATGCGCAGGTCATCGTTCTTGGAAACGAACACCTTAGCGGGCTCGTTGTCGATGATAACGCAGTCGATCTTGCCGTTTTTGAGAGCCTCGACAGCGTCAGCGCCCTTGTTGTATTTTTCAACGGTAGCGTCCTTAACGTCCTCGGCATAGATCATGCCGGTGGTGCCCAGCTGAACGCCGATAGTCTTGCCGTCAAGATCCTCGATCTTGTTTACGGTATTTTCAGCCACGCCGCAGGATGCCAGCATGGAAACGGACAGAGCGCCCGCCAAAAGAAGTGATGCGATTTTTTTCATTTTTCATTATTCCTTTCTCGCGGTTATTTTTTACTATACTATTATAAACCACTTTTTTTGTAATTGCAAGGGGTCAGAGTTAAATTTTTAACAAAAGTCCGTACTTTCGGGGTTTTAACAAATAAACGGTCAGAGCGCGAGCAGATGCAAAGCACAATGCACAATTCATTGTGCTTTGATAAGCATTGCAAAATCCGCCGTGATGTGGTATAATGCAGGTATCGGAAAGGAAAGGGTGGTACTATGACCAAAAGGATCGGCATAGCTGTTGACATACTGATGTACGGTCTTATGCTGGCACAGCTGATGTATGTCTTTACCGGCAATACTCTGCACGAGATACTGGGCATCACGTTTTTCGTCTGCCTTGTGATACACATGATAATAAAGCGCAAATGGATAAAGGCGCTGTTCACCGGCAAGCTGAAAAACGCCTCGCGTCCGCAGAAGCTTTCGGCGGTCATCACCTGTCTGCTGTTTTTGAGCATCGTCATGATGATGCTTAGCAGCATGGGCGTTTCAAGGATGATATTCCCTTGGTTCAAGGTCATGGGGAGCGCCGATCTGCACCGCTATCTGGCTGCCTCGACCCTTTCGCTGTCGGCGCTCCACGGGGGGATGCATTTTTACATCCGCACCAAAAGGAAGAAACGGGCGGCAGTGCTTACCGTTTTGGCGGCGCTGGCCTGTGCGGCGGCGGCGCTTTACGGCGTGCCTTACATCAACCGCCATTTCCGCACCGTTGAGGTGGATTACAGCGAGGCCGTTCACGGCGAAAGGGCAGAGTTGAGCAGCCCGAAGCCGCTTATCGTGTATTTCACCCGCCTTGGCAACACGGACTTTGAGCCGGAGGTGGATGCGGTCTCCGGCGCATCGCTGCTGCTGGCAGACGGCAGGCTCATGGGCAGCGACCAGCTCCTTGCGGATATGCTGGAGGACATCACCGGCTGCGAGAAAAGAGCCGTGACCCTCACGGGGAAGAAATACTCCTCCTCCTACGGGGCGACTGTGAGCGAGGCGATAGACGAGATCCGTGCGGATGCCCGCCCGGGCATCGAGCCCATAGATATCTCCGGCTATGACAGCATCATACTGATCTATCCTCTTTGGTGGGGGACGGTGCCGCCGGCGGTCTCCACCTTCCTTGAAGGGAACGACTTCACCGGCAAGACGGTCTATCTTATCGCCACACAGGGCAGCTCCGGCTTCTCCTCCAGCACCGAGGACATCCGGTCGCAGGCCCCCGGTGCCGAGGTGGTGGAGGTCATGAGCATCTACTGCGACGACATCCCCAAGGCGCGGCAAAGGCTTCTGGAGTGGGCGGAAACGCTGTCGCCAAGTGAATAAAGAATAAAGAATAGAGAATAAAGAATAGTGAATAATTAAGGTGTCCGCTTTGCGGACAGATCTCAAAGATCATCGCCGGAGGCGATACCTTGATTATTCACTATTCTTTATTCTTTATTCACTAAGCGACAGCGCTTCCGATCTCTATTATGACGTATTCCGATTTTGTGCCGGTCTTGAACTTGATCTCCCAGTCGGCGATGCCGGAGGTGACGATGAAATCGGTATCGCTGCGGCGTTCATAGCCGTAGGTGTTGTCGTTCATGCCGAGCCACTCTCCCACAAAGGTGGCGGGGATAAGCTGTCCGCCGTGGGTGTGGCCGGAAAGGACAAGGTCGGCACCGGCGGCGGCCTCGGCATCGTAATCGGCAGGCTGGTGGTCAAGGACGATCATGTATTTGCTTGTGTCCAGCCCGGAGATAAGCTCCTTCAGCTCCCGGCGGCCCTTTTGGGATTTGTCCCGGCGGCCGATGACATAGAACCTGTCGTCTATAAGCTGGGCGCTGTCGGAGAGGATGTGTATGCCGTTGTCGGTTAGGAGCGTTTCAAGAGAGGTGTCCTTCCCCCGGGAGTAGCTGTCGTCGTGGTTGCCGTAGCAGTACCAGATGCCGTATTTCAGATCAAGCTCTCCGAGAGCTTCGCAGGCGCGTTTCACGTCCTCCGGCTTTGAGCCGCTGTCCACGAAATCCCCTGCGATGAACAGGATATCCGGCGACTGCTCCGCTATGGTCTTGATATGCTCTGCAAAGCCCTCGCCGTCAAAGGTAGCGCCGATGTGGCTGTCGGCGATAAGCGCCGCCTTGAGCTGTCCTATCTGCTTCTGCGTGGAAAGGCTGTAGTCCGTCCGCCAGACGTGATGACAGAGAAACCAGCCCGCCGACAGATACACCGCCGTAACGCCAATAGCCAGCCAGCCCTGCCAGTAGTGCCGGGTCTCCTTTTTCCTCACCCTTTTGGCTATTCTGAATACAAGCCCGAAGAGCAGGAAGAACAGCACCGCATGAAGGATTATCATCACCGCGTTGACGGTGGACATGGTAAGCTTGAAGATCAGAAACAGCGCCCCCGTGATGCCCAAGGATATCAGAACGCCGATAAGCCTTTTGCCCCGCGAGAGCCTTTTGATGCCCCCGAACCTTGCTATCGCAATGCCGAGATAGAGTATCCCCAGCACCGACAGTACGATCATCGAGCCGAAGATAAGCCGCCACATTCCCATAGGTCATTCCTTTCCGTAAGAGGTCATAAGCCGAGTTTTTTGCGTATTTCCGCAGGGGATGCGCCCTGCTCCTTTGCTATGCGGGCGATGTCGTCAGCCTCCGGCTTGCACCTTGAAACGCCATAGCCGCTGACCTCCTTGACCCGCACCTCGCCGTACTGCGTCTGACGGACAGTCTCCCTTCTGTCGAGGACGAGCCTTTCGCAAAGGGTCTGTCTGATGCCTATGGTGGAGGTCAGCCGGAATATCTCCCCGGCGAGCCTGTCCCGCTCCGCCTCACGGCAAAGCACTGTCAGCAGCACGCCGGGGCGGTTCTTTTTCATGTATATGGGAGCGGTGAACACCTCCAGCGCACCCGCGGCAAAAAGCTTATCGCAGGCAAAGCCGATGTCCTCCGGGGTCATGTCGTCAAGGTCGCATTTAAGCTCGATGACGGTGTCGCTGCCGCTGCCGCTCTCGCCGAGGAAGGCTCTGATGCAGTTAAGCTGTTCAAACTCCTTTTTCCCGAGACCGCAGCCGGTCCTTTCCGTCTTCATGACCGGCATCGGGCCGAAGCTGCCGGCAAAATGCCTGAGCAGTGCCGCGCCGGTGGGAGTGCAAAGCTCCCCCTGAATGCCGCTGCTGTAGGCCGGCACTCCCCGCAGGATGTATTCCGTGGCAGGAGCCGGCACCGGCAGTATGCCGTGGGCGCAGCGAACCTGTCCGCTGCCGGTGTTCACCGGCGAAGCGATGACCCTTTCGGGAGCCAGCGTTTCCATAAGCAGGCAGACACCCACGATGTCCGCCACTGCGTCCATAGTCCCCACCTCGTGGAAGTGTATCTCGCTGACAGGCCGGCCGTGGGCGTGGCTCTCGGCCTCGGCGATAAGCCCGTAGACCGCCAGCGCGTCCGACTTCACCCTGTCCGACAGGTCAAGGCCGTTTATCAGCTGCTCGATATCATGCATCGAGGTGTGGGAGTGGCGGTGATGCTCATGCTCGTGTTCATGTTCATGTTCATGCTCGTGGTGATGATGCCCGTGTTCATGCTCGTGGTGGTGATGCCCGTGTACATCATGGCTCTCCTCCTCCTCGCCGTGAACGCGGACGCTCACCCGAAGGCCGTCTATGCCGCAGCTTGAGGCGGCTGCGGCGCTTATCTCCGTTTCCGGCAGGCCGAGGGAGTTCATCTTCGCAAGGAAGGCCTCCCGGTCTGTGAGGTCAAGCAGGGCAGCCGTCAGCATATCTCCCGCGGCACCCATATTGCATTCAAGGTAGAGAGTTTTCATTTTCTTCCTCCCATGTGGTTTATCATATTTGCCTGATAGGCGGCACCGAAGCCGTTGTCGATGTTCACGACGCTCACCCCGCTGGCGCAGGAGTTGAGCATAGCAAGCAGCGCCGAAAGCCCCCCAAAGGAGGCGCCGTACCCTACGCTTGTGGGCACAGCGATAACAGGGCAGTCCGCCAGCCCGCCGATGACGCTGGCAAGGGCGCCCTCCATTCCCGCAACAGCGATTATCACGCCGGCGGTCATTATCTCGTCCATATGCGAAAGCAGACGGTGCAGTCCTGCCACGCCCACGTCGTAGAGTCTGACGGTCTCGCTGCCGAGAGCCTCGGCGGTAAAGGCCGCCTCCTCGGCCACCGGGATGTCGCTGGTGCCGGCGGCGGCGATGACTATCCTTCCGATGCCGTCCGGGACGGGGCGCTCTCCGATAAGCGCTATCCTGCCGGCGGAGCTGTATTCCAGCGGGAAAGCCGCTCCCACAGCCGCAGCCTTTTCCTCCGACAGCCGGGTTATCAGCACTCTCTGCTGACCGCTGCCGATAAGCGAGCCGCATATCCCCTTTATCTGCTCCGCAGTCTTGCCCTCGCCGTAGATGACCTCCGGCCAGCCTTGACGAAGCGCCCGGTGGGTGTCGGTCTTGGCGAAGCCCAGCTCCTCAAAGGGGGCTTTTTTCAGCTGCAACGCCGCCTCCTCCGGGGATATCTCACGCTCCGACACCTTTCGCAGAAGGTCATACAGGTTCATATCATTCATGCCGCTTCAGCCTTCTGCGCACAACGCCGTCGGGGTCTCTTACGATAACGGAGATCACCCATGCCGCCAGTCCCAGTGCCACTACAGCCAGCCCGAGGAAAGCGTCGTTGAGCATATCCGCTCCCGCGGGCTTGAAATAATTCTCGCCCTCGCGGATATATTCAGCCACAGCGTCAACGAGCCACATCAGCGATGCGCCCCAAAAGGCAAGGCAGAGAGTACCTATGCCCAGCCTGCGTGCCTTGCCGTTCAGATACCACACAAGAGTGACTGCTATCGCCGAAAGCAGAGTTATCAGCAGCGTCATGACAGCGCCTCCTCTTCCGTTTCCTCCGGCGCGGGGGATTTTTCGAGCCTGCCCGTGACAGCCACCATGATCCCCCAAACAAGCGTTATGAGCAGCGACATCGCAATGCCGTTGGTGGCGATCTCGGTGAGCATCTCTGCTCTGTCGGATGCGTCGGCAGCCCTTGTCAGAAACGGGAACCAGGGCACGATCTCGCCGTGCCAGATATGCTCGAAGGCCAGCAGAGCAGAGCCGCCCCAGAGCATACGGTTGAGCCATTTCAGCTTGTCCGAGAACCTAAGCCTTTTAGCCTCGGTGTTCTCGCTGCCGGCTGCGGCCTCGGCAGCCTTTTCCTTTTTCTCGAGCCTTTTGGTGATGACAGTGGTGACAACAGCCTCGGCTGCGGGTGCGATAAAGCAAGCCATAACAATACCTCCGTTTATAAAATTTCATTCATGCTGCCGGTGCGGTAGCCTGTCAGATCAAGGCTGACATAGGCAAGCCCCAGCGCCTTTAACCCGGCGACGATGCTTTCCCGCACCTCCGGCTGCATAATTTCCTCAAACTGCCCGGGCATGATCTCGATGCGTGCGGTCTGCCCGTGGAGCCGCACTCTTGACCGCAGAAAGCCCAGCCGGTGGAGCAGCTGCTCCGCTTTGCCCACCGTAAGGAGCCTTTCCTCGGTTATCCTGTCGCCGTAGGGGATGCGTGTGGCAAGACAGGCATAGGAGGGCTTATCCCATGTGGGCAGCCCCAGCTGCTTTGAGAGCTGCCTTACCTCGGCCTTTGAAAGCCCTGCCGCCTTCAGCGGGCTTATGACGCCCAGCTCCGCGACCGCCCTTGCGCCGGGACGGTAATCGCCCGCGTCGTCGGTGTTGGAGCCCTCGGCAAGCTGCATGAAGCCCTCCCGGAGGGCGGCGGCCTTGAGCCCCGCGAACAGCGCTTTCTTGCAGTGATAGCATCTGTCCGGGGGATTTTCCGCAAACCGCGGTATATCGCCGATGCCAAACGACACGGTGAGCTGTCTTACGCCGAGGCGTTTGCACAGCGCCGCGGCCTCCTCTGCCTCCTCCGCCGGAAAGGCGGGAGTAAGGGCGGTAACGGCGGCGGCTCTGTCCCCGAGAGCCTCCCGGGCGGCATACAGGAGCAGTGTGGAATCCACCCCGCCGGAAAAGGCGGCGGCAGCGCTCCCGAGAGCCTTCAGCGACGATATAAGGGCTGAATATTTATCCTCGTACATCCTGCTGCTCCTTTCGGTTTCCTTCATGGAATATTATACCATAAATACATTCATAAATCAATAGCCGTCCGGTATTATTTCATCAGTATCTCCCAGTAATACTTGCGGGCACATTCGGGAAAGTCGGACATGACCCCATGCTCCGGGTCATAGAACACCCCTTCGCAGTAAAGCGACCAGTGCCAGCAGCGGGGAGTTTCAAGGCTCAGCAGACAGCACTTCGGCAGCTCCTCCCTTGAAGAGACCTGCCGGCGCTCGTCAGATATCTCCGCGCCGAAATGCCGCAGAGCGGACTTCATCTCACGCAGGTCGGTCTCACGGTCATTGCCGAGAAAGGCTGTTATCTCCTCCACCGTCCTTCCCAGCACCATTGCCAGCACGGCCTGTCCGCACTGGAGGTCGGTGGGCTCTCTTATGTATGTGATATCCAAGTGTCTCTCCCCCTTTTCAATGATTATATCACAAGCTGCGCCGGCGGTCAACCTAAAAAATGTCGCTTTCAAAGCGACCCCTTCGCCCGGGCGGTGTGATATACTGTAGCTGTAAGGAAAACAAAGGGGCAGCCCCCCGCAGACAAAACAGGAGGTAATCACTATGAAAAAAACAAACGAGACTGCAAAGGCCGCAAACGTTACAGAGCTGGTTTTCATCCTTGATGCCAGCGGCTCTATGTCGCCCTTGAGAGATGACACTGTCGGCGGCTTCAACACAATGATCGCCAAGCAGCGCGATACCGAGGGCGAGGCCTATGTCACCACCGTCATGTTCTCGGACGAGGCCTCGACCGTTCACGACCGCGTGCCGCTGGAGAAGATCGGCGAGCTTACCCGCGAGGACTACGAGCCCATGGGCTGTACCGCTCTTTATGACGCCGTCGGCGAGACCGTCGAGCATATCATGAAGATCCACAGGTACGCCCGCAGCGAGGACATTCCCGACAAGACCCTCTTCGTCATCACCACCGACGGCATGGAGAACGCCTCACGCAAGTATAACGCCGCCAAGGTGAAAAAGCTTATCAGCCGACAGCAGGAGGCCGGCTGGGAGTTCATCTTCCTCGGCGCCAATATCGACGCCGCAGCCGCCGCGGAGGATATAGGCATCAGCCGGGAGAGAGCCGTGAACTACAAGCCCTCGAAAAAGGGCACGGCAATGCTGTTCAGAGCCGTCGGCTCCGCAGTCTCCATGAACCGCTGCGCCCCGGCAATGGACGTTTCCTGGCGCGAGGAGCTGGACGAGGAAAACAGCAGGTAAAATGCATCACACAGGACGGGCATGACCCGTCCTGCTTTTGTGTGCCTTGTCCAAAAAACTGCATAAAATCCGCATTTGGGGCTTGAAATTGTATTTTGGTTATGCTATAATAAATACGGCAGGTTGATAACGATTTTGCAGCAGAGGTGAAGCAAGTGGCCCAGATCACAAAAAAACTGATAACCGAAAGCGTGTTCAGACTGGCAGAGAAAAAGCCGCTGAACAAGATAACCGTCCGCGACATCACCAATGACTGCGGCATAACAAGGAATACCTTTTACTACTATTTCCACGACATATACGATGTTTTCATGACCTATGTCGATAGCCGCATTGATGAGATCTATGCAAAGACCACTGCCGATGCGGGTCTCTTCGATTTTATGGAGCTGGCCACAAACTATAAGAAGGTCTGGCTCAACTGCTATAAGACTATCGGGCACGAAACGCTCTCCAAGTTTGTCGGCGAGAAGATAAGATCGCTTATCGTCAAGACCTTTGAGGCCGAGGGATATTACGACAAGATATCGGAGTATGACCTTTCCATAATATGCACCTTCTATGAAGAGGCTCTCTTCGGGCTGACGATGCGCTGGGTGCAGGACAAGCACTCCGATGACCCGGAGTATATGCAAAAGGCTCTCGACCGTATCCGCGTGCTTTTTGAGGGGCAGATCGAGTTGTTGGCAAAGAATAGTCAAAAGAAATAACTTTTGTTACAATGAAGCGCGTTTGCACGGTTTTTGTGCTAACGCGCTTTTTTGTATGTAGTAATTTTTGTGCAAATGATGTAAAATAAGAGGGCAGTGTAATAATTCTGCCCGTTTGTCACTGTTTATACGGATAATTTTAAAAAATATACATTGAAAGGACGTTTTTACCATGAGAAAGATCAAGATCATCACAGACTCCTGTTCGGATATGTCTGCCGAGCTGCTGGAGAAATATGACATCGACTACGGTCATATGAGCTTTGTCCGTGACGGCAAGGAGTATGACGCTTCCCTTACCTGGGATCTCCACACCCCCTCCGAATACTTCGGCATGATGAGAAACGGCGAAAAGCTCTCCACCACACAGGTGCCCGTAAGCGAGTTTGACCGCATTTTCAGAAAGTATCTTTCCGAGGGCTGTGATGTTATCTATATCGCTATATCCTCAAGACAGTCCGGCTCCGTGAATACCGGCGCCGTGGTCGCAAAGGATGTTCTGAAGGATTATCCCGATGCAAAGATCAGCTGCATCAATTCTCTCAACGGCAGCATCGGCATCGGTATGCTGGCTATCTATGCCTCCAAGCTGGCAAGGGCTGGCAAGAGCTTTGAGGAGATCGTGGATGAGGTCACCGCTCAAAGAAAGAAGGTAAATCAGTTCATGACGGTTTACTCCCTTGAGTCCTTCAGACGCACCGGAAGAGTCGAGAACAGCGAGGGCTATCAGGCTAACCTTATGGCAGTAAAGCCTATCATGATCGCTGACGCCAACGGCGCACAGGTGCCTGTTAAGAAGATCAGAGGCAGAGCAGCCTCGCTTAAGGAGATAGTTGATCTCACCGCTGCTGCCGGCGCTAACGAGGCCACACAGGATGACTGCGTTTACCTCGTTCACGGCGATATCGAGGAGGAGGAGCTGGATGAGCTGAAAAAGATGATCGCCGAGGCTATCCCGGACAAGCAGCTCGTTATCCTGCCCTTCGGCCCGATCATCGGAGTATCCGTAGGCCCCGATGCCGTTGGTATGTGGTCCTTCGGCAATGAAGTGACCTATAAGGCGGGGGAGGCTAAGTAATGGCAACCACCTGCCTTACGGGCAAGCTGTTCATTGATATGCTAAGGAGCGGTGCCGCCAATCTGGAGCTGCACAGCAGCGAGGTCAACGACCTTAATGTTTTCCCTATCCCCGACGGCGACACCGGCAGCAATATGACCCTTACCGTACAGGGCGGAGCCACCGCCACTGTGAATACCGACAGCCTTTCCGATGCCGCCTCCGGCGCCGCAAGAGGTATGCTGCTCTCTGCAAGAGGCAATTCGGGAGTTATCCTCTCGCAGCTTTTTGAGGGCGCAGCGGCAGGCTTCAAGGGTATCGCCGAGGCCGATCTGAAAGACGTGGACAGAGCCTGCCAAAAGGCTGTTGAGCAGGCCTACAGCTCGGTCATCGACCCTACCGAGGGAACTATCCTTACGGTGGCGAGAGAGACCTCGGAGATGATCTCGTCGAGAGACTTTGAGTCGCTGGAGGAGCTGCTCGAGGCAGCTATCGACAGAGCCAAGGTCTCGCTGGAGCATACCCCGGAGCTGCTGGATGTGCTGAAAAAGGCCGGCGTGGTGGATTCCGGCGGAGCAGGGCTCATATATATCCTCGAGGGAATGTACTGCGCTCTGACCGGCAAGGCCGTGCAGACCTCGTCAAGCGTGCAGCATCAGAATGCTCCCAAGACCGTGAACACCGACCTTTTCACCGAGGACAGCGTCCTCGAATTCGGCTACTGCACCGAGGTGCTGGTGCGTCTGCAGAAGATAAAGTGCGACCCCGAGGCTTTTGATATAAACGAGCTTATCAGCTTTATGAGCGGCCTCGGCGATTCTATCGTGGCGCTGAAAAACGGCTCGGTGGTCAAGCTGCACGTCCATACCATGACGCCCTATAAGGTGCTTGAATACTGCCAGCGCTACGGCGAGTTCCTAACGGTAAAGATCGAGAATATGATGCTCCAGCACAGCGAGGTCATCGCCGGCGAGGAGGAGAAGAAGGGCGAGCGGACGAAATACGCGGTCGCTGCCGTTGCCACAGGCGAGGGTCTGAAAAAGGAGCTTACTGACATGGGCTGCAATGTCATCATCGACGGCGGCCAGACCTCGAACCCCTCTGCCAGCGACCTGCTGGCGGCCTTTGACAAGGCCAACGCCGATACGGTGTTCGTGCTTCCGAATAACGGGAATATCCTGCTGACTGCAAAGCAGGCGGCAGAGCTTTACAAAAAATCCGATGTGAGGGTCATACCCACAAAGACGGTGGGCGACTGCATTTCGGTGCTTTCCATGCTGGAGCTGTCGGGCGAGCCCGATGAGATCGAGGCCGCAATGACCGAGTCGATGCAGGGAACGGTAACGGCCGAGATCTCCCGGAGCATCCGCGCCGCCGAGCTTAACGGCCTGTCGATACGCACGGGAGAATACATCGGCATCATCGGCAAGGAGGTCGTATCGGCGGATACGGACTGCCTTGACACTGCCGCCGCCGCCCTGAAGATCATGGAGCCAGCCGACCGTTCGGCGCTTATGATAATCAGAGGAAAGAACGCTCCCAAGGGCGTTTCCGAGGACCTGGCTGCAATGGCAAGGAAAAAATACCGCCGCCTTGAGGTCTGCGAGATAGAGGGCGGTCAGGATATCTATGATCTAATTCTGGTGGTGAACTAATGGGAGTCGGTTTTTATCTTGCCTGTGCGGCATTTGCGGTGCCGGCCTATCTGATAGGCGGCATAAACGGGGCTATAATGCTGTCGAAGCTGCTTTACAAGCAGGACATACGCGAGCTTGGCAGCGGCAACCCGGGCTTTACCAACTTCAAGCGCGTCTATGGGCTGAATGCGGCGGCATGGGTGGTAATGGTTTTTGATATCATCAAGGCGATGATACCGGTGAGCATTGCGATGATCGTGTTCGGGAACGTCTGGGGCTGCGGACAGTTCGGCGCGGCCTTCACGGGTCTGTTCGTGATGATCGGCCACTGCTGGCCGGTTTGGTACGGCTTCAAGGGCGGAAAGGCCTTTATGTCCGGCTTCGGCACAATATGGTTCGTGGACTGGCGCATGGCGCTTATCGCTATGGGGATATTCCTTGCGTTACTCTTCACAGTGAAGATCATGTCCGTTTCCTCCTGCATAGCCTCGGCGGTATGCCCCATAACGCTGGCGATACTCGGGGCAGAGAGCTGGTATGTCATACTGATCTCGGCGCTGTCGGCACTGCTGGTCATCGCAAGGCACAAGGAGAATTTCAAGAAGCTGCTCGCCGGCACGGAGTCAAAATTCAGCCTGCACAGCAACAAGGCGCAGAACTGACAGAACAGCTGTCTTAACGGTTGGGTCTGCTGCTCGGCGTTATTCTATGACAAAGTGTGAAAATGGGCGCTCTCCCCGTTCGGGGAGAGTGCCCATTTTTACCTATAGAATTGTGCGGTCATCGTTCGTCAATGGGAACATAGACCTTGTCGCCCTTGATGGCCTTGTAGGCGGGACGGATTATCCTCTTTCCGGTGACAAGCTCCTCAAAGCGGTGAGCGCACCAGCCTGCCATGCGCGATACCGCAAACAGCGGCGTGAACAGGTCGGAGGGGATGCCCAGCATACGGTAAACAAGGCCGGAATACATATCCACGTTGGCGCACATAGCCTTGTCGTCCTTCTTGATCTCCTTGAAGAGGGCGGGAGTAAGCTTTTCGATCTTCTCCAGCAGGGCAAATTCCTTTTCAAACTCGGTGCCCTTGGCAAGCTCCTTGGCGCTGGCTTTAAGGATGACTGCTCTCGGGTCGGAGAGGGTATATACCGCGTGACCCATACCGTAGATAAGGCCGGAGCCGTCGTTTTCCTCCTTGCGGAGTATCTTTTTCAGAAACTCGGCGATCTCCTCCTCGTCCTCCCAGTTGTGAACGCCTTTCTTTACGCACTCCTGCATCTGTGACACCTTGGCATTTGCACCGCCGTGGCGGGGGCCCTTCAGTGCGCCGATAGCCGCAGAATAGGCGGAATAGGGGTCGGTGCCGGACGAGGTCAGCACGCGGCAGGAGAAGGTCGAGTTGTTTCCGCCGCCATGCTCGGCGTGGAGTATCAGCATGATGTCCAAAAGCTTGGCCTCGGCATCGGTGAACTCGCGGTCGGGGCGCAGGGCGGAAAGTATCATCTGTGCAGTGGAGTGAGAGGGTATCAGCGGGTGCATTATCATGGACTTGTTGTTATAGACCCTCTGCTTAACTTGATAGGCCGACACCATGATGTTCGGCAGCCTGCTGATTATGGAGATAGCCGTTGCCATTTCCTTTGCAGGGGAGCGGTCCTCGGGGGAGTCGTCATAGGAGTAGAGCGCCAGCACCGAGCGTCCCATTTCGTTCATTATGTCCGGCGAGGGAGCTTTAAGTATCATATCCTCGAAGAAGTTTGGCGGCAGCTCACGGTTCTCCGCCATGATCTCGGAGAAGGCGTCCAGCTCGGCGCGGGTGGGAAGCGCTCCCATAAGCAGCAGATAAACGACCTCCTCGTAGCCGAAGCGGTTCTCCTTGCGGGCATTCCATACAAGGTCATTGATGTTGTAGCCCCGGTAGATCAGCTGACCCTCGATAGGAGCCTTTTCGCCCTCGTTGATAACATAGCCGTGAACGTTGCATATATTTGTAAGTCCGGCGATGACGCCGGTGCCGTCGGCATTTCTAAGGCCGCGCTTTACCACATACTTGTCATAAAGCTTGGGGTCGATAGCGTTGTTCTCGACGAATTGCTTGTAAAGCACATCTCTTGCTGTGTTCGGAATCATATTGTATCACCTGTCTGAATAGTTTATTCTATTATTGTATCATATATCCGCGGAGTTGTCAACCAAGACGCGATCCGTCCGGCGGCAGCACATCGGACGTTACGAATTTATCAGCCTTTGCAGGTCGGTTATGTCCTTCATGCTGACATAACCGTCTTCGTTGAGGTCGGCGTTTTCGAGGCAGATCTTCACGTCCCAGCCGTTTACATAGCGCTGGAGGTCGGTAACGTCCTTCATGTTCACGTCGCCGTCGCCGTTCACGTCGCCGCGGAGGTATTTGTAATCCGTTGTAAAGCTTACGCTGTATTCGGCGCTGCCGTCCTCAAGGACAGCTGTTCTTGAGGCAGTCTGCCCGTTTACGGTAACGACGGTGTTCCTTGTCAGCCGGAAGCCCTCGGCGGGGGCAAGCTTTATAACAGCGGTAAACTCGGCGCCGCCCACGAAGATATCCTCGCCGGACAGCTCGTTCTCGCCGTTGAGCCAGCGCAGGGTGCATTCCGCATCGGCCTCTGTTAAAGCGGTGAAGTCGGGAGCGGCAAGCGCCTCGGGAGCGGTAACGGTTATCTCGGCGGTATCTATGGGAGTGCCGTCCGGGACTATCGTAAGCTCGTTCACCGGGTCTTCATAGGTGTTTTCCGGGTCATCGGGGTCGGCAAGCCTTTCCGTGGGAATGCCGCCGCTGAAATAGGCCTCTGCCGGAGAGGCGATGTGACATTCCTCAAGAGTGACGCTGTCAAAGCCCTTTACAGCGGCATCGGAGTAGGGTGCCGAAAGGTTGAGCTGTGATTTTATGATTTTAAGCTCTGCCCCGCTGCTGCCCTGTATGCCCAGTCCGGAATCCACGATGATCTCGGCTTTTTCAACGGTGAGATCGGCCTCGGCGAAAATGCCGGTGCTGCCCGAAGCGACGGTCAGCCTGCCGCTGCCGGTGATCCTTGCGGGGGCATGGAATATCAAAGCCGTGCTGCCGCAGGAGATGTTGATATCCACATCGGCAAGGACGGTGAGCCCCTCGATGCTGCTTTCGATGAAGCAGTCCTTGAGGTCGCCGGTGAGGGTAAGGGTCCTGCTTTCGGGGTCGAACTGTGCGCAGCCGTCCCCGAGGATGTCCTCACGGTTAAGGTCTGTAACATCCTTTCCGCCCAGCGAGAGGCGGTATTTCTCCGAGAAGTAGCCCGGCTCGGCCTCACTGTCGATGCGGGCATAGCTGCTGTCGGCAAAGGCCGCATCATAGGCTGTGCCGCTGCCGCCGGTGAGTGAGGCGCAGCCGCGGAACATATCTGTCGAGCTGCTGTTTTTATCCGCTGTCCACCCCTCCGACACAAGGACTGTCTCCAGCCCGGTGCAGCCGCTGAACATCTCCCGGAAGTCGGTGACCGCCCCGGTGCTGAAGGAGGAAAGGTCAAGGCTTTTCAGCGCCGTGCAGCCCATAAAGGTCTGGTGCAGATATTTCACGGCAGAGGTATCGAAGGAGGTCAGATCAAGGGCTGACAGCTCCGTGCAGCCGCTGAACATCCCGCTTAGATTCGTGGCCTTTGAGGTGTTGAAGTTACCGAGGTTTATGGTTTTCAGTCCCGAGCAGTAATGGAACATCCCGCTAAGATCTTCCGCATTCGAGGTGTTGATGCCGTAGAGGCTCAAAGCAGTCAGCGAGGAGCATTTTGAGAACATACCCTTCATGGTGGTGACCTTGGAGGTGTCGATAAAGCGCTTGTAGTCGGTGAGGAGGATAGTATCGGCATTGGTGCAGTCCCGGAACATCCAGCTCATATCCGTGACCTCCGAGGTGTCGGCATTCACCAGATTGAATTTTACGGCCTTGAAATCCCGGAAGAGCCCGGAGCAGTCGGCGGGGAACACGGCGCTCTTTTTGGCGGTGACGCTCACGACATTTTCATTGCCCGCATAGGCGCGCACCTCCTCGGCGGTAAAGCGCCCGCTAAGGATAAGCTCGCCGGTCAGCAGGTCTAAGGCGACATTTTTATCGTCAAGGTCTATGGGGATTATGGGAAGCTCGTTGTCGGCGGCTGCTGAAAAGGGAACGCTCCCGAAGGAAGCGAGGGCGATCATCAGTCCGGCGGCTGCCGCCAGAGAACGCTGCATGAACCGTTTCATATTTTTTTCCTCCTGTATATTCGGTGTATATAATTCATCATTTTAATTATATCACATAAAGTACAAAACGTCAATATAAGGAAAAGCCAAACACCGGGCGGGTTTGTGCGGCCTCTTTGTGCAAAAAAGCGCAGAAAAAGCCGGACAGAGGTCCGGCATGATGCTTATATCTCTGCGTCGGAATATATCCTCACCACAACTCCCCGGTCGGTGCCGTCAACCGAGGCGGTCAGCGGAAGGCTCTCCCAGTCTGCAAGAGCCCTGCTGTCGGTCACCAGCATGGGGTGCCAGCCGGCCTCGTCCCGCACGCTGTTTTCGATAAAGATGCGGCAGGGAGCGCCCTCGCTGTCGATGCCCTGCAGCATATACCGTGCGGAGAGGCTGCAGGCGCCGCTTTGCAGGTCGGTCTTTTGGGTATCGACCCCGGTGCCGATTATCCTGCCGCGGAAGCTCTCTCCGAAGGCCTGCCCGGTAAAGGGCACCATGTTCACCTCGGTCCCTGCGCCCTTGACACTGATGCCCTCGGCACAGACCGCGTCTATAGTCAGAAGAAGCTTTTTCACAGCGTTACCTCCCGTCAGCCGAACATCCAGCGGATTATCTTTTCGGTGTATTCGTTCCAAAAGGGCATATCGTGGGTGCCGGGGCTTTCCCTGTATTCATGGGGGATGCTCCGGCTTTCAAGGAAGCGGTGGAACTGACGGTTGTTTTCGAGCAGGAAATCCTCGGTGCCGCAGCACATATATATCTTAGGCAGCTCTCTGCCCTCGGAAAGCAGCCTGTCCGCAAGGAACTCGGGGTTGGCGGTGCTTTCAAGCACCTCCGAGGGCTCGCCGAAGCATTCCCGGTAGTATTCGTAGTTGGCTATGCCGTTGCCGCTGCCCGGTGTCATCCCTGCCACCTCGTGAACGATAAGCGCCGAGGACATCGCCCCGACTTTGCCGAACACCTCGGGATAAGCCAGCCCTGTATGCAGCGCACCGAAGCCGCCCATGGAAAAGCCCAGCAGGCAGGTGTCCTCCCGGGACTTGGCCAGCCCGAAGGTGCTTCTAAGATAGCTTATCATTTCCTCGCCCAGCATGGTGCAGTATTTATGCCCGGTGGAGAGGCCGTCCAGCCAGAAGCCGTTTTCGCCCTCCGGCGTTACCACCGCGATGCCGTATTCCCGGCAGAGCTGCTCCGGCACCCAGTTCCAGGCATTGCTTGAATAGCCGTGGAGCAGGAAAAGGGTCTTCATCCGGCGGGGAGCGCCGTCCCTGTCCTGCTGCTCCCACGGGGAGTTGTTCTGAAAGTCATTGGGCAGATACAGCCCGAAGGTGTTTCTCCTTTTAAGGCAGTCCGAAAAATATCTTACTGTAATGTCAGCCACTGTTCTTCCTCCTTCTGCGATATGCTGTCCCGTAATATTATATAACATCCCCGCAGAAAAAGCAACCGTTTTGATTGACAAAACACCGCAGCAATGATATAATTTCTAAAACGGCATGACAGGAGAAAACAGAATGTGTGCATATAAAGAGATAACGGCAGAGGTGCCTAAGGAGCTGCGGGAGCATACGGCCGGCAGGCTCTTCAGGGCAGAGAGCATCGGAATGTCCGGGGATGCGGTATGGATCTCGGAGGACACGGTGCTGAAGGCCGAAAACAATATCCCCCGCGGTGTTGAGACCGTGAATATCATGCGCTGGCTGTCGGGAAGACTGCCGGTGCCGCAGGTCATCGCTCACACTGTCAGCGGCGGGAAAAGCTGGCTGCTGATGAGCCGCGTCCGGGGAAAAATGAGCTGTGATGAATACTATCTTGAACGCCCCGGCGAACTGGCACAGCTGCTTGCGCAGGGGCTTATGATGCTGTGGGAGACGGATATCTCCGATTGTCCCCGCGTGCGTGACCTTGACACCGAGCTTGCCGAGGCCCGTCAGCGGGTGGAGAGCGGGCTTGTGACGCAGCTGAGCGGCGGCTGCGGCTTTGACAGCCCGGCGGCTCTCCTTGACTGGCTGGAGCAAAACCGTCCCGCTTACGAGCCGGTGCTGTCCCACGGAGATTTCTGCCTGCCGAATGTGTTCGCGGAGGACTGGAGGATATCCGGCTTTATAGACTTGGGCGACTGCGGCATCGCCGACCGTTACCGCGACCTTTCCCTCTGCCTGCGCAGCTTCCGGCAGAATTTGGACGGCACCTTCGGCGGCAGGGTGTATCCCGGCGCCGACCCGGACAGGATACTCGCTTCCCTCGGCATCGCCCCCGACCGGGACAAGCTGCAGTATTATCTGCTGCTGGACGAGCTGTTCTGAAGGACGGGCTTGGTGTAAAATTATTGTGGACTGTGCGCCCCGAGCCAAACAAAGCTGCGGTATGCATCACGGCAGGCGGCGAGGGAATTGCGCGCCGCCGCGGCGGCCGCGTGCATTCTGTCTGCATTTGTGGTATGATATATAACAGACAACAGATGATGATCTGACAGAGGAGAATATAAATGGACGAAAACGAAAGCCTTCCGCCCCGGAAGCCGGATATCTTCGACAGGATAATGCGCCTGCCGGGGCTGCGGATATTTGAGCCGTTCTATAAGAAAAACAAGGAGGTGCTGATGTACCTCTTTTTCGGCGTGCTGACCACTGCCGTCAGCTTTGTAACAGCGGGCATCTCAAAGCATCTGCTTGAAAGCGCCGGAGCGTCCGTCAGCGCGGTAACGCTTATATCCACCACCATTTCATGGATCTGCGCCGTTACCTTTGCCTACATCACCAACCGGATATGGGTGTTCAATTCCGAGACAAGGGGCACAAAGGGCATACTGATCGAAATGGCATCCTTCTACGGCGGAAGGCTGTTTACCTATTTCGCCGAGATGCTGATGATGTGGGTGGGCTGCACTCTTTGGGAGTTCAGCTACTGGCCGACAAAGATAGTCGCAAATGTGGTGGTGCTGATACTCAACTATGTTATCAGCAAGCTGCTTGTGTTCCGCAGGAAAAAGTGATCGGAGGGAAATGACTGCTTGATACCGTTGATAATCGTGGTGCTGCTGATGATCTCGGCAGTCTGCTCGGCCACCGAGACGGCCTTCTCCTCCGCCAACAGGATAAGGCTCAAGAACATGGCCGCCTCCGGCAGCAAAAGGGCTGCCAAGGCGCTGGCTATGGCCGAGGATTTCGACAAGCCCCTTACGGCGATACTTATAGCGAACAATGTGGTGAACATCGCCTCGTCGTCACTGGCGACGGTGTTCTTTACCGAGCGCTTCGGCGGCGGCAGCGTCGGCATAGCCACACTGGTGATGACGGTGCTGGTGCTCATATTCGGCGAGATACTGCCAAAGAGCCTTGCCAAGGAGAACTCAGAGCGGTTCTCGGTGTTCATGGCACCGCTGCTTTCGGCGTTCATTTTCGTCATCACACCGCTTATCTGGCTTTTCTCCGGCATAAAAAAGCTGGTGGTCAGGCTTGTCGGCCGCCGGGAGGAGCAGCCCTCCGTCACCGAGGAGGAGTTGAAATACATCATCGAGGAGATCGAGGACGAGGGCGTGCTGGAGGAGCAGGAGTCTGACCTTGTAAGGTCTGCCCTTGAATTTGACGAGATAACGATCTCGAAGGTGCTTGTGCCGAGGATAAAGATCATCGGCATCGAGCGGGGCAGCAGTCCCGAAAGCATAAAGGATATCTTCGTCCAGACGAAATTCTCGCGGCTGCCGGTATATGAAGGCACCCTTGACAGCATCGTGGGAGTCATTCATCAGTCGGATTTCTTCGAGCTTTATCTCTCCGGCGGCAGGGATATCGGCAGCATCATGAAGCAGCCCGTGCTTTTCCCGGAGGGAATGAAGATATCCGAGGCGCTGCGCCAGCTGCAGAAGGCCAAGATGCACATGGGCGTGGTGGTGGATGAATACGGCGGCACAGAGGGCATCTGCACCCTTGAGGATATAATCGAGGAGCTGGTGGGAGAGATATATGACGAGTCCGATGACGAGGATACCTCGTTCATACGGCTCGGCGAGAACCGCTACAGGGTCTCGGCCAGCCTTTCGGTGGGAGATTTCCTCGACCGCGCCGGCCTGCCCGAGGACGCGATAGAGACCGAAATGACCTCGGTCGGCGGATATGTAATGGAGCTTTTGGGACGTATCCCCGAGCAGAACGAGTTCGTCCGCAGCGGGATGTTCGATATGACGGTGCAAATGGAGGACGAGCAGAAGATAGGCTCGCTGATAATAAAAGTCAGAAAGCAGGAGGAAGAAGAGAATGCCTAAGCAGATAAAAAAGCGTGAACTGAAAAAGGGAGAAAAGCCGGCAGCGCTGCTGACGGTGGCCGCAATGTGCGCGGGACTTGTGTTCGCGGTGCTGTTCATTATCATGATACCCGATATCGACTCCGCCTCGGAGCAGGCACAGTCGGTCAAGGCGATACTGGCGGCTGCGGGCTATGTGGTGTTCGTGGCAGTAAGCACAGCGGCGATGATCGCATCGCTGATCGCCTATAAAAAATCAAAGCAAATGGGCGATGCTATGCGGGGCTTTTTCTCCGGCGTCAGCATTTTTGCGGCTCTGCTTAGCATAAGGTTCATGCTGGCACTGTTCTTCGCAGGACTGGACAAGCAGGATACGGTCGAGAAGATAATCGGCAGCGGCAGCTATTCGTCCTTTATCAAAAATCAAGCACCAAGCTTTGCCTGCCTTGTCATCGCACTGTCCGTGATGCTCTTTACGGGCATATCCGCGATAGTCAAGCTGGCAAAGAGATAAGACAGGAGGTAGTAAAAATGCGTACAGCACTTGTTACGGGAGCAAGCTCCGGCATCGGAGCAGAGCTGGCCAAAAGGCTTGACAGCCTTGGCTTCAGAGTGATACTCACCGCCCGGCGGACTGACCGCCTTGAGGCGCTGGCGGCAGAGCTGAAAAACCCGGCAGCGGTGATAGCTGCCGACCTTTCCAAGCGGGAGGAGTGTCTGCGGCTATACGAAGAAACGAAAGAGATGAACGTCTCCGTGCTGGTGAACAACGCGGGCTTCGGCATCATCGGCGACTTCGACAGCACCGACCTTGACCGGGAGCTTTCGCTGATAGATGTTAACTGCACCGCCGTTCATATCCTTACAAAGCTGTTCCTGCGGGACTTTATCGCAAGGGACAGGGGCTATATCCTCAACGTGGGCTCGTCGGCGGGGCTTATGCCCGGAGGGCCGCTCATGGCGGCGTATTATGCCTCGAAGGCATATGTCGTCAGCCTTACCCGCGGCATCGCGGAGGAGCTGCACGCAAGGGGCAGCAGGGTGGGCATATCCGTTCTCTGCCCGGGGCCGGTGGAGACCGAGTTCAACGAGGTGGCCGACTGTCATTTTGCGATCAGGGGCATCTCTGCCGATTACTGCGCCGAGTACGCCCTCAAGGGCCTTTTCGGCAGAAAGACCGTCATCGTCCCGGATGCCGGCATGAAGATAGCAGCCCTCGGCGCAAAGCTTGCTCCTGCCAAGGCAGTTACCGCTATTGCCGGAAAAATGCAGAGCAAAAAGCTGGAGGACTAAGTTTCAAATGTTTATATTTTCTCAAAAATAAACGGAGACAGTCCCGAAAAGCTGACGGAAGTTTGATAGATTTGTGCATAATAAATAAGTAATCGTTCTCAATTTTGGCTATTAAAGCGATTGAAATTGACAGCCAAATGAGTTACAATATAATTACAAATCTGTATCTGTTTAAAACAGTAAAAAAAGGAGAATGCTTTTATGAAGATGAGAAAGTTTTTTGCCGGTATGGCAGCATCCGCTCTGGCTCTGTCCATGATGTCCGTTGCAGCTTCTGCTGAGGAAGTGGCTCTTACCGGTACCGCTACCGCAAGAAGAGATGCTAACGATGTCAGGATCAATATCTACAACCCCTGGTCACAGGAAGAGATCGACCACGCTGTTGAGAGCATGGAGGTATTTGATTACGCTACCGAGTTCAAGATCAAGGTAAAGGTCACCGGCGCTGACAGATTCCCCTCTTTAACCAAGCTCTATGTTATGGGCGCAGAGAACGTTGACAACGGCAAGGCTTACTGGGGCGAAGGCAACGAAGCCAACAGCAACCTCGTTTGCCCCGAGACCGCAGTTTCCGGCGACGGCGAGTATGTTGTTACCGTAACTACCGAGGGTACCTCCTGGATCTACGGCGAGAACAACTTCATGGCTGTTTACACCGATATCCCCGTAGCTGAGTGGGATGCTTGGCTTGAAGCTAACGAGGGCGGCGATCCTTCTGACCTGCTTTCGATCGTAAGCATCGACTGCACATTCGAGTCTGAGGGCGGCGACACCACAGAGTCCACTGCTGAGGAGAGCAAGGCTGAGGAGGAGTCCAAGGCTGAAGAGAGCAAGGCTGAGGAAGAGTCCAAGGCTGACACCACTGCCAACAATACCACAAATAACACCACCGGCAACAACACCGCAAACAATACCACAAACAATACCGCCAACAACACCACTAATCCTGCTAACAGCAGCGATAACGCAAAGGCCGGTGCTGCCGCAGGTATCGCTCTTGCAGGTATTGCAGTTGCAGGTGCTGCTCTGGTGATCACCAAGAAGAAGAGCTAAGATAATTCTTGTTTCCTTCGGGAGATAACTATTATAAGAAGACAGGCCGTATGCCCGCAAGGGTAAAGCTTAAACGGCTTTGGAAAGGATGTTTTCACTATGAAGATGAGAAGACTTGCTGCCGGTATGGCAGCAGCAGCTCTTGCAGCTTCTGCAATGGCTGTGACCGCTTCAGCTGATATCAAGTATTACGTTTGGGGCGGCGAGAGCGTTACCTGGGGAATGGACCTCGATAACGACGACACAAACAACGAAGAAGAGGACGTACTGGTTTCTCATCAGTTCCCCGGCTTCGGTGCAGACGGTTATGAGAAGTTCTGGGTAGGTACTCTTGATGCAGACGAGGGCGCTGCTACCATTAAGATCCCTGTTGAGAAGGGCGATAAGGTACAGTTCATCGCCGGCGGCTGGGAGTGGTATTCCGGCGTTCAGTACACTGTTACTATCGGCGATCAGGTTGCTGAGATCAAGTGGGATGCTACTGACGAGACCAACAAGTATTCCAATCCTACAGCTTGCTATGAGGTAACCGATGACATTACCGAGCTTGAAGCTGAGATCTATTATGTAGACTGGGATCCCAGCCTGTTCCATCCGGATCACCAGCCCGCAGCCGATGCTACCGGTCTTTACAATCCTTACTGCCAGGGCTTCGTTCACGTTCTTACCGGTGACGATGCTGCTAACGCTGAAGTATTCGGCTTCAAGGCTAAGGATGCTTCCGGCGAAGAGAGCAAGGCAGAGGAGGAGTCCAAGGCAGAGGAGTCTCAGACTGAGGAGAGCAAGGCTGAGGAAGAGTCCAAGGCCGAGGATACCAACACAACAGGCAACACCACCAACAATACTACCGGCAACACCACAAACAACACAACTAACAATACCACCAACAACACCACTAATCCTGCTAACAGCAGCGATAACGCAAAGGCCGGTGCTGCTGCAGGCATTGCCCTTGCAGGTATTGCAGTTGCAGGTGCTGCTCTGGTCATCACCAAGAAGAGAGGCTAATTCCTCCTTCAAGCTTTAGAACAATGAAAGCAGTCTGTACGGTCTGTACAGGCTGCTTTTTTGCTGTCACAGCACAGGTCGGTGTAAAGTGACCGCAGGCGGTGAGTTGACAAAAATGAGTTGTTAATGTATAATGTTTAGTAACAGAGTATGAAAAATATATTGATAATAAGGAGTGTTTTTTATGAGCGAGATCATCTGTCCCCACTGCAAGAAGGCCATTCCAATTGATGAAAACGACTATGCCAAGCTGATCGCACAGGTCAGAACGGCGGAATTTGACAAGGAGATACATGAAAAGCTTCAAGCCGAGTCCGACAAGCAAAGGGCTAACTATGACCTTGACAAGCGGGATATCCAAATGAAGCATCAGGCGGATATTGCCGAAAAGGACAAGCTGATCGAAAGCCTGCGGTCGCAGATAGCAAAAGCGGAAACGGAAATGCAGCTTGCCGTATCAAAGGCGGTAACTGCAAAGGAGACGGAGATATCAGAGCTGAAAACACAGATAAAAACAGCCGAGACCGAAAAGGAGATCGCCGTCAGCAACGCCGTGAAGAGCCGGGAGGAGGAGCTTAGCAAAAGGGACAGGGAGATCGTGGAATTAAAGTCACAGATCAGCAGCAAGGAGACCGAAAAGCAGCTGGCGATCTCACAGCTCGAGCAGAAAAAGGACGGCGAGATAGCAAGCAAAAACGCCCAGATAATCACCCTTAACTCCACCATAGAGATGAAGGAGAACGAGCGCAAGGTCAGCGAGCAGCTCCTTAGGAACAGCTACGAAGAACAGCTGAAAATGAAGGAGGAGCAGATAGAAAGGTACAAGGATTTCAAGCAGCGCCTTTCGACAAAAATGGTGGGCGAGACCCTTGAGCAGCACTGCAGCATCAAGTTCAATCAGTGCAGGATGTCAAGCTTCCCCAATGCCTATTTTGAAAAGGACAACGATGCTTCCTCGGGCAGCAAGGGAGATTTCATCTACCGGGATTATTCGGACGACGGAACGGAATTTATCTCCATAATGTTTGAGATGAAGAACGAGAACGACAACACCGCCTCCAAGCACAAAAACGAGGACTTCTTCAAGGAGCTTGACAAGGACAGGAAAGAGAAGAAGTGCGAATATGCAGTGCTTGTTTCCATGCTCGAGTCGGACAACGAGCTGTATAATGACGGCATAGTGGATGTTTCCTACAGATATCCGAAGATGTATGTTATAAGGCCGCAGTTTTTTATCCCTATCATCTCAATGCTGAAAAATGCTGCGATGAAATCGCTGGAATACAAAAGGCAGCTTCTGATCGTTCAGAACCAGCAGGCCGATCTTACCACCTTCGAGAGCAATATCGAGCTGTTCAAGGACAGCTTCATGAAGACCTACAGCAATGCGGTCAAAAAGCATCAGGAAGCTATCGAGGGAATAGACAAGGCCATTGCCCAGCTGACAAAAATAAAAGAGGCTCTGCAGACCTCTGACAAGCATCTCAACGCGGCCAACAACAAGCTTACGAATGATCTGACAGTAAAGCGGCTTACCAAGGGCGCGGACACGGTATATGAAAAGCTGATAGAGATAGGGCAACACCGCACGACCCGCGGCTAACGCCTCTGCACATCATCTGCTTGCCAGCTTTCCGTCATATTACCCAAATTCTCCTTGACTTGCGTCAGCAAGCCTGCGTCGAATTTAGGCAATCTGACGAAAAGCTGGACGGCGC
>JAFSSS010000003.1 GCA_017450925.1 Ruminococcus sp. | reverse complement strand
TGTGTTCATCAGCTCGATCTTCCAGCTCTCGCCTTTCATTCCCGAATGGTATTCTCTCGGAGAGACACCTTTGCTCTTGTGTTCGAGGTGCGATCTGTCAAGAGTAGCAACACCGTATTTCATACAGATCTCATCGGACAGCTCCCGAAGCTCTTGCAGGGTGAACTTGTTGGAGTGATACTTGTGACCGTCCTCGAAGCTCACCGAGTTGAGCACGATATGGCTGTGGATATGGTCGGCATCGGTGTGAGTGGCGACAACACACTCAAAGCCCTTGAAGCCCCTCTCTGCAAACTCGACAGCTATCTTGTGGGCGAGGTCGGGAGAAATATCATAGCCCTTCGGGTGGGACTGGACGAAGTGATAATACTGTATCCCTCCGGTCTTTTTGTAGAGCTGCTTGGTGTTTCGGAACTCATCGTAGGCGGTGGAGGGAGTGCAGTTCAAGGCTGTCACCCACCTGCCGTTTTCGGCCTTATCGTCCCGGCTGATATATCCGAGGACACCCTTGCCGCCTCCGCCGCCCTTGGTTGATATTGCGGTTACTGTTGCCATCACTTCACCTCCCGCAGTGCATTTGCAAGCAGGGCTGTTGCCGAAGTGTACTGTTCAAGCACAGGCTTGAGGTCAACGACCCGGACCCGACTCTCGTGGGCGAGCCGCACAAGCTGATTGAGATTATTGCCCACAGCCTTCTGCTGTTTTACAACCTCTGCAAGACCTTCAGCTACGAATATCTTCTTGCCCAGCGCAGCTTTCAGAACAAACTCATTGAGCTTCAGCCCATGCTGCTCTGCTTTCCGATGCACGCAGCTGTACTCGTCATCGGTGCAGCGAATTGAAATGGTTTTGTTTCTCTTTCTCATAGTGTTCTCCTTTCCGACCGCCGTTCCGGCGGTCTTTTTTCTTTCGTCATAAAGGGGTGCGGGTCTCCCGCCGCGCAAGGCTAACCGTCCCGAGGCGGACTGCCATGCGCTATGCTTGCATTGACCGATTGATGCACAGCATCAATCTGCCCACTCCTGTGAGGCTTAAAAGCGGACTGCCAATTTACCACACTTTTCAGCCGAATAATTATCAGCGAAGAAAAAAATATTAATCTCTGCTGTCTTGCCCACAGTTGCTCACAGATCGCTTGTGCAGCGTTTTAGTTAATCACCCATCGGGTTACTTCAGCTCGGCTGATAAAGAGTACACGCCGCAGGCGGCTTCCTCCGTCAGCTGTTTAACATAGGTGAGTAATACCACTTGCAATTTATTGGTAATTGTGGTATAATAAATCAATCAATAATACTGCGGGGTGAGATATTATGCCGGAACGGATATGTCATAAATGCGGAAACAAACTTATTGATGGCGCAAAATTCTGTAAGAATTGCGGAGCATCAGCTGCTGAAGTCAAGCCCGCCGCCAAAAAATTCTGTGTGAGCTGCGGGGCTGCTCTGCCTGAGGGGGCGGAGCACTGTCCCAGGTGCGGCACCAGAGCCGGGACACTTCCGAAAGCAGCCCAGGCGGCTGTTCCTGTGCCTCAGCCTGCCGCACCGAAGGCAGTAAACGCCCCTGCTGAGACAAAGGCGAAGCGTATACCGAAAAAGAAGAACAGCACCTTCAGCAAGGTGCTTGCGGCAGTGCTTGCCGTCGTGCTGTGCATTGAAGCGGCAGTCATCTGCTTTGTGCGCCCCGGCTGGCTGAGAAGCAAGACCGCTGAGGACGAAAGCAATTCCGCCTCGGGCGGGGAAGCCCCGGTCAGCGGCACAGTTGATCTGAGCTCCGGCGGTGTCGAGGGCTTTGGCGAGAACATCGGCAGCGAGACCGCATATGTGGAAACTCCGGTGGTGTCAACCGAAACGCTCACCGTTCCCGAGGACGGCTCCGCGGTGGCTGCGAAGTGCGGAGCGGTGATCGAGATGGGCGCTCACAATGCCTGCTTCGCCGAGGAGCTGACGGTAGTCCAGCATGAGCCAGATACCGAGAGCCTTACCGACGGCACCCGCACCTGCTACGAGATAACCGCCGGAGATGTCCACGAGTTTGACTTCCACTTTGACATAACTCTGCCCTATGACCCCTCCGGCACCGACCCAGCGGACGAAGCGAGTTCGGTCTTTGCGGAGTATTTCAATGAGGATACTCAGCAGTGGGAGCTTATCCCCTGTGATGTGGATACCGAGAATGACAGGGTAGTCATACACACCGACCACCTTTCCCGCTTTACTCCGGTAACGGTGAGAAACAGCAGTAAGCTCTATGCAAGGCTCTCGAAGTATGAGAATATTCTGGTGAGCGACGAGGCCGCTTTGGCGGAGCTCTCCGCAAAAATAGATAACAACTACGAGACCTATCAGGAAGACCCCTTTGTAATGGCATATTTCTACTACACGATCTACAATACTACGGTATTGCCGGAGGTAGAAAAGGGAGCCTCCTATTTTGATGCGGACACACTGAACAAGGTAAAGTCGGCTCTGCCGAAGGTGGAGACCGTAAATACGGCGCTGAACTGGCTCGCATCAATATCGGCGGACGCGCTGTCCTATAAGGATATTATCCCCAATACGGTGGGAAATCTTAGGGTGGGCTCCTCTACATACGCGCCGGGAGACATCGTCGGCAGCTTTGCGAGCCTCACCGATTATATGGCAGGAGCCGCAATACTGGAGCAGATAAAGGACGAGATAGACTCCGGCGAGTACCACGATGCCGACGGCTTCAACACCGCCAGCAAGGGAACCATCGCGGAGCTCTACAAGTGGACGATAAGCCACGGCACCTCGGCGCTGCTCTCGGAGCTGGGTGCCGGATTCAGCTCGCTTTACGCTGTGCCTGCCGTTTTAGTGGATATGCTGCTTGAAAAGGTCAAGTCCAGCTATCAGGAGGCGCTCAACAATGCTCAAGCCAACATTCTGTTCGGCTATTACGAGGAAAGAGCCGGGCGGCCCTATCTGTCCAAGAATGAGGAACGCATCAAGAGCGACATCACCGGCGAGGTATTTAAGGACGAGGACGGCAACGACAAGGTCAGAAGGCAAAGCTGGGAGACCCTCCTGCTGAAAGCCGAAAGAATAAACGCCGAGAAATACGGCGGCGACCCTGCCCAGCTGGCGGCAATGATAGATTCAAGGCTGAATGCCGATGTCAAGCAGGCTTTCGATGTGCTCGTCCGTGATGCAGATGAGATAAATTTTGCCGTTGGTGCGGGCATGAGCGAAAAGGACAAAACAGAAACGCGGCTGAGCTTTGTCAACCTTGACGAGAAAAACCGCGAGGCTGTCTGCGACAAGGTCAAGCTTATGATAAGAAAGAAGCTGGAAAGCGAGGGCGTGTATGAGCAGGTCGCCAAGCAAATGCGTGCCGACCTCAGAGAGGAGTCCCTCAAATGGGGCAGCGAGATGCGGGGGATGCTCACCTTCAAGCACTCCTTTATCATCGAGGAGATAATCCCCTCCGGCAAGGAGAGCACCTACGCCGGCTGCAATGTGGAATTCATCTCCACAGGTATCACCCTTGGAGGCTCCGGAGCATTGGAAACGACTGACGAGCTCCCCGGCATCAAGAATACCGAGACAGTAGTCTGGAAGGGTCAGCTGGACGCAAAGGGCGGTCTTGCCTTCAACTTCAACACCGCCGCCTATCTTAAATCGGGTGCTCCCAGCAAGCTGGTGGTCTATAAGAAGGGCTCCAGCGAGGTGCTAATTGAAAAGTATTTCACAGTCTCACAGCAATCTACGAAGATAAGCCTGGGGCAGCAGGAGTCACAGGGGCATTGGGAAAAGGTTTCTGAGACTGCCTACGGCAGCGACCATTTTGTTCAGATACAAAATGAGGTTACAGATATAAAGGTAACTATAGGCAGGTATGAATACAATCTTACCAATAACAGTGTATCAAACAAGGAGGTTGCGACTGCTTCGCCGACACCGCCTGAAATACTCGTTCCGGGCGACGAGATGACTGTGACCTTTACCTATCACGAAGAATCTAACCGTCCTCAAGGCTCCAAAATATGGTTTGAGGTCAATTTCCTGCCTGATGCATCACTGGTAGCATCCGACGGGAGGTATTCAGGCAGCGATGCGGTATCGCTTGTCAAGATAGCACCGGAAGGAAAAACCAAGGATCTCAGTCAGACGGAAACGTTTGTGATACCGGATAACTCAAATTGCAAAAACGGACAAATGGCGTTACAGTATATCATTTACAGCGGTAAGAACGTCTTTGTCTACAAATGGGTCGACGGCGTTGCCGACTGAACACCGACATAAAAAGGGACTGCAAACGCAGTCCCTTTGCTGTTATATGCTCTTATTTCGTCTGCCTTATCCTGTACTCTATCTCGGAAATAAGATAGTCGCACTGCTCCGGGGTAACGAGCAAAATCAGGCTGCTCAACGATCTCTTTACCCTTATGCTGGTCCTGTCTGCGGAGGGTGTGACCTCCTTGATCTTCTTGTATCTCGCCGTCCGGTAAAGCGATTTGTCGTAGGGCTCGGTGGAGTAGGTGCCGTGATAATTGTTGTCCGAAAACAGCAGAAACAGATTACCGATAAGCGAAAAGAACCCGACAATGAAGGAGGCAAAGATAGCGCCGCCGCTCTCCGGCATTTGCTTTATCTCTCGCATAGCGATCCCGTCCTCCCGCAGAGCGAAGGAGGCTCTGAGCCTGCCGTCTCTGAGCAGAGTTACCAGCCCCGCCGAGATAAGATAAGCGATCAGCCCTGCCCCGAGAACTATCAGCACAGGCTTGATAAGTGCCTCGATGCCGTCCTCGGAGTAAACGATGACCATTATTATCAGCGCAAGGAAGGTGATTATCCCCACCACCCACCGGCTGACGGTGTAGATAGCCTTGTATTTTGAAGCCCTGCACTCGCCCTCCCAGATAAGCTCGCCCTTTTCGTTTCGCATAATGCCCGCAGGCAGGCCGTATTCCTGCTGCTGAGGGGAGGGCTGCGGTGCAGGCTGGGGTGCAGCCACGATATTAGCCCCGCATACGCTGCAGAACAGGCTGTTGTCTTTTATTGAATTGCCGCAGCTTGGACAAAACATATCGCACCTCCTATTTTCTGACCATTGCAAGATAGCCCGGAGTGCCGTCAACGCCGACAATGGCTCCGATGGCGTACTCCTTGCCGTCCTGCTGCCAGAACCTGCCGATAGAAATATCAACGTCTCCCGAAATGTAAATGCCCGATTCGGTTATGTAGCCGGTGAACACCGAGTCGTCCATATCCTCCTCGTTGAAGAGCTCACTGCCCTCTACCTCCATCTGATACCAGTCGATAGTCACCTTGACCTCCGAGCCGGTAATCTCGATATTGATATTGTTCAGCTCCCGCATATACTGCGCCGAGCTGTCATAGGCGTTGTAGATTATCATTGCCTTCCAGCCCCCGGAGAAGCCCAATGGGTTTGAGATCGTTTTGCCGCCCTCCGGCATTTCGCTGATCAGCCCGTTCTGACCGTAGCACCATTCAAACTCGTCAAAGCTCGGGCGGGCATTGGTAGAATAGCTCTTTGCCTCGTCAAGGGCCGACTGGTTTTTGTCCTCAGGCTTGACTGTTGTTTTGGCAGTGGTGGTAGTCTTTTTGGTGGTTGTGGTCTTTTTAGAGGTTGTGGTCTCGGCGGTTGTAGCAGCCTGAGTGGTCGTCGTGGTCTCTTCCGAGGTAGTTGTGGCCGCTTCGGCAGTAGTCTCAGCGGTCGCGGCAGTGGTCACCTGAGGGAGTGAGCTGATCTCGGTCCCGCTCTCCGCCGCTGAGCTGCTCTCTGCTGCCGCCCCCGGCTCGCTCTCAGAGGAAGGAGCTGTTCTGCTTTCACTTAACGAGTCTGAGCTGCTGCCCTCATCGGTGCTGAGCTTATTTCCCGGATTGATAATAATAATCACGCCCGCGGCGATAACAACCGCCGCCAGCACCGCATTTATTATCGGCAGAAGCAGCTTGCTTTTTTCCTGCGCTTTTTTTGTGACGTCCTTCGGCACAGCCGTCTGAACAGGCATCGGTGCTTCTCCGAGGCTTGCCCCGCACACTCTGCAAAACCGGCTGTTATCGTTCACCGCATTACCGCAGTTGGAACAAAACATTGTTTTCACCCCGCTAACAGTTTTTATGATTATACCATAAGCAGGAGATAATGTCAAATATAGGTTTTGGGGTGCCCGTTTGCTTACTGCCGTTTTCAGGACACTGCCAGGACACTACTGACACCAAAAATGGCATTATACTACAGCAAATCACTTGAAACTCACTCGCACGAAACCGCGCAACACTGTGCATTTGGGCAGACAACAGCAAATCAGAACGTTTGTTTGCGCTCTTTGGGGTGGTAGAGGCCGTGGGTTCAAATAGCGGATTTAAGAACAAATTCTACCTAAAGGAAAAGGGCGCATACGGAATGGATGTGCTTGAGTGTCCCTTCAAGAAATATCTCACCGAGCTTGGCTGTCCCGAGCTGACAAGGATATTCTGCGAAAACGATGAGCGCGTTTACGGCAATATCCCTGGACTCGTATTTGAAAGAAAAGGCACCCTCGGCAAGGGTGCCGACAGGTGCGGTTTTTTCATAAGGAAGGCAGACAGAAAATAGGCTGATAAGTCAAACGGTCAGATAAACTCCATCGGAATGTTTTATGCCATCTATAATAATGTATTCACCGTAAAACATTGGGAACAGAATAAGATAGATTTTATGTACAAGGGTATGCTCCAACTTGTCCATTCCTGACCGTTATTTGACCGTTATTCATATAACATGTTGCTCCAAAATAAGCAAATGCGTTTAGTGTATCTTTTTACAAAACCGCGTATCTGTGTGGTTTGTATAATGATAAGCGAACAACGAACAAACGTTTGCGACAATTCGAGTCCAACAGGTGGCGCCATGTTTTGATCCCTCACCGGGTATGGTGAGGGATCTTTTTTCGGCTTGTACGGTGAGTCAACCTGTCCGAACAAGTGAGATATCCTGCCGAATGTAAATTAATCATTAATTATTTGCTTGCTCCATTGACTGTAACCTTACGTTACATGGTACAATTGAAGCATTGGAGGTGTGCGATTTGAAAATATCTGACGTATGTAAAATAACAGGCCTTACCCGTCGCACTGTACGCTTTTACGAGGAAAAGGGACTTATCACCCCCAAAAGCGAGAGCAGGAACGGCAAGAGCTTTCGGGAATATGACGATGACGATATCAAACGGCTCACTGCGGTTGCCGACCTTAGAAAGCTGGAATTTTCCATAGAGGAGATATCCGGGATGATAGACGCTCCCGACAGCATCGGAGGGCTTGTCAGAGAGAGAAGGATTGCTCTTTCAGAGGAGATCGGGGTTAAAAAGGAGATACTGTCGGTGCTTGAGGGGCTCGAGGCTGATATCCCGAAGGATATATTCGCATTAAGCCGGCGGGCGGGGCAGAGCCTCGGCAAGGTGCCTGTTAAGGATATCGAGCCGGATTTTTCGCAGTTTGAAACGCTCACAGCCGATGAACGGCAGCAGTCAATTGAGCGCTTTAATGAATCCCAAAGGAAGGCGGGACGCAGACGCAAAGCCTTAAAAATCATACTCCTTGGCTTGCTGACAGCGCTGATTTTGTTCCTTCTTGCTGTCGGGCTTTCATTTATACCGAAAAGCATTGAGATCTCCGCTGACGGCAGCTATGACGGTGAGCTTGATCCCGCCGGCGAGACTGTCACTGTAAAGGGCAGCCTCTTTACGCCCCTCTTTTTTGAGTCTTATTTTGTGGGAGACATAACCTTTGCACAAAAGACTGAATACAACACCCATTGCGAGGCTTATATCTATCCTGCATTTATAGACAAATACGGCGAGGGCTTTTTTTATAACCTTAATGAAAACAAGACCATAGGCAGGTTATATGATTTTCATGAAGACAGTATGGAGCTTTATATCAGCGGAGTGGATGCTAAAAATGACAGCATCACTATCAAAATCGGCATAGAGAACGAAAAGAATATCACTGATGCCTGGCTTTACACTCAAAGCCTTGACAGCGAAGGGTTTCTTTATATAAAGGAGGAGTTTGTTTTTCGCGCCTTATCCTATGACAGCGCGTATAGGGATGATAACGCTTGATTTTAAACAAGATTTGTAAAAAGTATAGATAATGTGAAGAAATTATGATATGATTATTGTATCTAAAGCATTAGCTCCCGGCAAGTAACACCATTCGGAGTTTATAGAATACTTCATTATCGCCCCGGGCAAGCTGTGGGGGACTCTTTCGGATATCCCCGCCGGAAGCAGCCGCTATGTCGGTATGCCGAAGAACGAGGCCGGTACAGTCACCTCTGCAAGCATCAGCGGGCTGGAAGGATTTAAGGAAACACCGCACGACCCGCGGCTAACGCCTCTGCACATCATCTGCCGTGTCAAGCCTGCTTGACGACCGGCTTATCCGTCATGATTACCAACGTCATCAAAGATGACGTCAATTCTCCTTGACGTTGCGCAAAGCGAAGCACACTTCGC
>JAFSSS010000018.1 GCA_017450925.1 Ruminococcus sp. | reverse complement strand
CCGTCATGATTACCAACGTCATCAAAGATGACGTCAATTCTCCTTGACGTTGCGCAAAGCGAAGCACACTTCGCTCGCAAGCCTGCGTCGAATTTAGGCAATCTGACGAAAATCTGTGCCTCAACGCCAGTTGAGGTTGCGCATACTGATGCACAGGGGTCGTGCGGTGTTGCCCTAAAACACATCGCCGAAGGCGATACCTTTACTGTTCACTGTCAACTATTCACTTTTCACTGTTCACTTCTTACTGTTCCCCCGTCAGCGGAGCAAGCGTCAATGGGTCAAGGGTGATGTCCTCGCTGAAAAAGGCCTCCTCGCTCTCTGATTCGTCTGTCTGTGCCTTGAGGGTCAGACGGAGAACATAGTCCCCCTTGTATTCCGCATAGGCGTTGAAGGGCTTGTCCTTGGGGATAGAGGGGGAGGCGAACCAGTCCTCTATCTCGGTGACGGTCAGCTTGAAATCCTCCGAACAGCTTATCGCATATGCCTTGGGAACATCCTCGAAGTCGCTGCTTATGTGGATAAGTGCCGCAAGCCTGCCGTCCTCAAGGGCAAAGCGGCTGGTCTGTCCGTTGAAGAAGCTTACGCCCTCGCCCTTTTCCCAGCTCTCGCCGCCGTCAGCAGTGTACCAAAGGTCGTACATCAGACTGCCGGCTCCGCCACTGGCATAGGTCAGAGCATAGGCCTTGCCCTCACCGATGACATTGGCAAGCCCCTGCGCGTTCAGCTCCGAAAAAGTCACCGTCTCGGCAAAGGACTCAAATTTATGCCCGTCCGAGATCGAGGCCAGCAGCGCTTCATAGTCCGTGGCCGCATCCTCGGGAGTGCTTTCCTCCGCAGAGATGACCTTCTCCTCGCTTTCGTCAGCCTCAGGCTCGGAGGCCTCCGGCTCGGACTCGCCTGCCGTCCCGTCAGCCTCGGGAACGCTTTCAGCCTCGGATGCTGCGCTTTCGGCAGGCTGTGTCACGGCAGCTGCCGAAACGTCCTCTGCCTTGTCTGATGACGATGCCGCCGAACCGCACCCCGTAAGCAGCAGGGCAGCTGCTAAAGCGGCTAAATATCCTTTAGTGTCCATGATCGTCCTCCTTCTTTTTGTCTGACTGTATCGTATCACGGTCTTCTGCAATTATCAATAAACAAACGGTCACAGCTTGTGTCAGATCAGCCTCCGCATATAGGCTATGGGGTTCCAGCGGGAGAATCTTGCAAGGTCGGAGATGACTATGCCCGTCTGACTGTTCTCGGCGTGGACTATCTGCCCGCCGCCTATGTACATCGCCGCATGGTATACCGAGCTGTAGCTGCTGCCGCCGAAGAATACCAGATCTCCCGGCTGCAGCTCGCTGTAGGATACCGCCCACCCCTGCTGGCACTGCGTTACTGTCCAGTGAGGTATCTCGATACCTATCTGATGATAGGCAAGCATGGTAAGCCCGGAGCAGTCGCAGGCGCGGAAGCTGGCACCGCCCCATACATAGGTGCCGCCCACGTTGCTCAAGGCGTAGTCCAGCACCTTCTTTATCTTGGCATCCCGGTCGTTTGAAACGGCGGGAGCAGTCGTCGCTTTTGTGGTCGCCTTTGCAGCGGCTGCCGTGGTCGCCTTGGTGGTGGCCTTGGCGGCCGCTGTTGTCTCCGTCTCGGCAGCTGTCACCTCGGGAGCCTCGGTGGCCGCCGACTTCTTGGTGGTGGTCTCCGTATTCCCGGCAGGAGCGGCAGTGGTCTTTTTGGTGGTGGAGGCCGCCGCAGCCGCCGTGGTCGAAGCGGTGGTCTCTGACGTTGTGGTCGTCATAGCCTCGGAGGCCTTGCGGGAGACCTCGGCGCGTTCCTCCTCAAGCCGGCGCGACTCCTCGGCCAGCTCGTCCGTAAGGATGCCCGCCGCTTCCAGTTCATCGCTGTACTTTTCCTCAAGCGCCTTCTGCTCGGCGATGCTTTTCTCCAGCTGCTCGCGGCGCTCGGAATACTCCTGCGTCTTGGCCTTCAGCTCACTGCTCCTTGCCTCTGCCTCTTCCTTGCGGGCCTTGACCTCCCGGAGCTTTTCCAGCAGGCCGTCTATGGTGGTTTTGTCATGCTCGGCCACACGCTTTACAAGCTCGGTGCGCATCAGCACATCGAAGAAATCCTTTGAGGTAAAGATTATATCCGCGTAGCTCTCGCTGCCGGCAAGATAAAGCGCCCGCAGCCTTCCGGAGTAGTCATTGACCTCTTCCTTGAGGGCAGCCTCCTGCTCTTCGAGCAGATGTGCTGTCTCGCGGAGATCGGCATCGGTCTCCACCATTTCTGCGATGATCCTTTGGTTCAGCTGTTCCAGCTCTGACTGTTCATCGCGGAGGCTTTTGAGCTTGGCGGTGACGGCATTCAGCTTATCCTGTCCTGCATCAGCGCGGCTTTCGGCGGCAGCGAGTCTGCTGTCCAGCTCGGCCTGTTCGGAATCAAGCTCGGCAAGGCGCTGATCGTAGGCTGCGGCATCTTGAGCTGCGGAGGGAGCGAGCCTTCCGCTTTCGGGAGACACACAGAAAACGCCCGCCGCAGCTGCAGCGAAGCAAAGGAAGCATCTTTTCAGAACATTCCGTCCGTGCATAAAAAATCATCCCTTATAAGATCTCGACAAGAGGCTGTATATACCATTATAACACATTAAGTGAAAAATTGCAAGTACCGAAAAAGGCGGGAAAAACAGCAAAGTGAAAAAAGCAAACCGCGAAGCGCATTAAAGCGCGCGGTCAAGCCTCGCGCCAGAGGCTTGCGGGGTCAAGGGGCAGCGCCCCTTGCAGGGTGTGGGACAGAGTCCCACTCGGCGCGCCAGCGACGACCGGCGCTGCACATAGTAATCAGTAGGGCGCAACAGCAGGAAATCACAACAACAGTAACGAGGACGATCCAAATGCAGCGCCGAAAAAAGCAGTCCTCCTGCACTCGCAGGAAAGAGCGATAGCGATTTTCCGTCCGTAGAACATCATAGTGTAAGCCCAAACATAAACAACCCCTCGCACTCGCAGGAAAGAGCGATAGCGATTTTCCGTCCGCAGAACATCATAGTGTAAGCCCAAACATAAATACCCCCCCCGCACAAGCAGGAAAGAGCATACAGCGATCACCCACCCGCGCCCCCCTTGTGCCAAACTTGAAATCAAAACGCGCACTTGACAAATCGGGAGAAGTGTGGTATTATAATTCTATGCTAAATGCCAAGACGGAGAGAAGTAGCCCGGGCAGACGGTCAAAGAGAGCGCGGATAGGTGAGAGCCGCGTACACGAGCCCCCGTGAATAACACTCCCGAGCAGCGACCCGAAAGGCCAAGACCGAGTAGGAGAGACGGGAACGCCCGTTACAGCGTCAGAGGGATCGCAGGGAGACCTGCGGTAATTCAGGTGGCACCGCGGAAGTATGCTTTCGTCCTGTGTTTTCGGGACGAAGGCTTTTTTTGTTTGGAAAAATCAATGGGAAAGGAAATGTTACTATGAAACACACCGACATCAAGGCTGTCTTTGAGGACAAGAGCTTTCTGGAGCAGACCGTTACCGTCTGCGGCTGGGTGAGGACCTCGAGGGATTCCAAGAACGTGGCGTTCATCGAACTCAATGACGGCACTACCCTCAAGCACCTGCAGATCGTTATCGACAAGGCCGCCGGCACCGCCGACGACGAGGCTCTCAAGCTGGGTACAGCATTGAGAGTGACCGGCAAGGTGGTCGCCGGACGCAACGATACCCCCGAGATCAACGCCGAAAGGATCGAGATACTCGGCGTCTGCCCGCCGGAATATCCGCTGCAGAAAAAGCGGCATACGCTGGAGTTCCTCCGCACAATGCCCCACCTGCGCGGCAGGACCAATACCTTCAACGCAGTCTTCCGCGTAAGATCCACCGCCGCCGCCGCTCTGCATGAATACTTCCAGAGCAGGAACTATGTCTATGTCAATACCCCGCTGATAACCGGCTCCGACTGCGAGGGCGCGGGAGAGATGTTCCAAGTCACAACTGTGGGGTACGATCCTTCCGTCAAGTCGGAGGAGGAATACTTCGCCAAGGACTTCTTCGGCCAGAGAGCAGGCCTTTCCGTGTCCGGCCAGCTCGAGGGCGAAATGGCCGCTATGGCCTTCGGAAAGATCTATACCTTCGGCCCCTCCTTCAGAGCCGAAAAATCCAATACCCCGAGACACGTCGCAGAGTTCTGGCATATCGAGCCGGAGATCGCATTCGCAGAGCTGCCGGATGTCATCGAGGAGGCCGAGGGCATGATAAAGTTCGTCGTGCGCCGCGTGCTTGACCGCTGTGCAAGCGAGATGCAGTTCTTCGACCAGCACTTTGAAAAGGGCCTTATCAATAAGCTTGAGGATCTTATCTCCCACGATTTCGCAGTCTGCACCTACACCCACGCTATCGAGCTGCTGGAGCATTCCGGCAGAGAGTTCCAGTATCCCGTGGAATGGGGCTGTGACCTTCAGACCGAGCATGAGCGCTACATCTCCGAGGAGGTGTTCAAGAAGGCCGTGTTCGTTACCGATTATCCCAAGGAGATCAAGTCCTTCTATATGAAGCAGAACCCCGACGGCAGGACCGTTGCCGCAGTTGACCTGCTTGTCCCCGGCGTCGGCGAGATAATCGGCGGCAGCGAGAGAGAGGCCGACTACGATAAGCTGCTGGCAGCTATGAAGGAGAGAAATATGTCCCTCGAGCCCTATTCCGATTATCTCGACCTGAGAAAGTTCGGCTCGGTGCCTCACGGCGGTTTCGGCCTCGGCTTTGAGAGACTTATCATGTACATGACCGGCATCAGCAACATCAGAGATGTGATCTTCTTCCCGAGAACGGTAGGTAACATCAGATGATAGAGATCAAAAACGGCGCGGACTATCTTCCGCAGATCAGAGAGCTTATAATCGAATATACCAACAGCCTCGGCAGAGACCTTAGCTTTCAAGACCTGTCGGGAGAGCTTGCGGATATAGCAGCAAAATATACTCCCCCCGCCGGCGAGCTTATCGCGGCAGTCGAGGACGGGAGCGTTCTCGGTATGGCGGCTTATCACCGGCACAGCGACAGCCGCTGCGAGATGAAGCGGCTCTATGTCCGCCCCGAGGCAAGAGGGCGGCATCTGGGCGAGCTGCTGGTGAGCGAGATAGTCAGCCGTGCGGCGGCTGCAGGCTATAAGGAAATGGTGCTTGATACTATCGAGCCGCTGAAGGCCGCAGTCTCCCTCTACCGCAAAATGGGCTTTGAGACCTGCGAGCCCTATTACCATAACCCTATGCCCGACGTTATCTATATGGCCAAAAGGCTCGGATAGATACCGCATATGACCCATACTGACAAAACACAGCGAAAGGAATGAATACTATGTCAAAAGGCCTTATCATCCCCGAGGGCTACAGCTCTGCCCTCACCCTAAGAGAGACACAGCACGCTATCAAGTACATCAAGGATATCTTTCAGCAGAATCTCTCCTTCGCGCTGACTCTTGACCGCGTCACCGCGCCGCTGATCGTTACCTCTGCGAGCGGCATCAACGATGACCTTAACGGCGTTGAGAGAAAGGTCGATTTCAATATCAAGGAGTTCGATACTCATGCCGAGGTCGTGCAGTCGCTGGCAAAATGGAAGCGCATGGCGCTCTACCGCTACGGCTATAATGCGGGCGAGGGCATCTATACCGACATGAACGCTATCCGCCGGGACGATAATGTTGACAACATCCATTCCATTTTCGTGGATCAGTGGGACTGGGAAAAGGTCATTACCCGCAGTGAGCGGACGGTGGAGTTTCTGAAGGAGACTGTCCGCGAGATAGTCAAGGCGATCGTTTTCACCAAGCGCAAGGTGAGCCTGCGCTATCCTGTTCTGAAGGGCGTGATCAGGCATGAGCCCTTTTTCATCACCACACAGGAGCTGCTCGATATGTACCCCGGCACCACCGCCAAGGAGCGGGAGCGCCTTATCGCCAAGGAGCATGGAACGGTGTTCATCATGCAGATCGGCGGAGCGCTTTCCGACGGCAAGCCCCATGACGGCAGAGCCCCCGACTACGATGACTGGCAGCTCAACGGCGACCTTATCTTTTGGAACGAGGTGCTGCAGGACTCTCTTGAGATATCCTCAATGGGCGTCCGTGTTGATGAAGCCTCTCTTGCGGCACAGCTCAAGCTGGCTGATGCCGAGGACAGAATGAGGTTCGACTATCACAAAATGATAGCCGACAAGACCCTCCCGCTGACTATCGGCGGCGGCATAGGCCAGTCAAGGCTCTGTATGCTCCTGCTGGAAAAGGCACACATCGGCGAGGTGCAATGCTCCGTCTGGCCGGAGGATATGGCGGCGGAATGCAGCTCCAAGGGAGTAACGCTGCTGTGAGCCTATACTTATAAATAAAAAAGAATAAATAATAAAGAATAAACAAGGTGTGCGCCTTTGGCGCACAAATGCCCATTCGGGCACCGCAGCGAGAATAGGATAATAACACTGCCGATCTTCTCAAACTGCGGCGCCCGAATGGGCATTTTGTCGCCTGCGGCGACACCTTATAATTGTGCATTGAAACTGTTGTCTGCTTTTTCCGCGTCGGCGATCTTCCGCAGCTCGTACTGCGTTCTGATGCTGCTGACCTCGCCCGTGAAGGTGTGCTTCATCAGAAATATGCCCTCCTCCTCAAAGGGGACAGCCCACCTTGCAAGCCTCCAGCCGCACTCGCTTTCCGGGTGCCTTGTGCTGATGACGGCAAAGACCTTTTCATTCGGCTCGATTATTGTTTTCACAGAGACCGCCTCATGCTGCTTGAATCATATATCCTCTGCCGCCGAGAGCTACAGCGCCTTTTTGGGGCAGACCTTCGTGCATTCCATGCATAGGATGCATTCCGTGCCGTTTTTCCGTTTTCTGGAATTGTCCGTCATGTCAACCTCCATGGGGCAGACAGCTTTGCATTTCCCGCAGGAGATGCATTTCTCCTTGTCGCATTTTATCCGCATCACCGAAAAGTAGCTCATGGGCTTCAGAAATACCGTTACCGGACAGATGTACTTGCAGAAGGCGCGGTTGTCCTTGAAGGCAAAAGCCAGCAGGATGCCTGCGGCGTAGTATATCACGTTCCCCGCCAGAAACGCCAAAAACATAATCCTTTCAAGCCCGCCCGCACCGGCAAGGAACAGCGCCGCCACAAAAACGAAGGATGCCGCAAAGGTGATGTATCTGATCCACCCCAGCTTTTTTCGCGGTGCGGAAGGGGTCTTGTAGGGCAGAAAGTCAAGCACCATTGCCGTCCAGCAGGCGTAGCCGCACCAGCCTCTTCCGAACAGCAGCGGGCCGAATATCTTAGCCACCGCGTAATGTATCGTCGCGGCCTCAAAAACGCCGCTGAACAGATAATACCAGAACCCCTCTATCTGCATATTTTCATTGCTGACGATGCCGAGATATACGAGCATATACGAGCCTATCAGGAGCTGTACTATCCGCCTTGCGTGCCTGTATCTCCTGATGAACAGAAACACTCCGAGGGATATCGCCAACCCGATATAGCTGAAATTAAACAGATAGAACAGATTGTCCTTTGTCAGCCAAAGCACCACTGCAACTGTTTCAAATACCGCGAGCATCATGAATGGCATTATGTATTTTTTCATACAGGTCACTCTCCTGACTCTGTGCCGGTGTCACAGAGCGATCGTTTTTCTCTGCTGACGCTGCGCCCTCGCAGGCACAGCGTCAGCCGGACTTTTATTGCTCCCCCGACCGACTCACGGATTTTCCTGCTTGTCCTGACAGCAAAGGACTGCGCAGTAATTCCAAAAGAGTTGATTGGCGGAGCAATATCATTATACCATATCCTCCGCAGGGATTCAACCTTATCTGCAAGGCTTACTGTGAAAGGCCTGCTGTTATGCGGAAAGAGAAACATGAAATTTACACAAAATTCACAAACTGAGGCCTGGACTGTGATAGTTTTGAGACTGCACTGTGCTATAATTGAATCAGTAAGCTATGCTGTGTCCCGCTTTATACTGTAAAGGAGGTCTGACCTGCAATGGAAAAGGAACCCCGTCCGGAAAAAAAGCACGCCTCTCTCTCGGGTGCCAATAAAAAGGAGAACCGTCAGCTGAATCTGATGACGCTGCCGACAGTGATATGGTATGCGCTTTTCTGCTATCTGCCGCTGTTCGGGATCTTCTTTGCGTTCAAGAACTTTACTCCCGTTCCCGGAGATTCCCTTGTCGAGAATCTGTTCGTCAACAGTGAATGGGTGGGATTGCAGAATTTCTCCTACCTGTTCCGCAATCCGCAGAGCGTGTCGGTCATAACCAACACCCTGATCTACAACGCAGTTTTCCTCGTAACAGGCATCGTTATCCCGGTAACGCTGGCGATACTGCTCTCCGAGGTGCATCAGAAAAAATTCCAGGGCTTTGTTCAGATGTCGCTCGTTCTGCCCTATTTCATTTCGTGGGTCATCGTGGGCTACTGCGTTTACGGATTTCTGTCCACCGATACCGGCCTTTTCAACTCGGTCATAAAATACTTCGGCGGCGACCCCGTACAGTGGTATCAGTCGCCCCAGTACTGGCGCACGATATTGATAGTCCTCGGCATCTGGAAATCAACAGGCTATACGCTGATAATCTATCTCTGCTCCATAACCACCATTGACCGCACGCTTTATGAGTCTGCCGCGCTTGACGGTGCGGGCTTTTTCCAAAGGGTGCGCTATATCACCCTGCCGCACCTGCGTCCGACGATCGCCACACTGTTCATTCTCGGCATAGGCAGTCTGCTCAACAGTGATTTCGGCCTGTTCTATCAGGTGCCTATGGATTCCGGAGCGCTGACAGAGGTCACACAGACGCTTGATGTTTATGTCTATAAATCGCTCATGGTCAATGCCAATTTCAGCTATTCTGCGGCAGCAGCATTTTTGCAGAGCTTCGTGGGCTGTATCCTGCTGGTCATCTCGAATATGGTGATCCGCCGTCTTGACCGCGACAGCGCACTGCTTTAAAGGAGGGGCGGAAAATGGATAACAATGTAAATACTGCCGCTCCCGTTAAGGAGATAAAGGACAGCACAGGCTATATCAGACCGCAGGACAGCTCCTACGGCAAGGCAGCAAATGCGGCGGCGATCGTATTCTTTTCCGTTCTGACGGTGGCGGCGTTCCTGCCGGTGCTGCTCGTTATAATGTCCTCCTTCGCCTCGGAGCAGAGCATCGCCGAGCACGGCTACCGCTTTATCCCCCATGAGTTCTCAATCGATGCCTACAAGTATCTCTTCCGCTCGGGCAGCACTCTGCCGAGGGCATTTCTCAACTCGGTCATAGTGACCCTTACCGGCACGGTGCTCGGCCTCGCTGTGATGTGTCCCTGCGCCTATGCCCTCTCCCGCAAGGAGTTCCGGCATCACAGGGCGCTGATGATCTTCCTGCTGATCCCCATGCTCTTCTCCGGCGGACTGGTCTCGACCTATATGGTGAACACGCAGATACTCCACCTGAAAAACACCTACTGGGCGCTTATCCTTCCGGGAATGTGCTCGACCTGGTATCTGATGATAATGCGCAACTACTTCCGCACCAGCGTTCCCGATTCGCTGATCGAGGCAAGCAAGCTCGAGGGTGCAACGCCGCTCCAGACCCTATGGACGATCGTGCTGCCTATCTGCCGCCCCGTGGTCATGACGGTGGCAGTGTTCCAGATCTTCGCCTACTGGAACAGCTGGTATCCCGCACTTATCTACATCGACTCAAACCATAACGAGCTGTATCCCCTGCAATATGTGCTTGTGAACATCGACAGGACGATACAGGCGATAACCCGCGATGCGGCGCACATATCGGGCATGACTGTATCAGATCTGCCCGGCACAGCCATGCGTATGGCAATGGTGGTCGTGACTATCCTGCCGATCATACTGCTGTTCCCGTTCTTCCAGAGATTTCTGCGGACAGGAATGACTATCGGCGCCGTAAAGGAATGAGGTGAGCTTATGCGTATATTCAAAAGGATCGCTTTGCTGGCGCTCGCAGCGGCTCTCTCGCTGACAGCGTTTTCCGGCTGCGGTGATTCGGAAAATTACGGCAGAGATGTGATACGCCTGCGCTGGGTCACGTTTTCAAACTCGGTCCCGCCTGATGTCAAGGAGGTCGTGAAAAAGGCCAACGAATATTCCGCCGAAAAGATAGGTGTTGTGGTCGATCTTGAATTCCAGCCCTCTGAAATGATAAACCTGATAATGGCCTCCGGCGAATACTACGATATCATCTTTACCTGCAGCTGGCTCAATAACTATAACATCGCTGCCTCAAGAGGTATGTTCTATGACATCACCGATATCGTGCAGACCGCCTCGCCCGAGCTGTATAAGGTCATCGGCGAATACTGGGACGCTGCCGAGCTGAACGGCAGATACTACGGCGTTCCCACCCTGAAGGACATGGGCGCCGAGATGATGTTCAGACTCAACTCCACCTATTACGAGGAGCAAAAGGGAATGACGATCCCCGAAAGCATGAAGTTTGAGGAGATCGAGCCCTTCCTTGAGGTCTATAAGAAGGATAATCCCACAAAGTACCCGCTGGCTATGGACAAGAGCGGTATCGCCGGCATGACCAATTTCCTTGAAAAGATCGTGGGCGACTATATCGTCATCCCCTATGAAGCCGAGACCCCCGAGGTCATGCCGATCTGGGAGAACGAGGAGTTTATGAAGCGCGTCCGCCTGCTGCATAAGTGGTATCAGCTGGGCTATATCAACCCCGATGCCGCAGCTATGGAAAACTCGGCGGTCGCCAAGGATACGCCTGTGCGCGCCGGTGTGGCATGGCGCGGATATACCGGCTATTCCGATCCTGCAAACTGGGGCTTCAACGTCAAGCTGTCCCTCTATGACGGCCCGTTCATCTCCAAATCCACCGAGCAGGGAGGTATGTTCGCGATCAGCGCCGGCTGCGATCAGAAGCACGCCGAGGCATCCCTCAAATACCTCGAGCTGCTGAACACCGACCGCACCTTCCGGGATATCCTCGGCTACGGCATCGAGGGAAAGCATTTCAAGTATCTTCCCAACGGCACCGTTATGAAGACCGAGGAGGGCTCCAGCGGCTATCAGCCCTCGCTGTTCACCACCGGCCCCGTGACGAATGCATCCGTGCTTTCGATCAGCGAGGATTACCTCTCCGACCCCGACCTCTGGCCAAAGGTCTTTGCCGGCTATAAGGAATACGGCATCTGGAGCAAGGCTCACGGCTTTATCTACGATACCAAGCGCAAGGAAGATATCGTCGCCACCCTGTCAGCGATCTGGTTAAATTACTATACCGATCTGATAACCGGCACCTCCGACCCGGATACCGTAATACCGAAAATGAAGTCCGAAATGGAAAAGGCCGGCCTTAACGAGCTTATGGACGATGTAAAGTCCGAACTGGCAAACCACCTTGCAAAGTATAATTAATACCCCGATCCGGCTGTGTGTTGCTGAAAACGACAGGTTATAATCAATGCACTAACTTGTCATTTGCAGCAATACACATCGAAATTGGGATCAAGCAATGATCTGAAGTGAAATAAGGAGATTACAGCAATGGATTTTGAAAACAAATATGCCCGCTTTATGCGCAACACCGGCCCCGGGAGATTTTTTGTCCCCTTGGGGATAATCCTAATCGTATTCGGGTGCATCATGTTCGGCCTCAAGACCGATAATTATCTGGAGACCACGGGAAGGATCACCTCCGTTACCGAGACCTACAGCACCGATGCCGAGAACAATACCGTCACAGAGTACGATCTGAAGGTGAGCTATACCGTTGACGGCAAGGCCTACGAGGGAGAGCTTTCCAATATGAACGGCAGCTATTCCGAGGGCGCAGATATCAAGCTGTTCTATGACCCCGCCGACCCCGCCAAGATCACAAACAGCAAGCTTGGCAATCTCTTTCCGATCATCTTTATAGCCGCCGGCGTCCTCGCTTTGGCAGCAGGCATCATCGTGACAGTAAGGGCCTTCAAAAAGAGCAGCGAGCTTGACCGCATCGCTCCCGCCGCCGATGCCGCTGCTCAAGCAGCACTGGATAATATCAAGACCGCCCCCGGCGTCACCGAGTATTACTTCCGCTATGACGGCCACGGCGCAAAGGCAGGGTATGTCATCGAGGATGCCGCAAGGAATGTCCTCTACGAGGGAAGAAACACCAAGGTGGCTCTCGTGGGCAGCCGTCCCTTCGATTTTACCGACTGCAGATCGGGCTATACCCAGCAGCACGAGATCGGCCACGTCGTTACTCAATCCTATAACGACGAGATGTTCTCGATGAAATCCTCCTTCAAGTTCGACGGTAAAAGGATATGGGACTACCTCCACGAGCAGGGCTACCGACTTTCCACCAATATCCACAGCAAATTTCCCTATCTGATCTATGACGTTCTGAAGGACGGCGCTCCGCTGGCAAGGATCGAGACCTGCAGCGTCTATGTCCATGAAGAGGACGAGGCACAGCATAAGCTGAAGATACCCACCGGGAACAAGTTTTATCGCTTCTGGACAGCCTCGGATGATATCGAGATGCTCTTCCTTATCATATTTGCCCTTTCGGAGTGTGAGCAGGTGATCGTGGAATAACCACGGCAGCAGGTACCGGCAGGAGGCGGTGATATGTCAAAAAGTGTACTGAAAAACGGACTGTTATATCTTCCGGAGGGACGCTTCGCTCCGCTGGAGGCGGCCTTCTCCGGCGGAGTGATAACCGAGGTCGGCAGCGGGCTTTCCGGCAGGGTCATAGACTGCTCCGGCTGCTATGTGCTGCCGGGGCTTGTGGATATCCACCTGCACGGCTGTGCGGGCGCAGATGTCTGCCGCCCGGAGCCTGCCGCGCTGGACGCCGTGGCTGCCTATGAATATTCAAGAGGCGTCGCCGCGTTTCTCCCCACGACCATGACCCTTCCGGAGGAGGAGCTTGTAAGCGCCCTTGAGAACATCCGCGCCTATGCCGCTTCGGAGCATCCCGGCAGGGCGGCGGTCGCCGGGATACACCTTGAGGGACCCTTTATCTCGCCGGAAAGGTGCGGAGCCCAAAAGGCCGGGAATATCCTTCCGCCCTCGGCGGAAAAGCTCCGCCGCTGGCAGAGAGCCGCCGGCGGGCTTATAAGACTCGTGACCCTCGCCCCGGAGCTGGAGGGTGCATCGGAGCTTATCCGTGAGTGCAGGGGAGAGTTCCGTTTTTCGGCAGGGCATACCGCCGCCGGCTATGCCGCCGCTATGGAGGCCTTTGCCGCCGGTGCCGACCACGTCACGCATCTGTATAACGCAATGCCTCCATTTCACCACCGCGATACCGGCGTTATCGGCGCCGCCCTTGACAGCCCTTGCTTTGTTGAGATCATATGCGACGGAGTCCATTCCTCCGCCACGGCTGTCAGAGCAGCCTTCCGGCTTTTTTCAGACCGCATCATCCTTATCAGCGACAGCATGGAAGCGACAGGTATGCCCGACGGGGAGTATTCCTTGGGCGGACAGAGGGTCATCAAGCGCGGCAGCGAGGCCCGTCTGCCGGACGGTACTCTCGCCGGCAGCGTCACCGACCTTGCCGCCTGTCTTAAAGCCGCCGTCGAAATGGGCATCCCCCCGGAGGCCGCCGCAGCCGCCGCGACCTCGACCCCCGCGCGTTCAGTGGGCATCGCCGACAGATACGGCAGCATTGCCCCCGGCAGAAAGGCCCATTTCCTGCTCCTCGACCAAAAGACCCTTGAGGTCAGAGATGTCATCAGCGGATGACATCACAATGCCGTTTCAATGCCCGGTCTCACGTTCCGTGAGACCGGGCATTGAATAAAGTGTTGGCTCGAAGCATCGCCAGTGCGATGCTTTTTTGCTGTTTGTAAGAAACTTTTTCAAAAACATTCAAAAAACGGTCTCTGATTTATTGACAAATTGTGCGATTTGTTGTATAATAAAATAGAGTTTCTCTACTTGAACGGTTTGACGGGAGGTGTGCTGTGTGGCAGAGGAGATACAGACTTTGGTGGGAGGATTGCGTGCAGTTGAACTGTATTATCGCCCTATCAGAGAGTCGTCCAGCGGAAATACAGCTTTTTATCAGTCCCAGACACGGCTGAACACCCCCGGCCTCGGAACGCTCACGCCCGAGAATTTCCGGGATGTGGCCGAGGTCACAAATCAGTGCGTGGCGCTGTTTGAGCTGGAGGTCGTCCAGGCTATGGAGTCTGCCAAAAAGTTCATCGAGCGTGACGTGCCCTACGAGTGGCTGTCAGTCTATATGCCCGCGGAGTATCTAAGGGATGTCCGTGCCGAGCGTAATCTTATGGAGTTCTGTGAGCATCTTGAGGTGCATACCAATAAAATATGCTTCTCCCTTTCCTCAAAGATATTGGAGGAGCAGGACGGCTCTGCTTCCAACGTGCTTAAGAACCTCCGCAACAGGGGCTTTCATTTTATGCTTGAGGGCTTCGGCTCCGACAGCTGCCCGATGATGAAGCTTTCAGAGTTCAGCGTGGATTATGTCATGCTCTCGCCCGAGGTGGCTCACTTCCTCGGAAAGAGCGAGCGGGGCGATGCGGCCGTAAAGTCCATGATCGACTTTATCACCGAGCTGGATGCCTCGGCTATCGCCGACGGCGTTACAGGCTCGCTGCAGGCCGAGCAGCTGTTTTCCTACGGCTGCAGCTACTGCGCAGGCCCGCTGACAGGCAAGTATATCGCAGAACGTTTTGTAAGGAGAAAGAACGATGAATAAAGCTGTTCCCTTTTATTACCCAAGAAAGGAGAATGACCTTGGCTGATAAAAAAGAGAAGGAAAACAAGATAGTTGATGTGCTGGCGCTGCGACGACAGTCCAAAGAGGTTAAGAAATATACTGTCATCACCCGTATCCTTGCACTGCTGGTCATCATACTTGTGGCAATAATCGCAATAGCCTATGCGATATCATATTTTTATGACAAGTTCGGCAGCTTTACGGTCAAAATCAATAAGTACGATATGATGCGGCAAGGGCTCACCCTTTCCGAGACCCCCGAGTATAACAACACGATCTCGGTGCTGAATGCGGATATCGTCTATGATATGACCAATATCAGCGGCAACGACCTGCCGGAAAATGTGGATATGATAAACGGCAGCCACAACGGCGAAAGCTATATCGCCTATACCTTTTATCTGATAAATGCCGGAAGCGATACCTTGAGCTATGAGGGTCAAATGAATATCGAGAACGTCACCCAGCACATTGACGAGGCTATCCGCGTTGCGGTCTATGTGAACGGCGAAAGGACTGTTTACGGCAAGACCAAGTCAAACGGCAGCGGCAAGGAAAGCGACTGCGACAGCGAGTTTTTGTCATCCACGATCGTGATGCGCAATACCCGCGAGGGGCTGGAGCCGCAGGAAAAGGATAAATACACTATCGTCATCTGGCTGGAGGGCAACGATCCCGACTGCCTGAATGATCTGATAGGCGGAACGATGAAGCTCGGTATGGACTTTAAGATCGTTGAATCAACTTGATATAAGGGGAGTAAATTATGAAAAAGGCGCTTAAAATCATTCTGAATGTTCTGGCATGGGTGCTGCTGGTGTTTGCACTGCTGATAACTATACTGGTCTTTTCCAGCGGACGCAACAACGGCACGCCAAGCCTCTTCGGGTTTATGCCCATGACCGTTGAGACCGCTTCAATGGAACCGACCTTTAAGGTGGATGACTTGATAATCTGCCGTGAGGTCGATGACATCAACTCCCTCCAGGAGGGCGACGTTATCACCTTCTGGACGATCATTGAGGGTCAGCGCGTTAAGAACACCCATAGGATCGTGTCCATACTCGAAGAGAACGGCTCCCGTTCCTTCGTAACACGCGGCGATAACAACGGCATGGACGACGATATCCCCGCCGCCGCCGGCGACGTTGTCGGCAAGTGGACGGGTATGCGTATCCCCGGCTTCGGCAAGGTGATGCGCTTCCTGAGCACAAGGACAGGCTTCTTCTGCTGCATAATCATTCCTATAGCTCTGTTCTTCCTGTTTGAGCTTTATAAGTTCATCGCCACCCTGCTTGAGGTCAGAAAGCCCAAGCTAAGCGAGTCCGACGAGGAGGAGATCAAGCGCCGGGCTATCGAGGAATACCTCGCAAGTCAGAAAGCTGCCGGCGGTGATGCCGCAGGCACCGCTGCCGAGGCCGCCGAAAAGGCAGAGGAGACCGTCGCCGAGACCGCTGAAAAGGCAGAGGAGACTGTGACCGAGACCGCTGAAAAAGCGGAAGAGGCCGTCACCGAGGCCGCCGAAAAGGCAGAGGAGACCGCCGCCGAAGCCGCTGAAAAGGCCGAAGCTGCTCCCGCGGATGAAAGCTGATACAGGTCACAGCAGGTCAAACAATCAAATATGATCGGAGAATAATATGAACGAATTTCTGAAATGGTTCTTTGCATTCATTTCCGAAATGCTCAAAGGCTTCGGAATGATCTTTTCCGGCATCGGAAAGGGCTTTGCACAGATCTTCAACATAAAGAATTACATAGACATCTTCAAGACCTACTCCGCTAACTTCGGGGCTTTGGGCTGGATACTTGCGATACTGGCGATCATCCTCGTGGTCGCAGTGTTCGTGCTGCTCGCTTTTATCATCGTGCTTGTCATCAGAAAATATGTGCGGTTCAGACACTCTATCGTCTCCAACGAGGATCTGCTGGAGGAGATCGCCGATCTCCAGCGGCAGGTTCTGAAGATGACCAAGGAAAAGGACGAGATCATGGCTATGAAGGTGGCGCAAATGGGTCTGCCTGCCGGCGCAACCGGTCTTTCCCTCGCCGGAGGAGCAGCCTCCTATCAGGGCGAGGAGGGCGGCGAGGAGGCCGCTCAAGTGGTCGAGGACGGCGTCGTTCAGACCGCAGACAAGCGCTTCTCCCGTCTGCTTGAGGTGGACAGCTTCTACAAGAATTATACTCCGCCCGAGTACAACAACGACATCACCCTCGAGCAGATCTGCGAAATGTACCGCAACTTCGCCTGCTCCAAGATGCACCTCTATTACGATATCAAGACGATACGCCTGTTCATAGCGGGTATGGCTTCCACCAAGCTGATAATCCTGCAGGGTATCTCCGGTACAGGTAAGACCTCACTGCCTTACTCCTTCGGAAAGTTCCTGCAGAATGATACCACGATCGCATCGGTACAGCCCTCGTGGCGTGACCGTACCGAGCTTTTCGGCTACTTCAACGAATTTACCAAGAACTTCAACGAGACCGAGGTCCTCAAGCGTATCTATTCATCCAACTATAATAACGATGTCAACCTGATACTTCTCGATGAGATGAACATCGCCCGTGTCGAGTATTACTTCGCGGAGATGCTCTCTATCCTTGAAATGCCCAACGCCGACGAGTGGGAGCTGGACATCGTACCCAACGTATGGAGTACCGACCCGATCAAGCTTGACCGCGGCAAGCTGGTCATCCCGCAGAACGTGTGGTATATCGGAACAGCTAACAACGATGATTCGACCTACGCTATCTCTGATAAGGTTTACGACCGTGCCCAGCCTATCAACCTTGATGCAAAGGGTATAGCATTTGACGCACCCGAGACAGGGCCGCTCAATTTGGGCTACGACCACCTGCAGCAGCTGTTTGACACAGCCTTTGAGACCTATCCGATCTCGCAGGAGAACCTTAGAAAGATACAGCAGCTTGACCTATGGGTGATCGAGAAGCTGCGAGTAGCCTTCGGTAACCGTATCTTAAAGCAAATGGGACTGTTTGTACCTGTATATGTAGCCTGCGGCGGAGAGGAATTAGACGGTATCGACTATGTACTGGCGACGAAGATCTTCCGCAAATTTGAGTCCTTGAACCTTGCGATGTTGAGGGATGAATTAAGAGAGCTGGTAGTATATATGAACAAGTCCTTCGGCAAGAACAAGATGAACGAATCCATAGCATACCTCGAAAGACTCCAGAAGCTCTTCTAAGCAGGGGCGTGCCCCTGCACCCAACTCCGCCGACGCAAAGATAGTGCGGGCGGCAAAGATAGACTGTCGGCGGAATCGAAAAAAGTGTGGGAGAAAGACCGCGAAGCGCATTCCGCAGTCCAGGGCGCGGTAGCCCTGGCGGGTCAAGGGCAGAGCCCTTGCGGGG